>NZ_FXAM01000001.1:0-292500 GCF_900155475.1 Methylomagnum ishizawai | reverse complement strand
GATTGAATCACCACCGCATGAAGATTCCTTGAAGCCCGGCAAGACCGGACGGCTTTGAATCCATTGGGAATTCAGTCGCTTACCGCGCCGCTGTCATCGAATGGTCATCAAACTGAAACATTTCCGCAAAGCCCGATCCGTATAGTCCGTCGCGTTTTTGCAATCGCCTGTTGGTTTGGACCAACAAACCCGGCTTCCCAGGCAAAGGTTGCGATAGCCATGAATAACAAACATCGGGGAAACATAATGAAATCGAAAATCCTGGCGAAGCCTCGCGCTTCGCGTCGCCCGCTCGTCGCGACCGCGATCGCCGCCCTCTCGGTGGGAACGGCGGCGGCGGCGGATACCGAGCTATTGGATGTGCTGCTCAAGAACGGCACCATCACCCAGACCCAATACCGCGCCCTGAGCCAGAAAGGCGGCAACCTCGGCGGGGCCGACCTCTTGGAAATCCTCCAGAAGAACGGCGCCATCACCAAGGACCAATATTCCAGCCTCAGTAAAAAACAAAGCGCCCCGGTGGCGGCGGCCCCGGCCAAGGCCGAGGACAAGGACGCCGCCCATGTGAAACTGGGCGAAAAAGGCCTGGAAATCGAGTCCAACGACGGCAACTTCAAAGCCAAGATCGGTGGCCGCATCCAGGTGGACACCCAGGTCAATTTCAACGACAACCACAACGGCCAAGCGGACCATGCCAATACCGACCTGGACAATGGCGTGGGTTTCCGCCGCCTGCGCCTGTACACGGAAGGTATCATGTGGAAGGACTACGAATACCGCTTCGAATACGACTGGGCCCGCAACGGCGGCGGTGTCAACGGCATCACCGACGCCTACCTGAAATACCTCCATTTCAAACCCTTCACCATCACCATCGGCCAGATGAACGAAGGCAAGAGCATGGAGTCGGTGATGAGCAACAACTACCTCACCTTCATCGAGCGCTCCCTGCCCAACAACGCCTTCATCGAATCCGGCCCCAACAGCAAATACCAAGTCGGTATCATGGCCGAGACCTTCGAAAAGGCGTTCAACATGCCCTGGACGGTACGCGGCGGCATCACCACGGAATCGGTCGGCGCCCCGGCCCCCGGCAACAGTTCCAACAACACCTCGGCGGGCAACACCAACCGCAACGGCTTCAGCGGCAACACCAGCTACCAACTCGTAGGCCGCGGCACCCTCGCCCCGCTCTATAGCAAGGAAGACGGCTATGTCCTGCATACCGGCGTGTGGGGTTCCTGGCGCAGCGTCAACAACAACTACAACGCCGACGGCACCTACCGCAACGGCGGCTGGCAATACCTGTCCCAGCCGGACACCGACATAGACCGCACCGCCTGGATCAACACCGGCAACCTGACCAAGGGCAACAAGGACGCGCCGGGTTCCTTCAGGGCCGACGAAGTCGCGATGTTCGGTGCCGAACTCGCGGGTTCCTATGGCCCGGTGCATATGGAGGCCGAATACATGCAAGCCCAGATCGCGGGCCAGGGCTATTCCAACCAAGACCTGTTACAAGGCTTCTACGTGCAAGGCGGTTGGTTCCTGACCGGTGAAAACCGCCCCTACGACGAGAAGAAAGGCACCTGGAACCGGGTCATCCCCCACAGCAACTTCCTGTTCGGCGATGGTTGGGGCGCATGGGAGATCGCGGCCCGCTACGACACCATGGACATGAACACCAAGCACATCAACGGCGGCTCCATCAACGCTGGAACCTTGGGCGTGAACTGGTACCTCACCCCGAAAGTCCGCTTCATGACCAACTGGGTACATATCTTCGGCACCCAAACCGGATCGGCCGGGAAATGCACCACCAGCGCGACCGGGAACGATACCATCGGCTGCTTCAACGGCCTGAGCCCGGATATCTGGGAAACCGCGGTCCGCCTCGACTTCTAACCGGAACCACCCGGCGGCATCCCCGCCGGGCTTCCCCTCCGCCACGACACCCCATAAACTCAGCCCCCCTTCAATCCACCGAGGTTTCGCATGAACAACAAGCTCCTGATCGCCAGCGCCCTCGCCGCCGGCTTGGCCCTGACCCAAGGCGCGGACGCCGCCGAGGCCGGCCGCGATTACATCAGCATCGTCGGCTCCTCGACCGTCTACCCCTTCGCCACCGTGGTCGCCGAACAATTCGGCAAGGGCGGCAAGTTCAAGACCCCCAAGGTCGAAGCCACCGGCACCGGCGGCGGCATCAAGCTGTTCTGCGGCGGGGTCGGCGTGCAATATCCCGATATCGCCAACGCCTCCCGCGCCATGAAGAAGACCGAGTTCGAGACCTGCCAGAAGGCCGGCGTCAAGGACATCGTGGAAGTGAAGATCGGTTTCGACGGCATCGTCGCCGCCCAGTCCAAGAAATCCAAGGACAAGCTGGAACTGACCCGCAAGGAACTCTACCTCGCCCTCGCCAAGCGCGTGCCCGACCCCGCCAAGCCGGACGGCGACGCCCTGGTCGAGAATCCCTACAAGACCTGGAACGAGATCAACCCCAAGCTCCCGAACGTCAAGATCGAAGTCCTGGGTCCGCCCCCGACCTCCGGCACCCGCGACGCCTTCGCCGAACTGGCCCTGGAAGGCGGCTGCGCCCAGATTCCCTGGATCAAGGCCAAGAAGGAAACCGACGACGCCTGGTTCAAGAATGTCTGCATGACCGTGCGCGAGGACGGTGCCTACATCGAGGCCGGCGAGAACGACAACCTGATCGTGCAGAAACTGGAAGCCAACCCCACCGCCGTCGGCATCTTCGGCTACAGCTTCCTGGACCAGAACTCCGACAAGCTGCTGGCCGCCCCGGTCGATGGCGTCGCGCCCAGCTACGAGCATATCGCCTCCGGCAAGTACGCCATTTCCCGCCCGCTGTTCTTCTATGTGAAGAAAGCCCATGTCGGCGTGATCCCCGGCATCGAGGCCTATGTGACCGAGTTCACCAGCGAGAAGGCGTTCGGCGAGGAAGGCTATCTGGCCGACAAGGGCTTGATCCCGCTGCCCGAGGCCGAGCGCAAGCATATCGCCACCGCCGCCAAGAAAATGACCCCGATGACGATGAAATAAGCCGCGCCACTTCCGGTCCGGCATGAAAAACCCCGCCTAGGCGGGGTTTTTCGCGTTTCAGGATTTACCCAGGGGCGGCGGGATCGGATGGATGGTTTTTTGATAGGAAGCCAGGATGCGCTTCACATAGCTTTGGGTTTCCTTGTAGGGCGGCACACCCTGGTATTGCTCCACCGTGCGTTCGCCCGCGTTGTAGGCGGCCAAGGCCCATTCCACCTTGCCCGAGAAATGCCGCAGCAGCCAATGCAGATAGGCCGTGCCGCCGCGGATGTTCTGTTCCGGGTCCCAAATATCCTTGACGCCGAAGCGCTCCGCCGTGGCCGGGATCAACTGCATCAAGCCCTGGGCGTTCTTGGGCGAGAGCGCCGAAGGATTGAAGCCGGACTCGGCCTGGATCACCGCCATCACCAACTCGGGATCGATGGAATAGACCGGGGCGATGCGCTCGACCCAATCCGCCACCGCGCCACGATGGGGATTCTTGCGCTTGAGGGTGGCGGTCACCACCGGGGGCGGCGGCTCGGGCTGGCAGGCCGGGTCTTCGGCGGCCTGGACCGTGCCGTAATGAGCCACCATCCGCGCCGCGTAGGCATCGCCGGCCTTGGCGGCGCGTTTGAACCAGCCCACCGCCAATCCGGCCTGGCGTGGCAGGCCGCGCCCGTTGAAGTACATCCACCCGAGGTTGTACGCCGCCATGGAATCGCCCAACAGCGCCGCCTTGCAATAGAGCTGGTAGGCTGCGGCGTAATCCTGCCGGACGCCCCGGCCATGCTCGTAGAGCGCCGCCTGTGCCCGCAAGCCCGCCGCTTGCTGGATGAAATCCTGGGCCGCGGCATTGCCCGCGACCAGCCCGCCCAGCAATAAATATCTGAATAAAGCCACATTTCCCCCGTTCGCCAAGGTGTTCGGTGCGGGGGAATTTAGCAAACTCGGGGATAAACCGATACGCGCCCGGTCAATGCCCGAGCTTTGGCCATAGCCCGGATGCAGCGATAGCGGAATCCGGGCTACGGGATGGACTTCAACCACCGCCGAGCTCCCGCCAGCGGAAGCAATCCACCAGGTGGTCGTTGACCATCCCGACCGCCTGCATGAAGGCATAGCCAATCGTGGTGCCGACAAAACGGAAACCGCGCTGTTTCATGTCTTTGCTCATGGTGTCGGATTCGGGGGAACGGGTCGGTATCTCGGCCATGTCCTGGAAAGCGTTGTGGCGCGGCCGCCCGTCCACGAAGCGCCAGAGGTAGGCGTCGAAGCTGCCGAATTGCTCGCGGACGGCCAGATAGGCGCGGGCATTGCCGATGGCGGCTTCGATCTTGAGCCGGTTGCGGACGATGCCCGCATCGGCCAGCAAGGCGGCTGTTTTGGCCGCGTCGTAGCGGGCCATGCGCTCGGCGTCGAATTGGTCGAACGCGGCCCGGTAAGCCTCGCGCTTGCGCAGGATCGTGGCCCAGGACAGGCCGGCTTGCGCCCCTTCCAGGATGAGGAACTCGAACAGCCGCCCATCGTCGTGCAGCGGCGAACCCCATTCGAGATCGTGGTATTGCCGTTCCAGCGGCGTGCGTTCGGCCCAGGGGCATCTTGGCATAGGAAAAGTCTCGTGCTGCTTATGAATCCACCGTGGGCCAGCGGCTCCACACCGGCACCAGCCCGGCGGGCAAAGGTGGCAAGCGTCCCAGTTTGAGCCAATGATGGTCGGGGCTGTGGAAATCGGAACCCACCGAGGCCAGCAAACCGAAGCGCCGGGCCAGATCAGCGCTGGCCTGCACATCGTTGGGCGCGGCCACGCCGGAAACCACCTCGATCCCCTCCCCGCCCATCGCCTTGAATTCCGCCAGCAGCCGCCGCAGCCAGCTTCCGGTGAGCTGATAACGCCGGGGATGGGCCACCACCGCCACCCCGCCCGCCGCGCGTATCCAAGCGATGGCCTCGGCCAGATCGGCCCATTGCGTGGCGACATAACCCGGCTTGCCGTGGCCCAGATAGCGCTTGAAGGCATCGCCCGCATCCCCGGCCAAGCCCTGCCCGGCCAGATATTGGGCGAAATGGGTGCGGGTCACCATCCCCGTCCCGGCCTGGGCCGACACCGCCTCGAACACGCCGGGAATGCCATGTTTGGCCAAGCGCCACCCGATTTCCACGGCGCGTTCATCGCGGACGATCCGCAGCCGGGCCAAACCCGCCTGCAAAGCCGCATGGTCCGGGTCGATATTGAGGCCGACGATGTGCAGGGTCTTGTGCTGCCAAGTCACCGAAACCTCGACCGCCGGCACGATATGGATAGCCAAATCGGCGGCGGCGCTTTGGGCCTCGGCCACGCCCGCCGTGGAATCATGGTCGGTCAGGGCCAGCACTTCGATCCCGGCCAGGGCGGCTTGGCGGACCAATTCGGCGGGCGCGTAAGCCCCGTCGGAGGCGGTGGAATGGGCGTGTAAATCGTAGCGGGGCATGGTTCGATCCAAGTTCATCGCCTCCGGCCGGCACCTAGCGCTCATCGCCATGCGAAGTCCGCCACATCGAAGCCAACAACCACACGCCCCCGACCCCCGCCGCCGAAAATCCCAACACCCCCAGGGCGGGCAAACCGAACAGCAGCGGCCCGCCGTTGACGGTCATCACGATGGACGAGCCGATAATCAAGGACGCCGTCACCATGCCCACGGTCAAGCGGCTGGCGGCGCGGTCCATCAACCCGCCGAAATGCGCCAGTTCCGGCATATCCACATTCACCTTCACCGCCCCGGCCCGCAACAAGCGCATGACCCGGCGGATATCGGTGGGCAAGCTGCCCAGCAGCGCCAGCACACTACTGAGATTGCGCTGGGCGTGGCGCATCAGGACTTCCGGCTTGTGGCGCTCCAACATGGCCTGGCTCAGGCGCGGCGCGACCTGGCTCACGATATCGAAATCGGGGTCGATCTGGCGGCCCATGCCTTCCAGGGTAATCAGCGCCTTGAACAGCATGGTCAGGTCCGGCGGCAGGGTCAGCCGGTGTTCGCGCATCAGGGCAGTCATATCGCCCAGGATATCGCCCAGCCGCAATTGCCGCAGCGCCACGCCGTGGTATTTGTCGATGAACATGCCGACCTCGGAAATCAGCCGCTCGGTGCTGGGATTGCCCTCGTCGGTCCAGTCCAGCAGCACATCCACCATGGCCGGGGCGTCGCGCACCACGATGGCGTTGAGCAGGTCCACCACCTGGGCGCGGCGGACTTCGGCCAGGGAACCCACCATGCCGAAATCGATGAAGGCCAGCCGGTTGCCGGACAGGTAGATGAAATTCCCCGGATGCGGATCGGCATGGAAAAAACCGTCGATCAACACCATCTTCAGCACCGCGTCGGCCCCGCGCTGGGCCACGAGCTTGCGGTCCAAACCGGCGATGTGCTGGGTTTGGAGGCTGCGGCCCGGAATGCCGTCGATGTATTCCTGGACATTGACGCGCTCGCCGCAATATTCCCAGAACACCTTAGGCACGACGATCTGGGCGTCGCCCGCGAAATTATTGGCGGCGCGTTCGGTATTGCGGGCCTCGGTCAGCAAATCCAGCTCGTTGCGCAGCGAAAGCTTGAACTGACGCAGGATTTCCTGGGGATGGAAGCGGCGGGCGTCGGCGAATTCGCGCTCGATGATGACCACCAAGCGTTCCAAGAGGCGCAGATCGGCCTCGATGGTGGGACGGATGCCGGGGCGGCGGATTTTGACGATGACCTGCTGGCCGTCCGGCAACACCGCCCGATGCACCTGGGCGATGGAAGCCGTGCCCAGCGGGCTGGGATCGATGTGGGCGAACACCTGGGACAGGGCCGCGCCCAAATCTTCCTCCAACTGTGGACGCAACGCCTCGAACGGCAAGGGCGGCACCCGGTCGTGCAGCTTCTCGAATTCGGCGATCCATTCCGGTGTGAACAAATCCACCCGCGTCGAGAGGATTTGGCCGAATTTGATGAAGGTCGGTCCCATGTCCTCCATCGCCTTGCGCACCCGCTGCGGCGGGTCGAGGTGCAAGAGTTCCTCGAAGCGGGTCCAGTGCAAGGCCCGCCCGGCCCGCTCCAACACCGGCTCCATCCCCAGCCGCCGCACCACGTCGCCGAAGCCATAGCGGATCAGGATCGAGGCAAGGTCGTGCAAACGGCCCAGGTCGCGCATGGCGCTCAAGGTTTCCAAGATCATCCTAGGGTGGTCCTCGTGCTGGGTGGAACCCGCCGCCTTGGGCGGTGACGCGATCCGGGGGATTGAAGCAGGTGGGCCGGGACAAACCGACCGGGGAAGGCAGGCCGGGCGGCCATCGGCTCGCGCCCCGCCCGCGGCCCTGGGAGCGGGCCGGGGCTTAGGGGAGTTTGCCTTGCGGGCGCGGCGGAGTGCGCTTTTGTTCGGCTTCCTCGGGCAGGATGATGTTGAGTTCGAGGATTTCGCGGCTATCGTCCTGTTCCATGGTGACGGTGATGGCGTCCTGGTCCACGTTCACATATTTACGGATCACCTCGAGCAAATCCCGCTGCAAATCGGCCAGATAATCCGGCCTATTGCGCTGCGAGCGTTCATGGGCCACCAGAATCTGCAAGCGCTCCTTGGCGATGGCCGCGCTGGTGGGCTTGGAACTCCGAAAATAATCCAACAAGCCCATGGTCAGCCCCCCCCGAACAAGCGGCCAAACAAGCCTTTCTTTTCCTCTTCGACGAAACGATGGGGAACATGCTCGCCGAGATAACGGCGCACCACATCCGAATAAGCCTGCCCGGCATCGCTCTTCTCGTCGAGGATGACCGGGGTGCCGGAGTTGGAAGCGTTCAGCACCGCCTTAGATTCCGGGATCACGCCCAGGAGGTGGAGCGAGAGGATTTCCTGCACGTCCTCGACGCTGAGCATCTCGCCGAGCTTCACCCGCTGCGGCGAATAGCGGCTGAGCAGGAGATATTCCTTGATCGGTTCCTGGCCGAGTTCGGCGCGGCGCGACTTGCTGGCGAGGATGCCCAGCATCCGGTCGGAGTCGCGCACCGAGGAGACTTCCGGGTTGGTCACGACGATGGCGTCGTCGGCGAAATACATCGAGAGATAGGCGCCGCGCTCGATCCCGGCCGGCGAATCGCAGACCACATACTCGAAGGTTTCCGACAGTTCGTTCAGCACCCGCTCGACGCCGTCCTGGGTCAGCGCGTCCTTGTCGCGGGTCTGCGAGGCCGGGAGGATATAGAGGTTCTCGCAGCGCTTGTCGCGGATCAGGGCTTGGTTCAGGCTCGCTTCCTGGTTGATGACATTGACGAAGTCGTAGACCACCCGCCGCTCGCAACCCATGATGAGGTCGAGGTTCCTCAGCCCGATATCGAAGTCGATCACGGCGGTGCGATGGCCCTTGAGCGCCAAGCCCATGGATAACGCGGCGCTGGTGGTGGTTTTGCCGACCCCGCCCTTGCCCGAAGTTACAACGATAATTCTTGCCACGCCTAACTCTCCAGATTCCAAAGATTTTTTGCTTATAGCGGATCGATGACCAAGGCGTTATCCACCAAATGGATGTGGGCCGGTTTGCCCCAGAGCGCCGGGTCGATGTTTTCGCTGATTTTGTATTGTGTGCCGATGCCCACCAGTTCGGCTTGTAGGTCGGCGCAGAAAATCCGCGCCTCCGGGTTGCCCTGTACCCCGGCCAGCGCCCGGCCCTTGAGCCTGCCGTAGATGTGGATATTGCCATCGGCGATGATCTCGGCCCCGGCGCTGATCTGGGCGCGGACGATCAGGTCGCCGCCCTGGGCATAGACGCGCTGGCCCGAGCGCACCGGCTGCTCGACCAGCTTGGTGGCGGGCTGGGATTTCGGGGGTTCCGGGCTTTTGGCGGCGGGGCGCGGCGCGGCTGGGGCAGCGGT
This sequence comes from Methylomagnum ishizawai, assembly GCF_900155475.1. Lineage (NCBI taxonomy): Bacteria > Pseudomonadati > Pseudomonadota > Gammaproteobacteria > Methylococcales > Methylococcaceae > Methylomagnum > Methylomagnum ishizawai. Next base: position 283,579 of record NZ_FXAM01000001.1, on the reverse strand, counting down.
TTCCTTGCCATCGGCCAGCACCGCCAGTTGGGCGGCCTGGGCGGCGGAATGCTGGGCCGGGTTGCCACCGCGCACACCGGCCGGCATCAGGTCGAGTTTCCGCAACAGCTTGAGCAAGGCCGGGAAATCGATTTTCTCGCGGTCAGGATCGAGTTCGGCCAGATCGAGGACCACCGGGGCGTAGCGGAAAAATTCAGGGGCCCGCCGGAGCTTCTCTTCGAGCTGGACGTTGACGGCGATCAGGTCGGCGGTGAAAAGCTTGAGGATGGGCAGGGTGATGGCACCCGCCCGGATGTCCAGCGCGGCGGAGGGTTGTTGCGGATCGGAGTTTTTCGCGGCCATCCTGGGGATACGCGGGATCGGTGGGGTGGGTTCGGGTCGGTGGCGCATTCTATCATCGCGCTTACCGCCGCGTAACCGTAGGCCCGGTCCCTGCCGGTGGGGAAACCAGCGGTTAGACCGGGGCGGGTCGCAGGCGATATGCTTTGCGCCTTTATTGCTTCCCACTTCCGCCATGACCGCCACCGAACCCCACGGTCCTTGCATCTTCATCGTCGGCTGCGGCGACATCGGCCAGCGCGTGGCCCGGCTGGAACTCGCCGCCGGGAATAGCGTGGCGGCGCTGGCCCGCTCGGACGATTCGGCCCGGACGCTGGCGGCGCGGGGCATCGGCCCGGTCTGGGGTGATTTGGACCATCCCGATACCCTGAACCAACTGCCCGCCGCGCTGGCAACCCTGTATTACTTTGCCCCGCCCCCGCCCACCGGCGGCGACGACCCGAGGCTCCGGGCCTTGCTGGCGGCGCTTCCCGCCCCGCCGGAGCGCGTGGTCTATATCAGCACCAGCGGCGTCTATGGCGATTGCCAAGGCGCTTGGATCGACGAGGCCGCCCCGCTCCAACCCCGGACCGACCGCGCCCGGCGGCGGGTGGCGGCGGAATCGGCCCTCCTGGCTTGGAGCGGACGCCAGGGCGTGCCCTGCATAATCTTGCGGGTGCCGGGGATTTACGGGCCGGGGCGCTTGCCGGTGGAACGCATCCGCCAGGGTGTCCCTGTGGTCCATCCCGCGGAAGCGCCCTATAGCAACCGCATCCATGCCGACGACCTCGCCGCCGCCTGCCGCGCCGCCGCCCGCCAGGGGCGGCCCGGCGCGGCCTACAATCTCAGCGACGGCCATCCCACCACCATGACCGATTATTTCCAGCGGGTCGCCGACGCACTGGGCCTGCCCCGCCCGCCCCTGGTGAGCCTCGCCGAAGCCCGGCGGACTTTTTCGCCCGCCATGCTGTCGTTCCTGGAAGAATCGAAACGCCTGGACAACCGGCGGATGCTGGAAGAACTAAGCGTGGTGTTACGCTACCCGGATTTGGCCAGCGGCCTCCCCGCCTGCTTGGCGGAAGTATGAGGCCTGGGGCGGGCTGGATTCGGACCCTACCCGACACCTCCGGGCGACAGACCGGCCAACACGCCATCGCTTTACCTGCCCCCGCTTTTCCCGTAATTTGCTGGCCACTCCAAACCCCGGAACCCAACCCACAGCAGGTGCGAAGATGAGCCATTTTCCCGATGATTTGAAATACGCCAATACCCATGAATGGGCCAAGCTGGAAGACGGCAACACGGTGCGGGTCGGCATCTCCGATTTTGCCCAAAGCGAACTGGGCGATGTGGTGTTCGTCGAATTGCCCGTGGTGGGACGCAAGGTCAAGGCGGGCGAAGCCGTGGCCGTGGTCGAATCGGTGAAAGCGGCCTCCGATATTTTCAGCCCCGTGTCGGGCGAGATCGTCGCCACCAACCCCGCGCTGGCCGACACCCCGGAAACCCTCAACGAAGACGCCTACGCCGCTTGGCTGTTCGTGGTGCAGGCCGACGCCACCGCCGAACTGGACCAACTCTTGAGCGCCGCGGCCTACCAGGAAGCGGTGGAACCGGGCTAAGCCCGGCCTCGCCACATCCCTAGCTTTTCACCCATGCCCTTCATCCCCCACACCCAAGCGGATATCCAAGCGATGCTGGCGGCTTTGGACGCCCGCGCCATCGACGATTTGTTCGATGAAATCCCGGCGGCCTTGCGGGCCGACACCGATGCGGACCCCACGCCCGGACTCAAGGAAATGGAGATCGCCCGGCTCATGCGCGAACGGGCCAGGATGAACCGGCCACTGCTGTGCTTCGCGGGCGGCGGTGCCTACGAACACCACATCCCGGCGGCGGTGTGGGCGGTGGCGGGCCGGGGCGAGTTCTACAGCGCCTACACGCCCTACCAAGCCGAAGCCAGCCAGGGCACCCTGCAAACCCTCTACGAATACCAGAGCATGATGGCGGGCCTGACCGCAATGGAAGTCGCCAACGCTTCGCTGTACGACGCGGCTTCCGGGCTGGCCGAAGCGGTGCTGATGGCGGTGCGGGCCAACCGTGAATCCCATGCGCGACGGGTACTGGTGCCACGCAGCGTGCCACCGGTTTATCGCGCCGTGCTGGCGAGCATCGTCCAGGCCCAAGCCCTGGAATTGATCGAACTGTCCTACGATCCCAACACCGGCTGTACCGATCTGGCCGGCCTCGATGCCCACGCGGCTGGCGATATCGCCGCCGTGGTCATCCCCCAGCCCAATGGCTTCGGCGGTTTGGAGCCGGTGGACACCCTGACCGATTGGGCCAAAGCCCACCACGCCCTGGCCGTCGCCCTGGTCAACCCCACCGCCCTGGGCCTGCTCAAACCGCCCGGAGAATGGGGCACGGCGGGGGCCGATATCGCCTGTGGCAGCGGCCAGCCTTTGGGGATTCCACTAGCGGGTGGCGGGCCATATTTCGGTTTCCTGTGCTGCCGCAAGGCGCTGGTGCATTCGATGCCGGGACGCCTCGTGGGCCACACCGTGGACCTCGCCGGCCAACCCGGCTTCACCCTCACTTTGCAAGCCCGCGAACAGCACATCCGGCGCGGACGGGCCACCTCCAACATCTGCACCAACCAAGGCTTGATGGTCACGGCGGCGACGATCTATCTGGCCCTGCTGGGAGCGGAAGGCTTGAAACAGGTCGCGCTGGCCTGCCATCACCAAACCCGCGCCTTGCTGGCAACGCTGACCGGCATCGCGGGCGTGGAACGGGTGTTCGCGGAGCCGTGCTTCCATGAGGCGGTCTACCGGACGCGGCTTCCCGCCACCACGGTGTTGGAAGGTTTGGCGGAACGGGGCATCCTGGGCGGGGTGGACCTATCGGGGGCTTATCCCGAGTTGGGCGCGGCGATTTTGACCTGCGCCACGGAACTCAGGACCGAAGCCGATATCGCGGCCTACGCGGAAGCGCTGCGGGCGGTCCTGGCGGACTAGGGCATTTTCGGTTTGGGTGTACGGTGCCGAGGGAAAGTTGGAGTACGAGCTTCAAAAACCTTATACCGCACCGATACCCCTTCCTTTTTATCCGCTCATTGCCCGGATAAATACAGCAAATCCAACCCGCAGGGTAGATCGTTCAAATAGTCGATGGCCTCGGCCACATAGGCGCGGGGAATAATCGAGCCATGCTGGGGCAAGATCGCCATGATATCGACCTCCCGTAGTTTGCGCGTGAATCCCCGGCTGGCCTTGTTGCTCGCCATATAGTCGGTATGGAACATTTCCATTTTGAACGACAAGGTATTGAAATCGTCGCTGACCAGGGTCCAATCCATACCCACCGCAGCCCAAATATCCCCCGAAAACAGGAATCCCGAAGCGGTATCATAGCTCGTGAAAGCACCGGGGAAATGTAGGAAAGGCGCTTCGATAAAACGCAGGCGGGCACCCGAGGAAAATTCAAGCACGGGTTTCTCGACGATATCGACCGCTGGATATTTGAGCTTCCCGTAATGCGGCAAAAGAGCGTGGGTACGCGTCGAGCTATACACCTTAATATCCGGGTGCAGGTCCAGCCAATCCACCATCGAGGCGGCCACATCCGGGTCTTGATGGCAAAGCACCATGCCCTTGATCCGCCCGGTGGGCATGATTTGCTCGACCCGCTGTTTGATTTGGGAAAACCCTGGCCTGCCACCGGGATCGACCAGATATCCCTCTCCGCCATCCTCGATCAAGTAAACATTGCAGCGGAAAGCCGTATCCTGCTCGATCCCCAGCCAATATATGGCGTGGTGGCCATCCTGGAACAAGCGGGTCGGGATATCGGGTGCCGGTTTGTTGTGGGCATAATCCAATAAGTCGATACGGTTCATGGCGATACTCCGGCGGTAGATAATCAACGGGTGGCCTGATACAGCTTGGTATACTCGCGGCGCAAGGTTTCGTAATTCCGGTTCAGACGGTCCACCAGCTTGACTTTGGCTTCCAATTGCTTGGTCAAATCCCCCTTCTCCTCGGCCAGCCTATCCCGCTCCTGCACGATTTTAGGCAGCGATTTGCGATAGTTCTGGACGGTCAATTGCAGATTGCGGACTTGTTGGCCTAGGGTTTCGAGCTGCGGTGCCATATTGCCTTGGGCGCGCTCCAAGGAATAAGCCATTTGTTGCAATTCGAAATTGCTCTTTTCGATATCGGCCAGCAAGGGTTGCAATTGACCGCCGCGGTCCATCTTGACGACGGATTCGAGATTGACCCGCAGGTTATGATGGGCTTGCCGAACATCCTCGCACTTCCGTTTGATATCGGCGGTGACATCGCGGGTCGCGGCCAGGAAGGTCAAGCCTTGGTTATGCTGGGACAAGAATTCCGCAAACGCCGCATCCCATTCCTGGATATCGGCCCGCTCCATGTCGTCATCGGTGGGTTTGCCGGCTCCTTGGTGCGTCTCGGCGGGCAAGGCTGCCAGCCGCCGGGCTAACAAATCAAATAGTGCGTGGATATTGGCGAAAATATCGTCCCAAGCCTCGACATCGGCCAACCGCAAATCGGCGAATGGCGGCAACAACGCGCTGAGGCAGGCAGCTTCGGCCTGGCGGAATTCGGGATAGCGCAAGGGATCCTTTTGGACGGCCTCGATGGATTCGGTGAGATGTTCGGCCACCTGCCCGCAAATCCGGATCAACAATCGCCGCTCCGAACGCAAGCGCCACCAACGGTAGCCGAAAAACCCCATCAGCCCGAGGCTGACCAGCAGGGCTTCGGCCAAGATATAAATCCAGACATAGTCGTTTTGGTTCATGGCATGGGTCCTGGACGGCGCGGCGGGACGCCGTGTTCCGTGGATTTCCGCGCCGCACGTAAGGCCAAGGTCTGCTGTTTATCCTGGCCCGACCGGTACTTCCAAAACCAAATGCCGCCACCCACCAAGGCCACCAGGACCAGGTTCAGCGCGACGATCCAGCCCAGGCCGCTCAGCGAGGGATCGCCCGCCGTGGGAGGAGGTGGCCCAGGTACCGGAATCGAAGCAGTAGGAACCGGGGCGGGCGGTGACGGCCCCTCCTCGCGCGGTGCCGCCGGTGGCGGGATGGCTGCGGGTTCCGCCGCCAAAACAGTCACCGACATTTCCCGGCGGCGCTGGAATACCGGGTTTTCCGCCAAGGCCGCCAGCCGATAGTCCCCTTCCGCCGCGAAGCGCAATCGCCCGTGGAATTCCCCAGGATGTCCGGTCTGGGCATCCGGCAGCCAAGCCAAGGGTTCCAAGGACATCCCGGTTTCGCCATGGCCCGTGACCTCGATTTTCAATCCTTCCAATAACCGCTGATCGGACACTGGCTGGCCGCGATAACTCAGGCGCACGGTGATTTCAACCGGTCGCCCCGCCCGGACCGGCGGATGAACTTCCATACCCAGGTCCAGATCGCTATCCAAATAGGCTTTTTTTTCGCCCGCCGCGCCGAGCATCCGCCAAGTTCCCACGGCGGGGCGCGGCACGGTGATCCGGTCGAAAAGACCATGGTGCCGCCATTCCAAACCCAGCGCCTTATCCTGCCCGTCGAATTCTTTGCCACTGGGATCGACCAGCCGAATCCGCTCCCGTTCCGAATCCCGCTCCACCAAGAGCTTGAGTTCCCGGACTGTCTTATCGACCGCCACTTGCCCGTCCCGTACCGGTATCGACAAAGGCTGGTCGGTTTCTTCGAACAAGCGGATAAACGCTTTGTAAATATCGGCCACCCGTTCCGCCCGCAGCGCCCGACCGCCGGTGGCTTCGGCGATGCGCCCGAGGAAGGCCAGATCGGCTTCGGGCGAGAAGGCCACGCAATAAACCTTGATCCCGACGGCGCGGAACTCGGGGAGCAACGCCAAAATCAGCGCTTGGGCCGTATTGTTGGCGGCGGCGTCCCCGAGATCGAGTTGACCGTCCGAGAATATCACCACCATGCGCCGGGTATCCGGCGGGGCGGCAGCGACGATCAGGTCCTCATAGGCCAACCGCAGGGCCTCGCTGAAATCGGTGCGCTGGCCGTTCATGGGGAGCGCCTGCGCCAGCCGGGACAACCGTTCCCGGACGGCGGGCCCGGACCCGGCGGTGAGCGGCAGCAAGGTCTCGGCCCGCCCGGCGAAACCCATGAATTCCAGCCGGTCATCCTTGCCGAGCAGGTCGGCGAACAATTCCACGCCCTGGACGCTATCGCGGTTGGGATCGGTCCTTTTCATGCTGCCGGAGTGGTCGAGGGCCAATATCACATCCACCGGGGCGGCCTGGACAGGGCCACCGAACAGGGCGGCCAGCACCGTGATGCAGCAGGGAAGGTATATGGGCTTCATGGCGGCGGGCCTTCCATAGCGGATGGAACCAAGGTCGCCATCAGGGCGTCCAGATCGGCATCGGCGTAGCGGCCATAACGGATTTCGACCAGGAAAGGCAGAGCATCGCCGTTGCCATGCCGGTAATGCTCCCTGGCTGTATAGGTTTCCACCGCCCCGCGCAGCAAGCTTGCAATCCCTTGGCGATGAGTTTCATGATCCAGCGGCATGAGCAAATCCAGCCAAACCATGCCCAACAAAGCCTCCTCCCGATAACCCAGGAATTGGCAAAGGGTTTGATTGGCCTTTTGCAAGCGGCCGGAACGGGGATCGACGATCATCAGGCCGATAGGCACCCTATCGATCCCCGCACGCAACCAAGCGCCCTGACGGCGCGATTCCTCCTGGACACGGCGGCGTTCGCTAATATCCAGGGCGGAAGGAACCAAGTATGTCACCTGCCCCTCCGCATCGAAGATGGGCGTGATTCCGAAATCGATGGTCGCGCAGTCGCCGGGACGGTACTGTATTTGGGTATCGTAACGGACCGTCCTGCCTTGGGCGGCCTCGGCCAATGCTTCACGCAGCCGCTGCTGGCTCGCTTCCGAAGCGCTCCACCAAGGGGTATCCTCGAAAGGCCGACCCTGCACGTCTTCCAATCGCAGCCCCACCGTTTCCAGCGCGGTGCGGTTAATGTCGATCACCATGCCCTCGGGCGTCAGGATGCCGGCATAGATAAACAGGCTGTCGAGCAACTGACGGAATTCTTGGGCTTGGCGGTCGAGGCCACGGGTCCTGCGGCGTCGATCCATTTCCATGGCGAGTCGGCTGGCGATCAAGCATAGATAGATTTGCCAGGACCCTATATCCGGGCGGGGCGCGGTATCGGCCAACAACAAGCCACCGAGCGGTTCGTTGCCTATCCACAAGGGCATGGCGATGAAAGACCGTCCACCGAGTTGGCGCAACCCCTCGCAGCCGGCATCGCCGCCGTTCCTGGCGAGGTCGGTTTCGTACCAGGAGGTGCCACGGGCCGAGACGGTGGCGGTGATGGATTCGCCGACAGCCTGCGGAACCGGGTCGGAGGCGATGGAACAGCCCAGGGACTCCATCCGCTCGGTCATGGGGTTATAAAGATCGATACAAACCATCGGAAACTCCAGACGTTGCGCGAGGAGTTCGGCCACCTGCCGATAGGGTTCCGATGCCTGGCGATGCTTCAGGAATACCGCCGAGATCAATTGGATGGCCTCGTTGGCGATCTCGTTCAAACGGCGTTCGGTGATATCGAAGACGATCCCGTCCAACCGCTGGGGTCGGCCGTTGGCGTCGAACACCATGCGGCCTTGGATATTGATCCAGCGCCGGTGGCCATCCAGGCGCATGATCTGGTAGTCGCCGCCCAGCGTCCCGGTCAATTGGGCTTGGTTCAGATCATCCATGAGTCGAACCCGGTCACCGGGAAGCAACATGTCCCGCCATAAGCCGGGCTGGGCAAGCATAACCTCCGCCGCGTAGCCGGTCATACGCACTATCGAAGGATTGGTATAAACAAGATCGAAGCTGTAGGGGTCCAGCGACCAGACGACCCCATCGATATTATCCAGCATGGCACCTAGGCGGTCGCGGCTGGACCGCAACGCCTCGCGCTGGGCGAGGAACTCCAACCCGCGGGTGGTGTTTTCCGCCAAGCGCTCAAGGAACGGTTCGACATGCCGGGAGAACGGTTCGGGTTGGCCGCCGAACAACAACAAAGCCCCCGTCAAGCCCGGTTCCCCGGCTATGGGTACCGCGGCGTAGCACCCGAACCCCGTCAGGGGTGTTTCGCCCAGCCAAGGCAAACGGAATACCAGTCCGCGGGCATCGGGGAACCAAGCGGGTCCACCATCGCGGGCGCATCGCACCTCGTCCGCCACTTCCCGGATGGTTCCCCGGTGCGTTTGGTCCACCGGCAAGGCTCCCGGATGGTTGCCGAAATAGGCCAACAACATCGACTCGCCATTCCGTCCCATGCCGCCATAGGCACAAGCCATCGCAAACCCACCATGGCGGACCACCAAACGGCAGATTTCCCCCAAAAACCCGTCCGGCCCGACCTGCGATAAGACGCAGGGATTGCAGCGGCTCAGCACCCTGCCCAGTTCGGACAGGCGGCGGATTTCAGCCTCCACCCGGCGGCGCTCGCTGATATCGCGGATGACGCTTTGCATCAGCAGGACATCGCCATAACCGATGCGACGGGTGTTCACCTCGACCGGGAAATCCCCGCCTTGCCATGAACGGTGCAGCGTTTCGAAGCGCGCTTGGCCTTGGTCCACGGCTTTGTTCCATTCCGCCTTGGCAGCGGCGCGTAGCTCGGGCGGGACCAAATCCAGCAACGACAGGCCGCACAAAGCTTCGTGGCTTTGGCCATAGGTGTCGATGGCGCGTTGATTGGCATCGCGGATATTCCCATCGCCGTCGGTCAATAAGATGATATCGGTGGCATCGCGGGCCAGGTCGTCCAAGCGCATGGATAGGATGGCCCGCTTGGCCCGCTCCTCTTGATAGGCCGACTCCAAGGCATAGCGCCGCCTGCGCCAGGCCAGCGCGGTGGCCGTGCCCGCCGCCAACATCAACGCCAGACAGGTCCCGGTAACGATGGCGGCGTCGCGGCGGGCCGGGGCATCGATCTCGCCGACATCGACCTTGGCGATCAACCGCCAAGGCGTGCCCGCGATGCCGGTAATGGATGCCAATACCGGCACTCCGCGATAATCCTGGCCCGCGGCGATGCCTTGCTGGCCTTCGACGGCACGCACGGCCAGCAACGCCTGGTTGCTCAAGGGAAAACTCAGGTTGAAAGCCGCATCCCGATGGTGCCGCAAGGCATTTAGGAACAACACCGAACCGGCTTCGCGGCGAACCAGCACGGTTTCAGCGGAACCGCTGGGCAGCGGCCAGGATTGGATCAAGGGGAACAGGAATTCGTTGGCGGAAGTGGTGAAGGCCAACACGGCGACCGGGCGTTCGCTATCCAGCCCGCTGAGCGGTGCGATGAAATCCATATTGACCTCCGAACCGGCCCCCTTCACCATCCGGTACAGATCGGAGAATTGAACCTGCCCGCTGGCCATGGCCATGCGGCTCAGTTCCACGAATTGGGGCGACAGCGCGGGTTCCGCCCCCACCCGCAACCGCACCCGCCCTTCGCCGTCCAACAATGTCACGCTGGTGTAGCCAAGGAACTCCTTGATGGTCCATAAGCGCTTTTCGATCTGCCGCTCCTGGGAGCGGTCCTTGCCATTCCCCGCCAACCATTGCACGACGACTTCCCCGAAAATACTGCCCTTGCGCCAAGTCATGGCGGCCCGGCGGCGTTCCCCGAGCCAGGCTTCGATTTGTTGCCGCTTGAAGTCGGCGATGGCGGCCAGTTGGTTTTCCTGTATGGCGCGGTATTCCAACCGTTCATGGCGGTAGAAAGCCCAACCGAACACACCGATCAATGTGGCGATCCCCAGGAAAATCCCCAGCGGAATCCAAGGCCGAGGCCGTAACTTGGCATCGGGTGTTTCGTCTTGAACCTGACCGGGATGAGCAGCCGGAGATAAGCGCCCATCGCTATTTCCAAGCTTTCTTCGATGGTGCCACCAGAACACGGCGGCAAACAACACGGCTGCGGAACCCCCCTCCCACCACCAGCCAAGTGCGATGGCATCGGTGAACGTCCCGGCGAAGGCGGCATGAGATAAGGCCATGCCCGCACTGCCTACCGCCAGCGCCAGGAGATTCAGACCAGTTCGGGCTCTCATGCGGGGCTATCCCCTATATGCCTGATTAATAAAAGATATTTATTGTGTGATGGGCCAAGGCGGTCATGCTCGTACACAGTATAGGCAGATTTTCAGAACCCCCCGGCACTTGCCAAGCCAAGGTCGAGCGGGGGTTTCCATGGGCGGTTCGCGGCGGTACCGGCGAGAATTTCGCGGTCCTTGCCCATCCATCGTCGCCACAGCCGCCCGGATAGCCCATTCCGCAGGGCTCTGAAAATCCACAGCGGGCTTGACGCCTCCCGAACTTCTTTCTGCCGGGCCGGCTCCGAGGGTTGGGCCGGGAATAACTTCCCCATATCGCCTTGGAGTACCAACTTCGGTTGGCACGCACCGGCCCCGCGCAAACTGAGGTTCGCACTCCAGCGCGTTTTTATCCCCAGCGGAACCGGGAAGTTGCTTTCGGCCAAACCCCAAAGCTTGTTCCCGCCCATCCTCCATCCAGGCCATCATCCAGCGAGGCAAGCATGTTCCCATTGCGCGACGAGAATCCCACCCTGGGCAGGCCGCTGGCCTTGCTCATCATCATCGGACTCAACATTTTCAGTTGGGTCTTCATCCAAGGCTTGGGCGCGGACGAACCCTTGGCCCGCTCATTATGCGAACTCGGCTTGATTCCGGGCGACCTCCTGGGCCGGGTGCCGCCCGGCACCGTCATCCCGCTGAACGAGCATCTGGGCTGCGAATTGGAGGACGAAGGCTCCCTGCCCACCCTGTTCACCCATATGTTCCTGCACGGCGGCTGGTTCCACATCATCGGCAACCTGTGGTTCCTGTGGGTGTTCGGCGACAATATCGAGGATTGCATGGGACCGCTGCGGTTCGTGGTGTTCTATCTCCTGTGCGGGCTGGCGGCGGCGGCGCAAATCCTCTCCGACCCGGCCACCACCGCGCCCATGGTCGGGGCTTCCGGGGCCATCGGCGGAGTAATGGGCGCCTACGCCCGACTCTATCCGCACGCCCGTATCCATACCTTGATCTTCCTCGGGTTTTTCGTCACCACGATTTCGGTGCCCGCCATCGGGATGCTGGGCTATTGGTTCATCCTGCAATTGGCGGGCGGGATGCCGGGGCTGCACGGCGCGGGCGGCGGCGTGGCGTTCTGGGCGCATGTGGGCGGCTTCCTGGCGGGCTTGGTCCTGGTCGGGCCGATGCAAAGACCGGGTTATCTGGCCGAGCATCGGCGGCGTTTTTTCGGCGGTTATCGCTGGTGAGCGGGACCGGGCCGTAGCCCGGCTGCGGTGTTAGCGGAATCCGGGCGACGGCGATGCCGTGCGGGAAGCGCCGAAACTCAGCGTCAACATCTGGGCGGCGCGGGGGCCATGCTATGATCCAGGCTCGTCGCTCCCAGCCCGCCGCCATGACCATCCTGATACAGTTCATCCACCCCTACCCCGAACGCTCGCGGGCCAACCACGCCGTGCTGGACGCCCTGCGCGACCTGCCCGGTGCCCGCGTCAACGATCTCTACGCGCTCTATCCCAATTTCTACATCGATATCCAACGCGAGCAAGCCCTCTTGATGGAAGCCGATGTGGTGCTGTTCCAGCATCCTTTCTATTGGTATAGCTGCCCGGCCCTGCTCAAGGAATGGATCGACGTGGTGCTGGAACAAGATTTCGCCTACGGTGCCAAGGGACTGGCCCTGCGCGGTAAACGCTGGCTGCACAGCGTCACCACCGGAATGCCCGCCACCGCCTACGCGCCCGACGGCATCAACGGCATCGCCGTCGCCGAATTGCTGAAACCCTTCGAGCTGACCGCCTGCTTCTGCGGCATGACCTGGCTGGAACCCATGATCTTCCATGGTGCCTACGCCGCCGACGAGGCTCAGATGGCCCGCTACGGGCAGGCGTTACGGCGCAGGCTGGAAACCTTGGCCTAGCCGCGACGGGGCGGATCGCGGCCCGCCGCGGCCGGCTTAAACCAAACCCCCATGCAGCGCGGCCATGGACCCACCCGGAGCCTTGGCGGTATTCCAGTGCCCGCAATGACACCGGACGGCGGGGATTGATGGCGGTGGAACCGGCGCGGCGCATGGCTTTTGGATTCCCAAGCCCGCTAATCCGCGATTTTCCTCCCCCAACCCACGAGGCCATGCCATGACCCACGCCCTCCCGCCCTTCGCCGGTCCAAACCACTCGCTCTCTTTGCTGGGCAAGGTCGAAGGAGCCGAAAAGCTATTGCTCTCCGGTCCCCGCGACCGCGCCGCCGACCTCGAAAGCGCCGTCACCTTCTTCCTGGAATTCCTGCGCGGTTTCGAGAGCTTCGACCTCGAAGCCCCTTGCGTCACGGTATTCGGCTCGGCCCGCTTCCCCGAGGACCATCCCTATTACCACCTGGCACGGGCCACCGGACGCGCCCTGGCCGAAGCCGGTTACGCCGTGATGACCGGCGGCGGTCCCGGCATCATGGAAGCCGCCAACCGCGGCGCGAAAGAAGCGGGCGGCCTGAGCATCGGCTGCAACATCAAGCTGCCCTGCGAGCAACAGCCCAATGCCTATCTCGACAAATTCATCGAATTCGAGCATTTCTTCACCCGCAAGCTGATGTTGGTGAAATACTCGCGGGCTTTCGTGATCCTGCCCGGTGGTTTCGGCACCTTGGACGAGGCGTTCGAGGTCATCACCCTGATCCAGACCGGCAAGCTGGAAGCCTTCCCGGTGGTGTTCATGGCGCGGGAATTCTGGGGCGGGCTGGGCGACTTCGCCCGCGACATCCTGCTGGAGCATGGCTGCGTCGATGCGGAGGAAACCTATTTCCTGCATGGCGTCGATTATCCCGAGGACACCGTGCGCATCATCCGGGCGGCGGAAGCCACGCTGGGCTGAGGGTTCCGCAAACGGTCGCTAAACCCGGTGGCAAATGGTTAAATCCACCGCCGATCCGGGGGTTATGCCCCGGCCCGCCTACCCGATCCACCCTCGCCCAAGGAGCGACCCATGACACCGAGCCTCATCCGCGAATGCCCCATCGACACCTGGGAAACCGCGCCGGACGGACAGCACTGGACCGAATGCTTGGAAACCGGCCAGGTGCTATATCTGCCCCGGCTGGCATTCACGGTCGGGGAGGCCGAGCGGCGCTTCCTCGCCGAAAGCTGGACCGACGGCAAGGCCAAGAACATCAGCCTGCGCGGGACCGAATTGCGCGGCGCGGTCGGCACCCCGGACGAAGTCGCGGCGCTGCAAGCGATGCTGACCCGCTTTTCCGACGGGGCGGAACGCTTGGTCCACGGCCTGTTTCCGGGATACCGCCCCTACCTGCGGCGCGGTTTCGCTTCTTATCGCACGGTGAAGGCGGAAGGCCGCGAGACCAGCTGGCGCAAGGACGATTCCCGCCTGCATGTGGATTCCTTCCCCTCCAACCCCACCGGCGGCAAGCGCTTGTTGCGGGTGTTCGCCAATATCAATCCCGAGGGGAAACCCAGGGTCTGGCGGGTCGGCGAACCGTTTGAGCCGTATGCCCGGACATTCCTGCCCCTGACCCGCCGCCCCTGGCCGGGATCGGCCTGGGCCTTGGAACGGCTGGGCCTCACCAAATCCCGCCGCAGCGAATACGACCATCTCATGGGCCAGTTGCACGATCTCGGCAAGGCCGACCTGGATTATCAGGCCCAGGCAGCGCAGGAGACCTTCGCCTTCCCGGCGGGCAGCACCTGGGTCGTCTATTCCGACCAAGTGCTGCACGCGGTCCTATCCGGCCAGTTCATGCTGGAACAGACCTTCTATCTGGAGGTGGCACACCAAGCCCGCCCGGAAACCGCCCCGCTCAAGGTGCTGGAACGGCTGACGGGGCGGCGGCTGGTATCCTGACCGCGAGGGGCGCATCGCCCTGGGAGGCTGGATGCCACCGCCCATCCCGGCTACGGTTGCAACATGGCGGTGGAAGCGTAGGATGCGCCGGACAGGAGCGCATCGACCGTCCCAGCCTCCACCGCTTCCGGTGCCCACCACCGGCCCCATTCCTTGATTCCGCGAGCAACGCCATGACAGTGACCCCAACTTCGATAGGAGAGCGCTCCGCCCTATGCCGGGCCATGCTCATCGCCCTGGCCTTGTCACCGACCGGATGCGGCGGGGAAGACCGGACGGCGGGTGCCAAGCCACCGGCCCAGACGCCGCCCGCCCAGGCGGTGGCCAACCCGCCGCCGACCGCGGCCCCACCCGCCGCGGCTCCGACCCAGCCCCCGCCGCCCGCCGCCCCGGTCCAAGCGCTGTCGGATTTGGAATCCCTGGTGGCCCCCATCGCGCTCTATCCCGATCCGTTGTTGGCGGAGCTGCTGGTCGCGTCCACCTATCCCTTGGAAGTGGTGCAAGCCGCCCGCTGGTTGGATTCCAAGCCCGACCCCGCGAGCCTCAAGGATCAAACCTGGGACGCCAGCATCCTGCGTTTGGCGGAAGTGCCGCAAGTCCTCAAGATGATGAACGACCATCTGGACTGGACCACCCGTTTGGGCGATACCTTCCTGGCCCAGCCGGAAGCCTTGATGAACGCGGTCCAGGAGTTGCGCCGCCGGGCGCGGGCTTCGGGCTTCCTCAAGGACTCGCCGCAGCAGAAGGTCACGGTGAAGGCCGAGGCGGCGACGCCCGCCGCCGGGATGCCCCAGGTGCAACCGGCGGTGGCGAAGAAAGAAGTGGTCTACATCGAACCGGCCAAGTCCGACACGCTCTACGTGCCCCAATACAACCCGCAGCAAGCCTATTCCGCCCCGCTGGCCCCGCCGCCCGCCTCCGCGCCGACCACGGTGGTCAACAACTATTACCCCGGTGCCGCGCCCGCCACCGCCACCACCACGGCATCCAGCACCGATCCATGGCTGACTTTCGGGGCGGGCGCCTTGGTCGGTGGCTTGCTAACCTGGGGCATCATGGAATGGACCCACAACGACAACGATTGGCATGGCGGCTATTACGGCGGTTATTACCCGCCGGTCAGCCACTATTACGGCGGGACGGTCTGCCGCAACGGCACCTGCTGGAACAGCGGCGGCGGCTACGACCGGGGCAACGTGAATTACAACAAGAACGTCAATGTCTCCGGCAACGAAATCAACATCGACCGTAGCCGCAGCATCAACCAGGACCAATTGGCGAACTGGAAACAAGGACGCGAAGGCTGGACCCCCGACGCCCGCCACCGCCGCGGCCAGCAATATCCCGCCGCCGCCCGCGAGCGTTGGGGCGCTATCCAGCAGCCGGGTTTGGCCGGGGACCGCCTAGGCTCGGCGCAGACCTTGCCCGCCAATGTGCGGGGTTTCGGGCAAAGCCCGGACCGTCCGGCCAGTTTACCCGCCGGGCAACGCCCATCGGCGGAGCAAGTCCGCCAACGCCTGGGCCAGGATACCCAGTTGGAACAAAAGTTCGGGTCCAAGCTGGCCCAACCCAACCGCCCGGCGGCGACCACCGATATTCCAAAACGGCTGGACCCAGGCCACCGGCCCAGCGCTTGGGAAGGTCTGGCCGACACCGGCAACGGACGGCAGGCACGGGCGGAAGAACGCCGCGGCGCGGCCAGCCGGGAGAAAGCCCAACCCAAGGCGGGCGAACGGCCCCGGCGGGAGTCCGCGGGACGACAACCCACAGCCCAGGCCGAAACGGGATCAGCCCGCAGCAAGGTCCAGGAACGGCGGGCCGAACCCGCCCAGCGGCCCGCCCAGGGCCAGCGTGATTCCAGCCAGTTCCGCGACAACCAGAAACGCGCTGAAGCCGCCCGGCCCAATGCCTTCGAGGGTGCCCGCGACAACGCCCGGATGCAGGATTTCTCCAAGCGCGGCGCGGCCAGCCGCCAGAATCTCGCCGCCGCGGGCGGTGGGGCGCAAGGCGGCGGTGGGCGTAATTTCCAGGGCGGGGGCGGTGGAGGAGGCCGGTTCCAAGGCGGCGGCGAGGGCGGTGGACTCAGAGGGAGGCGCTGATGATCCCTCCCATGATCCCGGCCCATTCCAGCACGAACACCCTATCCGAGGACCACACCATGCACCGCAAGCTCCGCACCGCTTTATTCGCGACCCTGGCCCTGATTCCGCTCGCCGCCCATCCCGCCCCGGACAGCCCGGCGGTGCCAAGCTTCCCCACCCCCGACGCGGCGGCCCAGGCCTTGCTGCAAGCCGCCCGTTCCAGCGATCCCAAGGGCTTGGACGCCTTGTTCGGTGCCGAAGGCGCGGCCTTGCTGTCTTCGGGCGATCCGGCGGAAGATCAACGCAACCGCGAGGCTTTCATCGCCAAGGCCACGGCCCAGCTCTCCACCGAAACCGCCGGGCCGGATCAGGCCGTCCTCTACGCCGGTCCAGACCATTGGCCCTTCCCCATCCCGCTGGTGAAAACCGCCGCCGGTTGGCACTTCGACGCCGCCCAGGGCCGGGAGGAAATCATCAACCGCCGCATCGGGCGCAACGAGTTGTACACCCTGGGCGTGATCAACGCCTATGTGGAAGCCCAGTTCGAGTACGCCAATCTCGACCACGACGGCGAGACGGTGGCCGAATATGCCCAGAAGCTGGCCAGCAGCCCCGGCCAGCACGACGGGCTGTTCTGGGAGGAGGAACCCGGCCAACCGTCCAGCCCGATGGGACCGCTGGTGGCCGAAGCCCGCGCCGAAGGTTATGGCAAGGGCGCGGGCCAATCCGTCCCCTACCATGGCTATTACTACCGCATCCTGACCCGCCAAGGCCCGGACGCGCCCGGCGGCAAATACGACTACATCATCAACGGCAATATGATCGCCGGTTTCGGCCTGGTGGCTGTTCCCGCCGAGTACGGCCAATCCGGCGTCATGAGCTTCATCGTCAACCACCAGGGCAAAATCTACCAGAAAGACCTCGGTCCCAAGACGGCGGAACTGGCCCAGGATATCAAGGCATACAACCCCGGTCCCGGCTGGGAGCTGGTGGCGACCGGCGAATGAGCGGGCCGGGCGGGTCCGCCGCCCTGTTCGCGCCCCGGCCAGGATTTTCCCTTTCATTTCCCTTCCGATCCCACAGGTCCGCATGAATCCCAGGTTCCTCCGTTCCCTGTTGCCGTGGCTGGCGCTCACGCTGTTATGCTCCTTGGCCGTCGCCGCCGAAGAGATCAAGCCGCTCGAACCCATCGACACCTCCAGCCCCAGGACCACCCTGCGCGGCTTCCTCGAATTCATGGACGAGGCCTATGCCAAGGGCGACGGCCTGGTGAACAACTATCTGGCCTCGTCGCGGCTCTACCTGTCGCCGGACGAGGTCGGGACCATCGCCAAGGCCCGCTACGACTTGTTTTCCGCCGAACGGGCGCTGGATTTGAGCCAAGTGCCGCCCGCCATGCTGGACGAGGCGGGGCGGCGGCTGACCTTGCAATTGAAGGAGGTGCTGGACCGCATCGAACTACCGCCCTGGGAAGCCATCCCCGACGCCCCGGCGATGGCCGCCGCCGAATTCAAACGCTGGACGATACCCGGCACCGAAATCCGCCTCGTGCGGATGGAAACCGGGCCGCGGGCGGGCGAATACCTGTTCGGCCCGGAAACCGTACAGCGCATCCCCGATTTCTACGCCAAGGTCAAGTATCTGCCCTATCGGTCCGGCGCCCGCGGTGGCCTGTACGATTTCGTCTATTACCGGCCCACCGGCGTGGTCTTGGCGCTACGCGCCATCGTGCCGCCGCGCTGGATACTCGGGGTGCCGGGCTGGGCCATGGCCAGTTTCCTGGACCAGCCGGTGTGGCGCTGGATCGGCATCATGGGGGTGTTCAGCTTCGGCTTCGGCCTGGCGGTGCTGAGCTTCCGCCTGAGCCAGCGCTGGGTGGGCCGGACCGGGGCCGCCGAACGCTGGACCGAGTTGCTGAGGCCGCTCAGCTTGGTGCTGATTATCCCGGTCGCGGTGCTGGTGCTGACCCAGATGTTGCGCATTTCGGGCGAGGTCAACGCGGTGCTGACCTTGTCGCTGTGGAGCGTGTTCTATCTGGCCCTGACCTGGCTGGTGTGGGTGGCGGGCGGCGCCTTGGCGGAAAGCTTGATCGAGTCCGAACGGCTCATCACCAGCAGCATCGACAGCCAGTTGATCCGGCTGGTATTGCGCTTGGTGACTTTGGTGCTGGCGGTGGTGATCCTGGTGGTGGGCGGGGACCGGGTGGGCGTGCCGGCCTATTCGGTGGTGGCGGGTTTGGGCGTGGGCGGCTTGGCGGTGGCCCTGGCGGCGCAGCAGACCCTGGCCAATTTGCTGGGATCGCTCATCATCATGTTCGAGAAGCCCTTCACCATCGGCCATTGGATCAAGGTGGGCGATATCGAGGGCGTGGTCGAGAGCGTCGGTTTCCGCAGCACCCGCATCCGCACCTTCTATGACTCCTTGGTGAGCATCCCCAGCAGCGAGTTGGTGAACAGCACCGTGGACAATATGGAACTGCGCCAATACCGCCAGGTCAAGACCACCCTGGGCCTGACCTACGACACCACGCCCGCCAAGCTCGGAGCCTTCGTCACGGGGGTGGAACTCATCCTCCGGGCCGACCCCGACACCCGCAAGGACAATATCCAGGTGGCGTTCAACGACTTCGGGGCCAGCAGCTTGGATATCCTGTTGAATTTCCTGATCCGGGTTTCGAGCCGACGGGAAGAATTGGCGGTCCGGCAGCGGATTCTGCTGGAGATTTTGCAACTGGCCGAGACTTCCGGCATCGGTTTCGCCTTCCCGACCCAGACCTTGCATATCGAGAGCCTGCCGCCGGGCAAGTTGGCTTGAGTTCCCCCCGTTCCCGCCGGTTCCCCAACGCCGCTTGGGAACCGGCGGAAGTCCCTACCGCTCGGCGACGCCCAAAATCACCGCCCCCGCTTTGAACACGGCGGTCGCCGCCTCACCCTCCTTGATATCCAATTGGTCCACGCTGTCGTTGGTGATACTGGCCGCCAAGGCATCCCCTCCCGCCAACTTGATGACCACTTCCGCACTGACCGCCCCGCGCTGCACCCGCTCGACGACGCCCGCCAACTGGTTGCGGGCCGAGAGCCGGTAGCCGCCGAAGTCCTTGACCACGACAACCTGTGGCGCTTTGACCAGGGCCACCACTTCCCGGCCAGCTTCGATCCCCAGGGTTTCCACCGCCTTGTGGGTCACGGCGGCGACCAGTTCGTCGCCGCCCTTGAGCGCGATGATCGCCTCCGCGTTCACCGCGCCCGGCACCACGCGCTTGACGTTGCCGAACAACTGGTTGCGGGCGCTGGATTTCATCCCGAAGCGGCGGTGCAGGAACCTGAAATTGGGATTGGCGGCCAGTTCCCGGTTGAGCCGGTCGAGGAAGACGCGGTGTTCCTCTTGCAGCCGCTGGAACAGGTTGAGCAATTCCTGGCCGGCCGGGGTCAGCCGGGTACCGCCACCGGCCCGGCCACCGGGGCTGCTATCCACCAGCAGTTCTGGCGACAGGTTGTTGGCGCGGTCGATCAACTCCCAAGCGCCTTTGTAGCTCATGCCGATGGCGCGGGCGGCCTGGGTGATGGAGCCGGTGCTGGCGATGGCGGCGAGCAGGCGGAACAGCCGCTCGTTGAGGCCACCGATCAGGGTGAGTTCGCCCTGGACCAGGGCGGGCAGGGTGGATTCCGGGACGGGATGGGACATGCGAGGACTTCCTGTGCGGGGATGGGAGCGGGGTCGCGCGGCGGCGGCCGGTTTGGCGGCACAGCATACACGGTATTTTCCGGGTTCCCACACGCCGCGTGGGCACCGGGGAGATCAACGGCAACCGTCGCTGCCGCGGCGGATATCACCCAGGCTGCACTGGCCGAAGCCGACCACCTGGGCATGGAGGCTGGATTGTTGGGCCGGTTCGGCGGGTCCGGTCGCCGGGGTTTGGACCTGTGCGCGGGTGGCGGCGAGGTTGTCGTCCAAGGCCGATTGGGCGGCGGTGTTCGCGCCTGCGGCCAGGGTGTTGGCCCCGGTCAGCACCGCCGTCAGGGAGGGCGGGGGCGGCGGTGCCCCGGTCAGATTGCCGGTCACTTGGATATTGGACACGCCGATGATGGCGGTGGCGGCGATGGCGACATTCTTGCCGCCGATCCCGGCCTCGCCCGCGTTGACCACGCCGCGGGGGGCGACCAGGGTGACATCGCCGAAGCGGGCGGTGCGGGCGCGGTCGCCGAAGATGCCGGTCAAGGGGCTGGCGGCGGTGTCGCCCGCGCCGATATCGGCGCCGGTGGAACCCGATTGCGCCCGGATGCCGCTGCCCGACACCGCCGCCGGGAACACCACCACCAGATTGCCTTTGGCATCGAAGCTGTAAGTAGGAGAAGGAGCCGACAGCGCCGCCTTGGCCCCGCGCCCGGCGTCGATATCGCCTTGTTCCGACCACAGGGTGATATCGCCCCCGCCCAGGGTGAACACCCTGGATTGGTTCACCCGGAAATCGCCCTGCGACAGCGCCTCGATCCGCCCCGAGCGCTGCGCCACGATACCCAAATCCGCCGCCGTCTTGTTGCCGCTGAAGGCAGTCGCGAGTCCGACATCGATCAAGCCGCCGGGGGCCATGAGTTGGATATCGCCGCCGTCCAGGGTTTGTATCTTGCTGAAGAACAGCTTCATATCGCCTTGGTCATCCTGCCCCGGCAATAGCGTGGCGATGGCTTGTTCGCCGCGGCGGTAGGCGGCGGCGCGGCGGACAGGATCGGTGGTCCGGGCGGCGGCGATCCCGGCGGCCTTGAGTTCCCGGAACAGCACGGCCAGGATCAATTCCCGCTGGCGCACGGCGGGCAAGGCTTGAAAGCGGGCCAGGGCGGTGGCGCTGTCCAAGTTGGGGTCGCCCAGCAAGGCCCGCATGTACAAGGTCAACGGCCCGGCATAACGGCCTTGCAGATAGGTCTGGATGAAGCCTGGATAATCCGGTGCCCGGCCCAAACCGGCCCAGGCCGTTATCGACGCCCCGCCTGCGGGAAGCGCGGGATTGGTCAGATTCCCCAGGGTGGTGATGCCCGCCGAAGTGCCGAGGTCGAGGTCGCGCCCGGCCAGCACCTGCAACTGGCCCGGTCCCGCCGCCGAGATCGGCAGGCCGTCGAGGCTGCTGTCCAAGTCGCCGGTAACGGGGTCGCGGAGGATGGGAAAACGGATATCGCGCCCGGCCCGGATTTCGGAAATATCGCTGGCACGGAGGTTCTGGAGTTCGAGTCCCAGTCCCACGATATCCCGGCCTGCGCTGACTTCGGCAGGTTCGGCGGTAACCAGTAGGGAGGCGTGGTCCGACACGATATCGCCGTGTTCGGAGGCGATCAGCACCGGGTCGGGATCGTCCTGGTGGACCGGCACGGTGGCGTGCAGGAAATCGGTATTGGCGAGGTTGAAAATATCCAGCCGCTTGGCGGCGTCGTTGAGGCTGGCTTGGGGAGCCGAGACCGGTAGCAGCAGCGCGGGGTCGGTGTCGGATTGGTTGATGAACACCTGCCCGCCCTGGTCGAAATGGATATCGCCGTCGGCCAGCAACTCCAAATCGCCCTGCGCCGCCGGGAACAGGTCGAAGGAATGCCCGACCACAAGCCCGCCACCGAGGGCGTAGGCTTGCAGCGAGCCGGGATAGAGGGTCAGCATCCGGGCGGCGTCGATATCGCTCAACACCGGGCGTCCGTCGGGCGTGGTGGCGTCGTACAGGAGATAGTTTTGCTGGATGATGCCGGTGTCGTTGTTGAGCGCCACCGTGCCCGCCGAGCTTTGCAGGTTGAGGCTGGATTGGGCCGAATAGGTGGAGAAATAAGCCGTCTTGTCGGTGTATGCGGAGGCCGTGAGCGTGAAGGGATTCAAGGCCGCGCCCACCGCGATGCCCTGGGCTGCACGGACCTCGAACCGGGCATCGCCCAAGGCGAACACCGGACCCGCCGTGTATTGGGAACCGCCGATCACCGCGCCCTGGGCGGTCAGTTGGGCCGTGCCCTGTTCCACATAGAACACCCCGCCCGCGATATCCCCGCCCGCCGTGATCCGCAAATCCCCGCCGCCACGCACCCGCTGGGTATTCTGAGTGATTTGGCCGTCGCCGCCGACTGACCCGGTGGGTTTGGCCGTGGTCGGCAGCATGGCCGAGAGGTCGCGCACCGTGCCACCCGCCCGCACCGTGATATCGCCGCCACCCAAAGCGCCCAGGTTTTGCCGGAAGCCGAATTTGAGGTTCTGGGTTTCGGCATCGCTCGAACCCGCCACCACCAGGTTATCGAAAGCGATACCCCAGGCTGTGGGCCGGTCCTTGGTGTCGATGCCGTCGTCGGGGTTCCAACTGCCGGTACGCACCAGCCAATCCGACATCAATTGCGATGTGGCCGCGCCGATGATATCGCCCTGGGCGCTGAGGCTCAGATCGCCGCCATCGACCGGATATTCGGCGTAGAAGGCTTTGCGGGTCAGGTCGAAACCGAAGCTGCCGTAGCGCTGGGCGTCGGTGGGACGGCCCGCCGTATAGATCGTGGAGCGCGAGTCGGTAAGCTTGATATCGCCGCTGGCCGTGGCGCTGATATCGCCGGTGCCGGTGCGTACCGAGGCACCCGCGCCGATGACGAGGTCGTGGGCCGCGCCCGCGGTCGCTGCGGGATCGGCACTGCCGAGGTCCGCGCCCGCCGCCAGCCGGTAGCTCCAGGAGAAACCGGGTTGCGGCATCAGGGTATCCAGCAAGTTGGGAGCCGCGCCGTCGATCTGGAAGAAGTTCGCCAAGGATTGGGCGTTATAGGTGACGAAGCCATCGGAGAGATTCTGGCCTATCGTCAAGCCGCCCGCCGCCCGTAATGTCAGATGGCCCGGCACCTGGTCGGGACCGAAGCGCCAGGCGTTGCCCTGGCTGTCCGGGAACGAGAAGTCCCAGCCATTGGCTTCGACCAAATCGCCCTTGATTTGGCCGGGATCGTAGCGGTTGCCGCCGCTGGGGAAGACCCGCACGAACAATTGCCGGAACGTGGGCGAGGCCGGATCGGCGTCGAAATAATAGCTGCCGTCGCTGCCCAGCAGGCTGGAAGTCCCGGCGGTCAAGGTCCGCGCCGTGCCGTCGGAGCCGATCTGGGTCAGGCCGCCGACCGGCCCGGCGATATCGTCCAGGCGGGTGGTCCAGACCTGGGCACTGCTGGTCGCGGTCCAGGCATGGCCCGCGAGGCTGCCGCCCAGGTCGAGGTTCAAGTCGCCGCTGGCCTGGATATCGAGTCCGGGCGTCAATTGGAAACCGCCGAGCCGGGTTTGCAGATCGGGGTTATTGGTGGCGGCGTCCATATAGGCCGCAGTCTCCGCATACCAAGCGGCGATATTGGCATTGGTCAGCGGTATGTCGCGGTAGACCCGCACCGCTTCCACTTCCAGCGTGGCCACGCCGCTGACCGTGCCGGGGGCGATGGCGACGGCGGCATCGTCCGTGCCGACCCGCCCGGCCCGCACCCGCACCGTGCCGCCTTGACCGCTGCCGCCCGCCGCCACGTCGATATTCGCGCCCGCTTCGATCTGGACCCCGCTGGCGCGGCTACCATCGCCCAGCGCATTGAGGACCACCGTCCCGCCATCGCCGTCGCTGGCCGTGGCGCTGGCTTTGATCCGGGCCGTGCCGGTCAACCGCACGGTTTGCCCGGCGTTCAAGGCTACCGTGCCGCCCTGTTCGCCGCGGGCGTCGAGGCTGCCAGACAGGGCGATACTGCCGTTATCGGCGGTGAGATTGAGGCTATGGGCGCGGACCGTATCGCCCTGGGCGATGGCGATATCGCCTTGCCTGAACCGCAGGGCAAGGCTCTCGCTGAAACCGGCGGCTTGTAGCTGGGTGTTCAGCGCGGAGAAATGGGCCAGGCCCAAGTTCAGCGCGTCCAGGCTGAACGAGCCGCCCGCGCCCGCCTGGCCCGCTTGCGCCGACAAGCCGCCGTCCAGATTGACCCGGCCTTGTCCCGCCGAGAATTCCAGGCTGCCAGCATCGCCGCCGCCCGCGTCCGCCGCCACCGTGATCCGCGCCCCCGCCGCCAAGTCGATATTGCCCGCTGCCGAGGACAGGGCCACGCTGCCGCCCGGCGCGTACAGCGTTTTCCCCCCCAAAGTCACCGCCCGGCCTCCGGCGTCGAGCAAGGTACCGCTGTTCAGGGCGATGTCGCCGCTCGCGGCCAAACTCAGGGAGCCTGCGGGCAGGACGATGGGTGTCGCCACCGAGATCGATGCGGCTTGGATATCCAAGCGGGCTCCCAAGCCCTCGGCCACGCTGGCGGATTTCCCACCCGCGAGCGGGTCGAGCGTGACGCGGTGGCTGCCCGCGTCCAGGGCGAGGTTGGCCCCGGCCAGGGCGGCGAGCTTGCCGGTAGCTATCGACAAATCGCTGTCCACCCGCCAAGTGGTAGTGCCCGCCACCAGGAAAGCATCGCTGGCCATGAGCGAAATGCTGTGGAAGCCGTTCCAGGTTTGGTCGCCGGAACCGGTTTGGATTTGCTGGGCCGTGACCACCAAATCGCCCAGCCCGGTGCCGGAATCGGTCGCTGTCGCGCCGTCGGGGTTAGTGAAGCTCACTTGATCCGCCGTGATCCGGGCCGTTTGTCCCGCCGCGCCCCATCCGCGCAGCCCGGCGCTTTGCACCACCAGGCTTTGGGCGTTCACCCCGGCGTCGCCGTAGACATCCAGGCTGCCAGCCGCGGTCAGGCGCAATTCATCCACCTTGAGCGAATTCAGCAAAGCATCGCCGAGGACCAAGCCCGGCGTGGCGGCGGGCGCGCTGCCCAGGCTGATCCGCTCCGCGCCCAGGGCCAGGGAGCCGCCGTCCATTTTTAGATTGCCCTGTAGCCGGTTATCCACGGTGCCATACAGCCCCATCGAGCCGGTGGCGCTCAACACCGCACCGGCGTTGACGGCGAGACTGCCGGTATGCGCCGCATCAGCCAGCGGGTCGGTTTTGAGGTCGATTTGCGGGCCGGTCGAGAGCCGCACCCAGGCGCTGCCGGTGTAAGTCCCGTCCGCCGCGCCGATTTGCCAAACGCCATCGCCCGCGACGGCTTTGCCTTGGGCTTGCAACGTGGCTCCCGCGCCGATGTCCACCCGGTCCTGGGCCGCCAGGATGATTTCCTGGCCTTGCAACGAGGTGCCGGGAGCGACGGTCACGGATTGGGCGGTGAGGTTGAGGCGGGTCGTGCCATCGTCGCCGCTGCTGCGGCTGCCGCCAAGCAGGAGGCTTTCCACATTCAGCCGGTTGAGGTCGGCGGCGGCGAGGGCGACGCTGCCATCGTCCACGCTGTCCGCGTTGGCTTCGGTGGGGACGATGCTCAAGCGGCTGGCGGCAATATCCACCCGTCCGCCGCGTCCGCCGCGTCCGCCGTTCGCGGCACTGGCCGCGAGCGTGCCCGCCAGTTGCAGGGATTGATCCGCCGCGACCACGAGACTGCCCGCGTCCAGGGGCAGGCGCGGCGTGGTTTGGTCTTGATCCTGGGCGCGTTGGGGATAGAAAGCGTTGGCGCGATGGATTTCGTATTCCGAGCGGGTGCGGGCGATGCGGCCCGGTTCGACTGTATAGCCGCTAGTGCGGGCGTCACGAAACCCGGTATCCGCCGTGTAGCGATAACCCGCGACCACGGTCGAGCCATCCAGCCGGGTGTAATGCGAACCCATGGGCAGGTCGGTGGTGCCGGTTTGCGGCGTGACCAGGAAAGCGCCCGGCAACAGCGCGTAATGGGCGGGCAACAAAACATAGCGCCCGGCGGGCAGGCCGCTACCCGCGCCCAGATAGATGCTATCGCCCAGCTTCAGGCCGGAAGCCTGGAATTCGATGGGATCGTAGGGCGCATAGGCGCTGCCGAATTGGGGCAGGATCGCGTATTTCTCTTGGTAGCTGAACGAACCGTCAAGATAGCCGGGATCGTTGGGATCGAGTTGGTCGGTGGAACCGCCCGGTCCCTGGATGAACTCGAACGCCTGCAAATCGCCGCCGCCTGAGAGGTCGAGTTTGGCCCCGCTGGCGACCCGGACCGCTGGACCCTGGAGTTGGATGGATTTGGTGGGTGGCGACTCTATAATCCGGTCATCGGCCCCCAAGGGGAAAATCCAATCCAATCCGCCCTGGGTGCGGCCAAACGGGATGATGAGACCCTGCGCCGAAACCGAGGTCAGGCTGCCCGCCGCCAAATCCAGGCTTTGCGAAGCGTCGAGCTTGATCTGGCCCAAGGGGGCGCGGAGTACGCCTTGGCTGTCGATCCGCGCCGCTGACAGATTCAGTTGTCCGCCCGCCGACAAGGGAGCTTTGGCCTGGGTGTCGCCCGGCAGGATGCGGATGAGCCCGGCGGGGTTTTGCGCCGGGTCGATTTGCAGCGTGAATTGGCTCAGGGTGCTGGGATAGATTTGCCGGGCGGCGAGGTCGATTTCGCCCGCCGCCGCGAATTGCCCGAGCAAATCGCCTTCCGCGTTGGGGTTGAGGCCGATCAGGCGGATATCGTTGCGGCTGTGGAGGCCGGTTTGCTGGAAGCCTTGGAGTTCGGTCGAGCCGGTGAGGTCGATCCAATCGGCCTTGATGTTCAAACGCCCGTCGCCGCCCTGCGTTCCATATGCGCCGGTCCGGTTCAGGCTGGAACCCAAGGTCGCGCTGTTGGCGCTCAGGTCCACCGTGCCGGTATCGCCCGGCTGGCCACGGTTCCAGGCCAGGATGGGGCTGTCCAAGGTCAGGGACTGGGCCAGTTTCAGGGAGACATCGCCCTCGAACTGGAGGCTGCCCTGCTTAGGGAATTCCGCCTGGAAGCCCGGTGTACCGGGAGCCGCGACGGCGGTTTTGAGCGCGAGGCTGGCGAAACCGCCCCACTCGACTTGATCCGCGCCCAGATAGGCTTGGCCGTTGAGGCTGGCGGGAATCGCGCCGTCCAGGGCCGCGCCCGCCGCGAGTTGGGCCGTGGCGATCTGCGCGAGGTGGAGCGTGCGTGCCCCGGTGGGGATGGGCAGGGCGTCGGCGGGCAGGTTGTCGGTGGCGAAACCCCGGCTCCGGGCGTCCAGGGTCAGGCTCAGGCCGCCGCCGCTGGCACCGGGCGCGGCTCCGGCCTGGGCGCTGAGTTTGCCATCGGCCACGATGCCTTCCGCTGCGGTCAAGGCGATAGTGCCGCCGTCCGAGCCAATCAGCCGCCGGGCATAGCCGCCCTGGTTGTCCTGGGGGATATCGAGCGGCGCAGCGGTGCCGGAGACATCGATCACGGCGTCCCGGTCCATCAGCACATAGCCCCGGTGGGCGGTGAGCGCGACCGTACCGCCCGCTTCGACCTGACCCAATATCAACCCGGCGTTGTTGGGCTGGGCGACGACCGCGCCCTGGGCCAGCAAGCGGGCATCGGGACCGAGGCGGATGGCTTGGTTGGGATCGTAGCCCCGGTCCAGCGTGGCACCGATGGGATTGATCGTGAGTTGGATCGTCCCGGCGGGGGCGCTGAGCGTGCCGTCGATGCGGATGCCGGTGTCGGAAACGAGGGCGATTTTGCCGCCGGGATCGGTGGCGATGGACGCGCCGGCGCCCAGGCTCAAGCTGTGCTGGGGATCGTAGGCACCGACCTGGGCGTCGTGATCCAGGGTCAGCGTCAGATCGACCGGGGTGCGGAAGGCTTCCGGTTGCAACACGGCATGGCTGAAACCGGCCAGCGGGGTGCCGCTGGCCTGGGCCGGATAAGCGCGGTCCAATTCCCAGGTTTCCAGCCGTAAATCCAAGGCCGTGCCGGGCGCGATGGACAAATCGCCGCCATTGGCGGTCAGGGCGATCTGGCCGAAACCGCCATAGGCCAGGGTGTCCGGCGCGAGATTCAACTGGGTGGCGGCGGCCTCCGCCGGGTCCGGGTCCGGGTCCGCGCCCACCCGGATAGCATTAGCGGTGATCGCCAAACTGCCACCTGCGGATAAACCATGGGCGCTGAGGCTGGCTCCGAGCGCGAGCGTGGTCGGGGTGTTGCCCGCCACGCCCAGCGCAATCGATCCGCCCGCGCCCGCCGTGACCTTGCCGTTCTTCGCCAGCCACGCCCCGCCGTCGGCGCTGATCCGGCTGCCTTCCGCCAAATCCAGCCCGCCCACGGCATGCAGGGCGATGCTCCCGCCCGCGATAGGTAGGGCCACAGGATCGAGGGTTTGGCGGTTGCCGGGCTGGTCGTTGACCCAGAGTCCGCTGGTGTCCAGACGGGTGGCCGCGCCGAGTTGGAGATCGCCCGACAAGGTTTCGGCAGCCCCGGCGATGTGCTGGGTGGCGAGCGTGATGCTGCCCGAGGGCGCGGAGATATTGCCCTCGACCGACACCGCCCCGCCATCGAGGTCCAGGCTACCGGCGGCGGGGAGTTCGAGGTCGGTGTCTTGGGCGATGGCGATCCGGCCACCGCTGGAAATCTGCAACTTCTGCACCCCGCCCCGGAATAGCTCGTTGCCCAGCACCAGGGTGGGCGGTGTGCCGTCGGCGCCGAAGCCGGAGACGGGATCGCTGGCCGATAGCTTGAGCGGTGCGCCCAGGTTGCGGAATTCCACCGCTTGCTGGCGCTGGCCCGACCAAGCCAGATCGATGGACAAAGTGCCGCCCGCGGGCCGTTCGGAGATGGCCCGTTGATAGCGGTCGGCCACGGTGGCGGCTTTTACCGTGCCATCCAGGGAGAGGTCGCGGGCCTGGATATTCAGCGTTCCGGCGGATTGGCCTTCGGTATAGCCCTGCTCGAAACGGCCCTGGCCGACGGGGCCGGGCAAGTCCCAAGTCTGGGTGATATTCCAGCGCGGATGCAGCAGGCTGAACCGGCCCAGGAGGGCGTCGTAATGGCGGTTGGGGTCGGCTTGGGCAATATCGTAAACCTGGTCGCCCGAAACCAATTGCGTGGTTTTAAGCCAGCCGTCGAGATAGCGCACCGCCCCGCCCGAGACATCGACCACCGCGCCCTGGCCGAACAACACATCCCCCTCCGACTCCAGGTTCACCGTGCCGCCGTTGGCGTTGCGCTCCTGCACCGAGCGGCGGATGCGGGCGATGGCCCCGGAAATATCGGCCAAGGGCGTGCCTTTGCGGATATCGACCTGTACGGTCTGGCCGTGCAGGATACCGTCCTTCTGCAAGGGCGAATCGCGCAGTTCGTTGTCGCGCAGTTCCACCGACACCACATTGCGCGACATGGGCAGGACGGTTTTGCGCGAGCCGGACACGTCGATCCGGCTGCCGGGTTCCAGCACGATGCGGCTGGGATTGTCGGCGGTGGTGGCGAGCAGGGGATGGGCGGGATGGGCGCTGGCGGTGAGATCGACCTGCCCTCCGTGCGCCACGAGGGCGGACCCCGCCGCCATGACGATCTTGCCGCCGCCGATTTCGACCCGCGAGGGTGTCTGGGCTTGTTCGTCCACCGCCTTGCCCTTGGAGGCGTCGAGATCGACGCGGGTGGTGCTGCCCGCGTCCAGGCTCACCGTGGCCTGGAGGCCCAGGCCATCGCCCAGGTCGCTGGCGCGGCGGGTGGTTTGCGGCACGAGGTGGAGGGCTCCGTTGCTGTCGCGCTCGATAGCCGCGCCTTCCCGCGCCAATAGCCGCACCGTGCCGTTCAGACTGACCGAGGTGGAGGCCGACACCCGCCCTTGTTGATGGATCATGTAGCCCAGGGCGGTCACATTGCCGCGGGCCGCCACCAGTTTGCCCAGGTTCTGAATGTCGCCACCGGTCTTGACCTCGACCAGGATGCCGCGCAGCTTGGAATCGGCGTCGGCTTCCTGCAAGTACACCTTGTCGGTGGCGGCGGCCAGCACCACCTGGCCGTCGGGAGCGCTGACCGTGCCTTGGTTGACGATGGCGGGAGCCACCAACAGGATGCGCCCGCCCGCCGCGTTGCTGGCGATGCGGGAGCCGGGCTGGGTTTCGATGCTGATTTTCAGGGGCTGGCCGTGGGCGTCGAGCAGGGGACGGCCCTGGGCGTCCTGGCGGTAGACCTGGCCGGTGCCGGTCAGGGCCGCCACCGGCTCGCTGCCCTGGGATTGGTTGATGAGCTTGGTCAGCCCGCTGTTGAAGGCCGCGTCGGAGATATTCAGCGTGCTGGCGACCAGGGAATTCACATTAACCTGTGCGCCGGGGCCGAACACGAAGCCGTTGGGATTGACCAGATAGACCTGGCCGTTGGCGTCGAGGGTGCCGAGGATGCGACTGGGTTGGTCGCCGGGGCCGATACGGTTGAGGGCGACGGCGGCGGGGCCGGGCTGCTTGAAATGGACGGCGTTGTTAAGGCCGATGTCGAAGCTTTGCCAGTTGAGGATAGCTTTGTCGGTCTGCTGGTGGATGGTCATGGCGTTGCCCACGACCTCGCGGGTGGCTTGTCCCGCCGTGGCCCAGGCGGCGGCGGGCACCGGCAATTCGGCCCGCGCCGCGCCGATGCCGCCGCACAGCAACAAACCCCGCACGGCCCGGCGTAAATGCCAGCCTCCGGCGCGACGGTCCCGCCGGGTCCGGCCCATCAATGCCGGACCCCGGCCATACCCCGTGGCCGTATGGTCAGGGCGGGACGCGGCACCGGCCTACGGTCGTCATCGGCCCGCCTTGCCTCCCAACCCTGTGCCCCCTCCACCATAAACTCACTCCGCCGCCCGCCGGGCCGGTTTGCCGGGCCTGGGTTCGACGCGGGCGAAGCCCGGTCCCGGTTCGGCGATGTGGGCTTCGGTGACAGGACTCGGGTTCATAACGACCTCAGGAACAGGATCAAATCCAGCCGTTCCCGGTTGTCGAGCCCGAGATGGAAACGGCCATCGTAGAAGTCCAGCACATTCCCCAAGGCCGGAGCCATGCCGTTGTGGAAATAAGGCGCCCTGGCGGCGAGCCCGCGCAGCCCCGGCACTTTGAAGCGGCCTATGTCCGCCCACAGGCCGGTGAGCATAGCCCGGCCCGGATCGGTGGTCGCGAGGGTCGCGCCGGTGGTTTTATTCCGCAGGGTATAGAGCGGCAGATCGCCGCTACGGTTGGCGGCGTCGGCAACGCCGGTATCCATGTAATGGACGCCGGAATCGCCGCCGACATTGGGGACGTTATGGCAGGTGCTACACGTCCCGACCAGGGTGGCGGGACTGCCGAAATCGGGGGAATCGTTCAGCCCCGCCACCCCGGAGATGACGAAAGTGCGGGTGTTGAACAGCTTTTGGCCGCGGGCGATGGCGGCGCGGATGTCGGTGGGGTCGGTGTCGATCAGCTTATTCCAGGCGTTGAACAGGGTGAATACGGTGGGATCGAAGGCCGCGCCGCTGCGGGAGTCGCCGCCGAAGGCGTTGATGCCGGGATAGAAGCGCTGTTTCGACAGCGGGATGGGGCCGCCCTTGAGGGGGGCCGGGGTCAGCGCCCCGGCCTGGAAGTCTTCGACTTGGGCGGTGAACAACCGAGTCTCGAAAGCGACGATGGCGCGGCGTTGCGCCATGGGGAGCGGGGAGCTTTGGGCGTGGCCGGTGGTGGCCGTGTTGGCTTGGTTGCGCAGGTCGAAGGCGATGGGTTTCCCGTCCACCGTTTCCCGCCCGTCCCACATGACGGCGTTCAGGAACTTGAGGTTGGTGGCGGGCAGCGGGCGGCGGTAGAGGGAAAGTTCGGTCGAGACCGGGGTGAGATAGTCGTAGGGATCGCTGACGGCGGCAAGTTGGAACTCGGCCTGGGCCGGAAACGCCAGGCCGAAGCGGATCAAACCCTTGTTGAGCAGGAGGCTGTAGGCGCTTTGGCGGTCCTTGAGGGTTTTGACCTTGGCGTCGGGGCGGTTGGCCCCGTCGTGGGTCCTGAAGATGGGGTCGGTGCCCTGGCTGGCGTCGAAGCGTTGCTTGAGGGCGGCGGGGGTGATACTCCAGCCGTTTTCCGGTTTATGGCAGGTATCGCAGCTCCGGCCATTGCTCCCTAGCACTTGGAAAAAAGGATTGTCGGCGTCGATCACGCCCAGGGTGTTGTGGGTGGCGACCGCGCCGGTGGCGTTGGGCAGAGGCGTGTCGTTGTCCAGGGCCAGGGCGGTATGCGAAGCCAGCACCAAGGCGGGGAGAAAGCGGATTGCGGTCATGGCGGATTCCGGGCGGAGGCGGGGGCGCCCACCCAGGACGCCCCCGGTGGGTCAAGGGGCCGAGCGCGCTGTGAGCGATTCGAGGTGGAAAACCTGCCTGCCGCCGAATTTGTCGCCGGGGATGACCAGTTTCATCGCGCCTTCGGTGTCGTCCAGGGGAATTTGGGTGCCGGTGGCATCCACCGTGGCATAGGCCACCATGGCTTGCTGGCCGCCATAGCCGGGGTCGATTTCGGCATAGGACAGGATCGCCTGGTAGCAATCGGTGGCGGTGGCGGCCAGGTATTTCCTGAGCTTGTCGTTCTTGCGGTTGGCATCGACCACCAAGCCGGCGGCCTGGATCAAATCGTACAGGGGCACCCCGACGAAGGTCTTGGTCACCATGCCCGACGCGCCGGAAAAATAGCTGACCGTCACTTTCGAGGGCGGGTAGGTGGCGAGGCTGGCCGGGGTGAAGGTTTTCGGCGTGGCGATGGCGGGACCGGCCAGCCTGAGGGTGGTGGACGGCCCGCCCAGGCAACTGGAGGCGGCCTCGGCAGTCGCGGTCAAGCCGAGCAGCAGCGACACGGCCAAGGCCGGTGGAACGAAAGTGCGGAATAGCATGGTTTGCTCCTGAATCGTTAAGTGGGAACAGCCATCGCGGGAACGCTCGTCCGATGTGCCGTCCATCCCCCTGGCTCCGCCATGCGCCACCCCAGAAGGTGGCGCGGGTTTACGCGATGTTGTCCTAGTTATATTGATTCCCGCTGGACTGGGCAAGTCGCTATGTATTTAAAAAACAGCGCTTGATCCGATCCGTCCCATGCACGGGATAGAACACCAGCGGCGCTTCGAGATATTTTTCAATAAAATCATTTAGTTATTCTGTATTTTACCAGACTTGTGAAATGCGGCATTTCCATCATTGCGGAGGTAAATCGCGCTAGACGGTGAGGCATCGTTGTTTACTCAAGGCTATGGCTTGCTTTAGGATTGGATCGCGCTATGTAGCCATCCATATAGTTGCGAATGCGCCTGGGGACCGGAATCCGCCGCGTGGGCGGTGCCCGGTCCCCGGCGCGGAACCGCTTCGCCCGATTGCCCATCCTTCGATGCCACCGAATCCAGGAGCCTTCACATGCCAACCCCCGTTTTCCCGAAAACCCTATTCGCCACGCTGCTCGCCGCGTTCGCGGGCACGGCGTCCGCGCTGACCCCCGGCGACGGCGATCCCGATATCGTCCTCTACGTCCCCGGTTCCCAGGCCAACGACAAGTTCTTCGCGCCCGCCCTCTGTTCGTCCAACATCCACACCTATTTCCAGAACTACACCAGCGACCCGAGCAAGGCCACCAACAACGATTACTGGGCGATTTATTGCAGCACCGACGGCAGCAAGGTCAGCGGCCTCGTCGGCACCAAGAAGCTGTGGATTTCCCGGCGGCGCTTGGGCGCGTCCTATGTGGGCCTGGACGCCCTCAAAGGCACCAAGCTGACCTATCTGGAAAAACCTTCCACCGCCGCTTGCACCGCCTTTAGCGGCAGCTTCACCAGCGGTGGCACCACCTTCAATTACGATTATTCCTGCACCACGGTGACGCCCAATATCACCGCCACCGGCAGCGTGTCCGATGTCACCCCGGACGCCTTCCGCGGCGGCGACAACGTCCCCACCGGCCAGGCCGAGATCGTCGCCAGCGGCATCCCCAACCGCAACGCCATCGCCGGCCATATCATCGGCACCCCGGTCACGCTATTACTACGCAACGCCCTGCAATATGCCCAGGTGCTGAGCGGTGCCTTGCCGAGCAACTGCGCCGTGCCGGGCAGCACCACCAGCGCCAATATGGACGAAACCGCCGCCTGTATGCCCAGCCTGAGCAAGCAGCAACTCGCCAGCCTATTCAGCGGCGCGGTGTCGGATTGGGATAGTTTTTCTGTGAACGCCTCGGGCACGGCCCTGACCCTGAGCCAAGTGGCGGCGCGCTGGGCCTCCAACGGTGGCAGCGCCAGCTATCTCAAGGCACCGGACGACACCACGGTGCATATCTGCCGCCGCGAGAACGGGGCCGGGCAGCAGGTCGCCCTGCTCGCCACCATTTTGCAAAACCCCTGCCTCGGCAATTCCGCGCCGCGCTTGGTGCAGCCGGGCGGTTTCACCGACGCCCAGCTCGCCACCAGCCTCGGAGCCGAGGACAACTGCCTGAGCGACTTCAACAACGGCACCACCAATTTCCTCCCGACCGCCAAGGGCAACCGCTGGGCCATCGGCATCCAGACCACCGAGCGCAATGTCTCGCGCTCCGCCAATTACCGCTTCATCAAGATCGACGGGGCGGCCCCCACCGTGGAACAGGTGGCACTGGGTAAATATCCGCTGTGGTCGGAATACGGCATCCAATGGATGAACAACGTCACCGCCGACCAGGGCAATGTGCTGAGGGCGTTGGTCAAGTACGGCCAGAGGCCGGACAACGTGAACGCCCGCAACCAAGCCGATATCCACAGCTTCGGCACGGCGGGCTATGTGGCCCTCAGCGCCAACGGCTACGTGCCCGACCCGGTGTTCAACGCCGCCAACCCGGTGACCCCGTATACCCATAAACGCGCCGGTGGCGGCATCGACGCCTGCACGGTGCCCGTGGTCAATCCCGACTACGGCACGGCCGAGCTGCGTTGATCCTTGAAGGGGATGCGAAACGATGAAAACAACACGATTCAACCTGCTGGGCGGGGCGGGCCTGTGCCTGCTGCTGTCCACTCCCGGCGCGGAAGCCGCCATCGCCGACGGCGCGGCCCATGCCATTCCCACCGATACCCATTCCGGTGCCAGCGGCGAACTGTTCCTGAACGTCTGGGACCCGGTTGCCGCGAAGTCCTATAGCCTCGATCTCGGCGTCACCGCCGAGGAGTTCCTGCTCGACGCTTCCGGGCGGGTCTGGCATTTGGACCCGCGCTTCAAGGCCCTGGCCGCCGCCGGCAATCCCCTGCGCTTCAACATCGCGGCCAACAACACCTATGGCGGCATCGCCGCGCCCGGCGTCGGCGCGGCACCTTCGGGCTGGGGTTTCGCGATCACGGCGCTGAACGATCCGGTGTCGCTGGGCCTGCTGATGGAGCTGAACGATAAGAGCGCCAGCCTCGCCGTCAGCCAAATCTCGGCGGCGATCCAGACCCGCGTGGACCACCTCAACCTCAACGCCGCCGCCGCCAACGGCTTAACGCCGGGCGATTTCACCACCATGACCGATTTCGCGGCCAACCTGAGCGAAACCACCGACGCCACCGACGATGCCTATGGCGCGTATTTCGATTACCTATGGGGCATCGATATCGCGGGGAATTTCGGGTTCTCGACCGCCGCCACGGTGCGCGACGCCGACGGGGCCAAGGACCAGAAGCTGCGGTTCTTCTTCCTGGGCCTCAAAGCGCCCGGCGTCAACAAGCTGAAAACCACCGACCTGGGCGGCGGCACGGCCTTCTTCAGCCTGAATCCCGCCAACGCCACCCTGCTGTGGTCCCACGGGGGCCGGGGCGACAACCTGACCCCGGTGGCGGTGCCGGGACCGGCGATGAAGGTGGAACCGGGCGCGACGGTGGTCCTCGACGGCAGCGCCAGCTACGACCCCGATTACAGCGGCGACCTGGGTTATGCCTGGACCCAGGTGTCCGGCCCGGCGGTGACGCTGGGTTCGGGCGCGGGCCCGGCCAAGGCGGTGTTCGTGGCCGGACAGGCGGGCGATACCTACCTGTTCCAACTGGCCGTGACCGACGCCGGCGGCAGGATCGGCAAGGCCTACAAGCGGGTCGTCGTGCCCAACCACAGGCCGGTGGCCGTGATCCACGGGCCGGCCACGGTGGCTCCCGGCGGCACGGTCAACTTGGACGGGGGGACCAGCTACGACCCGGACGCGGGCGATGGCATCGTGGCCTACCAGTGGGTGCAGATCGCAGGACCGGCCACCGGCCTGAGCGGTAGCGCCCTGCCCACCCTGGGCTTCACGGCGGGGGCCAAGGGATCGGTCTACCAGTTCTCGCTGGTGGTGACCGATAACCACGGGCTTGCCAGCGTGCAAAAGAAAATCCGTATCAAGGCGCAGTAATGCGGGTCCGCCGGGAACCGTCCGCGGGATGGTTCCCGGCGTTGTTTTTCCCGAATCCCTTCAGGCACGACCATGGATTTGAAATCGAACCCTTTTTTACGCGCCCTGGCCGGCTTGGTCCTGGCCTTGGGCGCGGGCCAGGCCCTGGCCGCCATCGCCAACGGCGCCTTGCACACCACCCCCGGCGACGCCAGCTCCAATAGCAGCGGCGAATTGTTCCTCAACGTGTGGGATGCCACCGCCGCCAAGTCCTATAGCCTGGACCTCGGCACCACGGTGGAAGCCTTCCTCGGCAACCCGTCGGCCATCAAGTCCTGGCCGCTGGACCAGCGTTTCAAGAATTTCGCCGCCGCCGGCAACCCCCTCGTCTACAACATCGCCGCCAACAACACCTATGGCACCATTTCGGCAGCGGCGGTCGGCGCGGTGCCTTCCGGCTACGGCGTCCTCGCCTCGGTGCTGAACGACCCCACCGCCATCGCCAAGGCGGAAAGCCTGACCGGCACGGCGGGCGTCAACATCGCCCAGTTGTCCTCGGTCATCCAAGCCAGGGCGAACACCCTCAACCTCAGCGCGGCGGCGCAGAACGGACTGAATCCGGGCGATATCTCGGCCATGACCGATTTCCAGTCCAACCTGAGCGAAGTCACCGATATCAGCGACTCCGGTGCGGGCGATCCCTACAGCGCCTATTTCGACACGTGGTGGGGTATCGATCTGTCGGGCCAGTTCGGTTTTTCCGACGCGGCCAGCGTGCGCGGGGGCACCGACCAGAACCTCCGGCTGTATTTCTTCGGCCTACAGGGTCCGGGCATCAACAAGACCCAGGCCACCGACCTCGGCCAGGGTTCCCTGGTCGCGACCCTGGATATCGCCAACGCCACCCTGTCCTTCGGCGCGGGCGGTTCGGGCGGCGGCGGCACCGGCCAGGGCTGCGAACAACTGAGCTGGGCCGGGGTCATCGCCGACGGCGGGACCGTCACCGCCTATTCCACCGAGCAGAGCGCCGATTGCGCCGCCGCCGCCCAACTGCTGACCTGCGACAACGGCAGCCTACCGGGCAGCGATGTCTACCCATATGCGAGCTGCGCCAACACCTATTGCACCCTGCCTTGGGACACGACGCAGAAAATCGCCGACGGTGCCAGCGTCACCGCCTACCCAACCAACCTCAGCGCCGATTGCGCGGCAGCCTCCGAAACCCGCGTTTGCCACACAGGCCAGTTGAGCGGCAGCTATACCTTCCAGACCTGCCAAGCGCCGGCGGCTTGCGCCCTGCCCTGGGGTGGCACCCTCGCCCACGGCCAATCGGTCACGGCCTACCGGGTCAAGGTCGATAGCGATTGCGCGGAGAACGCCGAAGTCCGTACCTGTAACAACGGCAAACTCAGCGGCAGCGCCACCTATCAGGCGTGCAGCGCACCGACCGCCCACGCCGATTGCAGCCTGCCCTGGGGCGGCACCCTGGCCGATGGGCAGAGCGTGACGGCCTATTCATCCGCGACCAGCGCCGATTGCGCGGCGACCGCCGAAACCCGCGCCTGCACCAACGGGGTATTGAGCGGCAGCGCCACCTATCCCACGTGTAGCGCACCGGCCACCCACGCCGATTGCAACCTGCCCTGGGGCGGCACCCTGGCCGATGGGCAGACGGTGACGGCCTATTCATCCGCGACCAGCGCCGATTGCGCGGCGACCGCCGAAACCCGCGCCTGCGCCAACGGAACGTTGAGCGGCAGCTATCCCTATGCCGCTTGCACCGCGCCCACCGCGCCCACCGGACCCTATATCCAACTGTCGTTCCCCAACGGCGGCGATGTCTTGACCGTGGGCAAAAAGCAAACCATCGCCTGGCAATTCGGCCTGACCAGCGCCACCCGGCAGGTCCATGTGCAGTTTTCCAAGAACGGTGGCACCAAATGGAAGTCGTTGAAGGCCGGAGTGAAGCTGGGCCGTGGTTTCGTGGTGTGGAAGCCGCTCAAGGGGCAGGCCACCGAAACCGGCCTGATCCGGGTGTGCGCCCCCAAGACCAAAAAGGCGGCGGCGGTCTGCGGCACCTCCTCGGGCGCGTTCGCGGTCCGGCGCTGAAAGAGCCATTCCCGAATCGCGGTCCCCACGCTCCCTACTCCTGATGGCCTTGCTGGCGGTGCCCCTGACCGCCAGCTTTTTTTCAGCGGCGGGTCCGGGAAAACCGGATTGCGGCGCGTGGCGATGGACATGGCGAATATCAAATATCCAGAGGCACCCCATGGCGACCTATTACTTCAGCAGCTTGAGCAATAACCAAACCTTGGCGTTCAAACCGGCGGTGGATACGCTGGCATTCGATATCGCCGGGCTGGACGCGGCCACCGGCACGCTCGCCCCATCCGGCACCAACCTGCTCGTCACCTATGCGGGCAAGACCCTCGTCCTGGCCAATACCACGCTGGACCAGGTGTCCAGCGCCCGTTTCAGCTTCGCCAACGGCAGCAAGTTGCTGATCGGCGACAATAGTTCCGGCACGGCGGGCGACAGCCTGGCGAACACCTTGGTCGGCACGGCTTTCGGCGATTACCTGGACGGACGGGGCGGGGCCGATGCCATGACCGGCGGCGACGGCAACGACACCTATGTCGTGGACAACACCGGCGACGCGGTGGTCGAGACCAACGCCAGCACCGGCCAGATCGACACCGTGCTGTCCTATCTCGCGGCCTATACCCTGCCCGCCAATGTCGAGAACTTGCGCCTCGTGGGCGCGGGCGGCGTCAATGGCACCGGCAACGGCCTCAACAACCTGCTCTATGCCAGTTCCGGCAACAACGTCCTGAACGGCGGGGCGGGCACCGACACCGCGTCCTATCTCTACGCCAGCGCCGCCGTCAAAGTGGACCTGGGCAAGAGCGGCGGCCAAGCCACCGGCGGTTCCGGCACCGACACCCTCGCCAATATCGAAAATCTCACTGGCGGCACCTTCAACGACACGCTCTACGGCAACTCGGGCGGCAATGTGCTGGACGGAGGGGCGGGAGCGGACCGCCTCTATGGCGGGCCGGGCAACGATACCTATGTGGTGGACCATACCGGCGATATGGTGCAGGACTATATCCCCGGCCTGGGCGCGGGCGGCATCGACACTGTGCAGTCCTATCTGTCCGACTACACCCTGCCTTATTTCGGCGGCGGGGACTATGGCATCGAAATCCTGCGGCTGATGGGCGGCGGCAATCTCAACGGCACCGGCAATGGCGGGGACAACACGCTCTACGCCAACGCGGGCAACAACGTCCTCAACGGCGCGGGCGGTATCGATACCCTGTCCTATGCCTTTTCATCCGCCGCCGTCACGGTCAGCCTGGCCCAGACCACGGCCCAGGCCACCGGCGGCTCGGGCACCGACACCCTCCGCCATTTCGAGAACCTCACCGGCAGCGCCTTCAACGACAAGCTGAGCGGTAACGCGGGCGACAATCTGTTGGATGGGGGTTCGGGCGCGGATACCCTGACCGGCGGCGACGGCAACGACACCTATACCGTGGACAACAGCGGCGATGGGGTGATCGAGACCAACGCCAGCGCCACCCAGATCGACAGCGTGCGTTCCAGCTTGGCGGCCTACACCCTGCCCGCCAATGTCGAGAACCTGCAATTGCTGGGCGGCGGCAACCTCAACGGCACCGGCAACGCCCTCGACAATGTGGTCTACGCCAATGCGGGCAACAACCGCCTGGACGGCGGCGCGGGCAGCGATACCGTGTCCTATGCCAACGCCGGGGCCGGGGTCGCGGTCAACCTCGCGGTCGCGACGGCCCAGGCTACCGGCGGGTCCGGCAGCGATACCCTGCTCCATTTCGAGAACCTGGACGGCAGCGCCTATGCCGACACCCTGACCGGCAACGGCGCGGCCAATGTGTTGACCGGCGGCGGCGGCGCGGACCGCCTAGGCGGCGGCGATGGTAACGACCGCCTGGTGGTGCCCGATCTCGGTTTCGCCCTGGCCGATGGCGGCGCGGGCACGGATACCCTGGCCCTGACCGGAACCGGGCTTTACCTGGACCTCGCGGCCCAGGCTGGCAAGCTGGCGGGATTGGAAGGCATCGACCTCGGCGGCGGCGCGAACACCCTGGTCCTCACGCCCGCCACGGTGAAAAGCCTGTCCACCACCAGCGAGACCTTGGTGATCGACGGCTCGGCCCAGAGCCTCGTCAGCGGAGGCGGCGGCTGGGTCCAGGGCGCGAACGCCACAGCCAACGGCCATAGCTATCGCACCTATACCCAGGCCGGGGCCACCGTGTGGGTCAGCACCGCCATCGGCACCAACAACCTCAACATCGGCACCCCGCCACACCTGGACCTCGGCGACCTCAACGGCAACAACGGTTTCCGGCTGGATGGCGCGACCTTCGATTACTCGGGAACCGCGGTGGGCGCGGCGGGCGACATCAACGGCGATGGCTACGGCGATCTGGCCGTGACCACGGCCTATAGCGGAATGAGCTATCTGGTGTTCGGCAAGGCGGGCGGCTTCGCGGCCAGCGCCGATGTGTCCACGCTCAACGGCGGCAATGGCTTCGCGCTGTACGGCGGGGAGTTCTCCATCGCCGGGGCCGGCGATATCAACGGCGATGGCTATGCCGATGTGGTGGTGGGCGATGACTCCGGCGGCACGCCCACCGGCTATGTGGTGTTCGGCAGCGGCAGCGGCTTCTCGTCCCTGCTGGATTTGTCCACGCTGACCGGAACCAACGGCTTCCGCTTCAGCGACAGCGCCGCCGTGGACCCTTCCGCCGTGGTGGTCGGAGCGGCGGGCGATGTCAACGGCGATGGCTACGCCGATATCATCGTCGGCGAAAAGAACGCCTCGCCCCTGGGCCGCGATTATGCCGGGTCCAGCTTCGTGGTGTTCGGCAAGGCTGCGGGTTTCAGCGCCGGGCTGGACCTCTCCACCCTCAACGGCAGCAACGGTTTCCGCATCGATGGCGTGGCGGGGCAGCATTCCGGCGTGGTAGTGGGTTCGGCGGGCGATATCAATGGCGATGGCTACGCCGATTTGCTGGTCGATAGCGTGCGGCCCTATGGCTCGGCCCAGGCCAAACAGAGTTATGTGGTGTTCGGCAAGGCCACCGGCTTCGGGTCCGGCCTGGATTTATCCACGCTCAATGGCGGCAATGGCTTCCGGTTGGACGCTGGCGACGGCTATACCGGCGCGGTGGCTGCGGCGGGCGATGTCAACGGCGATGGGTTCGGCGATGTGATCGTGGGCTCGGACGATAGCGCCACCGTGGTATTCGGCAAGGCCGCAGGGTTTGGTTCCAGCCTGGATTTGTCCACGCTCGACGGGAGCAATGGATTCCAGATCACCGGCCTGGGGACGGGCTATGGTGCCCTCGCTACCGTGGCCACAGCGGGCGATGTCAACGGCGATGGCTACGACGATGTGTTGATCGGAACCAAGCAATACGACCCGGCCAGCCAAAGCTATCAAGCCGCAAGTTATGTCATCTATGGCAAGGCCACGGGCTTCCCGGCCCGCCTGGATGCCGCCACCCTCACCGGGACCAACGGCTTCCGCCTGGATGGCGCGGACCGGGTCGGCCCCGCCGGGGATGTCAACGGCGATGGCTTCTCCGATCTCATCATCGGCGATCCCACAGCCAGTCCCCATGGCAACAGCCAGGCGGGTTCCAGCTATGTGCTGTTCGGCGGCAACTTCACCAACGCGGTCGCCAAACTGGGCGGCACCGGCAACGACAGCCTGACCGGCACCGGTGCCGCCGAGCGCTACGTCGGCGGGCAAGGCAACGACACCCTGGTAGGGGGTGGCGGGGCGGATGTGTGCTATGGCGGGCAGGGCGACGACCTCATCAAGCTGTCCGACCTCAACTTCCGCCGGGTCGATGGCGGCGGCGGCAGCGATACCCTGGCCCTGGGCGGCGCGGGCCTGAACCTCAATCTGGCGAATTTCCGCGACCGGATCGCCGGGATCGAGAAGATCGACCTGACCGGCGGCGGCGACAATACCCTGACCCTGCTCAAACGCGACCTCGTCAATCTTTCGGATACTAGCAACACCCTGCAAGTGAACGGCAATGCCGGGGACCATTACCACTTCTCGGATACCGGCTGGGCGCAGAAGGCCGACGTGACCCTGGTCGGCGTGACCTATCATGTGTTCGACAATG
This sequence comes from Methylomagnum ishizawai, assembly GCF_900155475.1. Classification (NCBI taxonomy): domain Bacteria; kingdom Pseudomonadati; phylum Pseudomonadota; class Gammaproteobacteria; order Methylococcales; family Methylococcaceae; genus Methylomagnum; species Methylomagnum ishizawai. Next base: position 240,956 of record NZ_FXAM01000001.1, on the reverse strand, counting down.
GGACGGCGCACCTCCTGCTCAACGCGGCCTTGACGGCGGTGTGAGGGATTGGGGCGGACTGGGCCGGGTGGGCCTATACTCATGTCCACCCGGCTTGGCTTGAAGCGGGCCAGAACGCCCTCGATGCCTCCAAGCGCATCGAGAACCCACCGCCACCCAAACCCCTCCCCCGATGATCGGACGCAACCGTTCCTCCTCCACCCGCATCCCGGCTTGGCTCGCCGCCATCCTCCTGGCCGCGCCGCCGGGCTATGTCATCGCCGAGGAAAAAAAACCCCTGGATATCCGCGACCCCGGCGCGGACCTCGCCAATTTCCCCAATAGCGCGTTCACCCTGCCGCGGGGCGGTTTCTATCTGGAAATGGCCCCAGCCTTCTTCAGCACGGAGAGCAGCCGCCTCTCGGCCCAATACAACTGGGAATATATGCTGCGCTACGGGCTGTTCGACGCCGTGGAACTGCGGCTGTATTCGCAGGGATTTTCAGTGCAGGGCAGTCCCAATTCCGCCACGGGGTTCAGCCCCCTGACCCTGGATACCAAAATCCATCTCTGGGACGAGATCGAGGCTTATTTCCTGCCGGCGGCGGGACTCGAAGTCATGGTGCAAACCACCTGGCTGGGCTCGTCGGCCTTCGATGCCGGGACCGAACCCTCGTTCAGCTTCAACTTCGACCAAGGGCTGCCCTGGGATGTGGACCTCGAATACAACCTGGGCGCGGCCCGGTTCCAAGACCCGGACGACCCGACCGATCAGGTCTGGGATTTCACGCTGTCCTGGGCCTTGCAACGGGATGTGGTCGAGGATGTCGCGGTGTTCGTGAATGGCTACCATAATGCCTCGAACTTGCCGAGGATCGGACGGCTGGCCGACAAATACGTGCGGGTTTGTCCGCATTCCGGGCCGTGCCGTACCGAGGAACTGGTCCAGCAATATGCCGACGACGCCGCGAATTATGTACAGCATATGATCGGCGGCGGCACCCTCTGGACCGTGGACGACCATGTCGCGGTGTTCGGCAATATCGGCGTGGGTTTGACTTCATCGACGCCGCCGGTGACGGCTTATTTCGGGTTTGCTTGGACGCCTTGAGGAGTGGGTGTTTGAGTTGTGGACGGACGCCTTCGATAAACCGGGTTGGTCATTCCCATGCCCCTCACTTCCAATAATCCCGCGCCACCTGCAACTGATAAGCCTCGCGGTCGGCGTTCATGGCCTCCTCCAATTGCTGGCGGGCTTCGCGCACCACCGAAATCAACTCCTCCTCGTCGCCGCGGGCCTCGTAGCGCTTGACCAGCGAATGCAGGTCGTGGGCGCGGAATTTCAGCGCGGCCTGCTTGGCCGCATACGGGCCATAGCCCAACCGCACCAAGGCGTGTTCCCCCAGCAGCAAGGCCGACTCGAAAATCTCGCGCTGGAAATGCACCCCGCGCTCCATCAACTCGAAAGCGTGCTGCACATTCCGCACCCGCGCCAGGAGGGTGAGGTGCGGGAATTCCTCGCGCACGGCGTCGATCAAGCGTAGCGAATGCTCCACATCGTCGATGGCGACCACCATCAGCTTGGCCTTCTCCGCCCCCGCCGCCCGCAATAAATCGATCCGGGTGGCGTCGCCATAGAACACTTTGTTGCCGAATTTGCGGATGGTGTCGATATGCACCGGATCGTGGTCCAACACCGTCACGCCGATCCGGTTGGCGGTTAGCAAGCGTCCCACGATCTGCCCGAACCGGCCAAACCCGGCGATGATGACGGGATTGCCCTCGTCCTCCGGCGCGTCGTAGTCCGGCTTGCCGCGCCCGGCGAGATAGGGTTCGAGCCAACGGTCGTGCAGGCTGAGCAAAATCGGCGTCGTCATCATCGACAACGCCACCACCGCTGCCAGCAAACCGGCGATATCCGCCGGGATGATGCCCTCGGCCAAGGCCGTGTTGTTCAGCACGAAGGCGAATTCGCCGCCCTGCGACAAGGTGATGGCGAAGAACAAGCGCTGCGCCTTGGGAATCCCGAACAGCCGCGCCAGTCCCGCCAACACGCCCAGCTTCACCAACACGAAGCACAAGGTCAGCAGCACCAGGGTTTGCCAATGCGCCTGGATCGTCGCCCAATCCACCGACATGCCGATGGCGATGAAGAACAGGCCCAGCAGCAGTCCCTTGAACGGCTCCAAATCGGCTTCCAGGGCGTGGCGGTATTCCGATTCCGCCAACAATACCCCGGCCAGGAAAGTGCCCAAGGCCATCGACATTCCCACCCCCCGCATCAACAAGGCGATGGCGATCACCAAGAGCAAGGCCAGGGCGGTGAAAATCTCGCGCTGCTGGGTCACCGCCACGAAACGCAGCCAGGGCAACAGCAGGAAACGCCCGCCGACCACGATCCCCAGGATGACCCCCAGCGCCTTGGCCGCGCCCGGCCAGTCGAAACCGCCACCCGCGGCGCCATCGCCCAGGAGCGGAATCAGGGCCAGCATCGGGATCACCGCCAAATCCTGGAATAACAGGGTCGCGAAGCCCAGCCGTCCCGCCGGGGTGGCGAGGGCGTTGCGCTCGGCCAGGATTTGCAGGGCGATGGCGGTGGAGGACAGCGCCATGCCCATGGCGGCGATCAAGGCCGCCGGCCCGCCCAGATCGAACACCAGGGCGAACCCCGCCAGCAGCCCCGTGGTCGTCAACACCTGCAAGCCGCCCAGGCCCAGGACCGGGCCGCGCAGTTCCCACAGCCGTTTGGGCGCGAGTTCCAACCCCACCAGGAACAGCATGATGACCACGCCGAATTCGGCGAAATGCAGCACTTCCTCGCCGCGGCCGATCAAGCCCAGCCCGGAAGGCCCGATGATAAGCCCCGCCAGCAGATAGCCCAGCACCGAACCCAAACCCAGCCGCTTGGCGATGGGCACACAGACCACCGCCCCGCCCAGGTAGATCAGCAAATGTTGGAGGAAAACGGCGTCGTGCATGGTGGCCTCGCGCTAATGCTTTATCACACATCGTCGGTCGGAGTGCCGACTCCCCGGTTCCGCTTGGCGCGGCATTGGAAAATGAGCGTATCCCAGATTCTACGGGCGGCAAAGCGCGGGTGGGTCGTGCGGCGGGAAGACGGTCGGGAGCGAGCCGCGACCGTCGCGGGGATGGGGTCAGTCCTGGGCGGGGCGGTGGCGCAGGCTGTCGGTGAGGTGCGGGGCGATCAAACCGCGCATGATCGGGTGCAGTTTGGGAGTGGCGGCGAGGACACCGCCGGTCTCGAAATGCTTGTCGCCGCCTTCGAGGTCGGTGACGATGCCGCCGGCCTCCTGGATCAATAGGATGCCCGCCGCCATGTCCCAGGGCTTCAGGCCGATTTCCCAAAAGCCATCCAGGCGGCCCGCCGCCACATAGGCCAGGTCCAAGGCCGCCGAGCCGGCGCGGCGGATGCCGGCGGCATCCTTCAGCAAATCCTTGAGCATCCCCAGATAGGCGTCGAGATAGCTCTGGTCCTTGAACGGGATGCCGGTGCCGAGCAAAGCGCCGACCATGCCGACCTGCTTGGTGACCCGGATACGGCGGCTGTTCAGGGTCGCGCCCGCGCCCCGGGCGGCGGTGAACAACTCCTGCTTGACCGGGTCGTAGACCACGCCCTTGTCGATCCGGCCCTTGTGGAACAGCCCGATGGACACCGCGAACTGGGGGAAGCCATGCAAGAAATTGGTGGTGCCGTCCAGGGGATCGATGACCCAGACGTGGTCGGCGTGGGCCGGTCCTTGCACGCCGCCTTCCTCGCCCATGAAGCCATGGCCGGGATAGGCCCGCTGCAAGGTGTTGATGATCTCGCGTTCCGCTTGGCGGTCCACGTCGCTGACGAAGTCGTTGCGCCCCTTGGGGGTGATGTTGAGAAGGTCCACCCGGTCCATGGCGCGGACGATGATATCGCCCGCCGCCCTGGCGGCGCGGATCGCGATGGTGAGCATGGGGTCCATGGTCGGATCGTTACCACTAAGCTGTCGATTGATGGGGAAAACCCGCGGCTTTGGACCGGCCCGCTGGCCAAGCCCGATAGTCCGCGAGGGCACAAGGTTATCAGAGTTCTGATAAGATGCTGGCCCTTTTTCGCTTTGGACTTCCGCAACTTAGGATGAAACGCCTAGCGCATGTCAGGATCGTGCTGGTCGGCACCACCCATCCCGGCAATATTGGTGCCGCGGCCCGCGCCATGAAGAACATGGGGCTTTCCGACCTGGCCCTGGTGGCCCCCAAGGTCTTCCCCAGCGGCGAAGCCACCGCCCGCGCTTCCGGGGCCGACGATATCCTGGCCGGGGCCAAGGTCTGTGCCAGCCTGGAGGAAGCCATCGCCGACCGCGAGTTGGTGATCGGGGCCAGCGCCCGGCTCCGCGCCATTCCCTGGCCGCAGCTCGATCCCAGGGAATGCGCCGGAATGGTGGCGCAATCGCCGGTCAAGACCGCCCTCCTGTTCGGGCGCGAGCATTCCGGGTTGGACAACGCCGAACTGGAACGCTGCCATTACCTCTTGCACATCCCCTGCAACCCCGGATTCAGCTCCCTGAACGTGGCCGCAGCCCTGCAAGTGGTGGCCTACGAGTTGTTCCTCGCCGCCCAAACCGAACCCCAAGCCCTGCAAGAACCCATGTCCCCGCTGGCAACCGCGGAGCAAATGGAATCCTTCTACCAACATCTCGACACGGCTTTGCACGAAGTGCGTTTCCTGCACGAGAAGAAGTCCTCGCCCTCGCTGATGCGGCGGCTGCGGCGCATCTTCAACCGGGTGCGCTTGGAACAAAAAGAAATCCATATCCTGCGCGGCATCCTCACCGCCGTGCAATTGCAACTGAAACGGCAAGGATCATCCACATGTGGGAAAAACTGAAGGCCGAGTACGGCTGCATCTTCGAGCGCGACCCGGCGGCCCAGTCCTATTTCGAAATCTTCACCATCTATCCCGGTATCCACGCGGTCCTGGTCCATCGGCTCAGCCACCGGCTGTGGAACCATGGCCTGAGATGGCCGGCCCGGTTCCTCTCGACCCTGGCCCGCTGGTGGAGCGGGGTCGAAATCCATCCCGGTGCCCAAATCGGGCGGCGCTTCTTCATCGATCATGGCATGGGCGTGGTGATCGGCGAAACCGCCACCATCGGCGACGATTGCACGCTCTATCACGGCGTGACCCTGGGCGGGACGTCCTGGCGCAAGGGCAAGCGCCATCCGACCCTGGGCAATGGCGTGGTGGTGGGGGCGGGGGCGAAAATCTTGGGACCGATCACGGTGGGCGACGGTGCCCGGATCGGCTCCAATTCGGTGGTGTTGAAAAGCGTCCCGGCGGGGGCGACCGTGGTGGGGATTCCGGGCCACATGGTCAGTCCCGACCGCAAGGCCCAGGAAGAACGCCGCCAGAACATCGCCAGCAAGCTGGGCTTCGACGCCTACGGTATGACTCCCGACATGCCCGACCCGGTGGCCCACGCCGTCAACCACATGCTCGACCATATCCAAGCCCTGGACGGCCAGATCGAAGCCCTCAAGCGGATGTTGCAACAACAAGGCTTGGAAGTCTCCGAGCCGCCGCTGCCCGAACTCGAACCTTGCGGCTTGCGGCAAGGCGGTGAAAAAGCGGAATAGGCCGGGCTTATTTCCAGATTCTCAAGCGGAAATAACCCGGCTTGGCGCTGTCGCTCAATTGGATTTGCGAGGAGAACGAGCGGATTTCGCCGCGTTCCATGACTTCCAGGGTGGGCGTGACACCATCGCCCTGCACTCCCAGCCGCGACATGCCGACCTGGATGCCCTGCGGATCGAAGAACAGGATATCCACCTGCGGATGGATCAGGTTCAAACTGCCGTTGTGCATCACCATCTTGTATTCGTATACCCGGTCGTCGCCCCTGCCGGAGACCGTAAACACGATGTTCTTCACATAGTCCTGGTCCATGGTCAACACCTTGTCGAATTCCAGGCGGGTCAGTTCGGGCAGGCCGCCTTGGCCCAGGGTTTCGATATCGGCCCTGAGCTTTTGCGCCTGCGGCCTCAGGATGTCCAATTCCTGCTGCTGTTTCCTTTCGGATAGGGTGAGTTCCAGAGTATCGGCCTCGGCGATGCTCATGCGGATATACGACACCAGCAAATAGAGGCTTTGCAGGACCAGGAATACCGCGAGCGCGAACAGCAGCTTGGTTTTACCCGAGTCTTTCCGGGACTTGAGGTGGAAATTGTCGTTGGGATCGTAGCGGCGGGAACCGGAACTCCGGTAGCCCCGGCTTCTGGAAGAGGAGGAGTAATACACTGCTGGGTCTCCTGAGGGATGGGCGGCTGGACCGGGATTTGTCCATTGCGCCCACAAGGGTCGGGCAAGTATAGCGCGACCCCGCCGCCGGGAACGTCCCTGAAGGGATCGTTCCGCGCCCTAAACCCGGAATTCCCGCACCAGCCGCCGCAACCGCGCCAAATCCTCCGCCCGCGCCGTTTTCCCGTAGCGCAATCCCAAGAATATCCCGGTGATCCGAACGATGGTCGCGGCAGCCTCGGGCCGCTCGGTCATGGCCCGCCGCGAGAAATCCAGCGGCCCTTCGCCGGTGCGCTTGACCACGCCGCGCCGGGCCAATTTCCCCAAAAAGCGCTGATAGGCCAATACGGCGGGGTCGGGCGGGGTTTTCCGGCGGGGCCAGAATAACAAAGCCGCCGCAGCTCCGCACAGACCCAGTAAGCCGCCCATCCATAGCGCCAGTTTGCCCCATTCCATGATGCCGAGACTCCCCCAAAACCGCTGTTGTTGCTCGGGATCATAGGCCAGCACCCATTGGTTCCAGGCATGATCGACGCTGGCCCAGAGCATCCGGCCTTGGCGGAGCCAGTCGCGGAAGCCTTGGGCGCGTCCGGCCAAGGCTTCGCCCACCGGGTTGAACATCACATCGCCTTCCGGGCTGGCGGCGTCCAGGTCGATGCCTTGCTCGATGCGCTCGGGCGCGACGGCGGCGGTGGGATCGATCCGGGTCCAGCCCCGCTCCGGCAACCAGACCTCGGCCCAGGCGTGGGCGTCGGCCTGCCGTACTTCGAGGAATCGGCCCACCGGGTTCCAAACCCCGCCCTGATAGCCCGTCACCACCCGCGCCGGAATGCCCGCCACCCGCATCAGGTAGACGAAGCTGGTGGCGTAGTGCTCGCAGAAACCGCGGCGGGTCTCGAACAGAAAGCGCTCGATGGGATGGTCTTCCAGCGCGGGCGGGTTGAGGGTGTAGAAGAACGCTTCCTCGCGGAAATAGCGCAAAGCCCGTTGTACCCAATCGCCGGGCCGGGCCGATTCGCCGCGCCAAGCCTCGACCAGGGCGCGGACGCGCCCGTCCGGTGGGTCGGGAAGTTGTAAACCTTGCGTCCGCTCGACGGGACTCAGCGGGCCGGTGCGGAAAGCGGGTTGCGAAACCAACTCGAACCGGCGGCGCTCGTGGACCGGGTCTTTGGTCAGCAGCAGATATTCCGCCGTCTGCGTCACATCGGACGGGAAGCCGCTGGGTAAATCCAGGGCGAACAGCCAACGACGCCGATGCGGTTCCAGGGTGATGGCGTAGCGGTAGGCCGGCCCGGAAAATTTGGGTTCCTGGTCGTGCGGCAAAGGCTTATCCACCGCCACATCCCAGCGGGTGCCATTGGTATGCCAGAACACCGGGCCGCGCCAATAGCGCAAGGCGTTGGGCGGCGGTGCACCCTGGAAATCGACCCGGAACGCCGGTTCGGCGGAACGGCCCAGGTGGCTGATGCTGCCGGGTTCGAGCTTGTCGCTGAGGCCGGTCTTGGCGTGGCGCTCGTCGTCGGGCAGTTTCCACAAGGGACCGGGAAGCCGCGGGAAGAACAGGAACAGCACCAGCATGATCGGCACGGCCTGTGCCACCAGGGCGGCGGAACGCTTGAACGCCGCGGCGGGAGCCAAGGCCGGACCACCGCCCGCCCCGATCAAAACCCCCACCGACAAACCCACCGCCACCAGGGTATAGAGCGCCATGGGGATGGTCTGCGAGAACAGGTACTGGGTCATCGCCACGAAAAAGCCGAGGAAGATGACCAGGTACACCTCGCGCCGGGTTTTCATCTCCATGAGCTTCAGCCCCAGGCCGACCAGGAACAAGGCCGAGCCACCTTCCCGCCCGTAGAAGCGATGGTAATGGGCGTACACCAAGGCCATGGCGCATAGCATCAACAAGCCCAGCATCCATTTACCGGGACGCAGGCCGGGCCGTTCCACCGTGGCATAGCGCCAAGCCGCCAACAGGGCGAAGAAGCCGAATACCGTGGGATGCAGGTTGGCGGCATGAGGCAGGGCGACGAACACCAGACTGAACAGCAGCAGTTTCTCGAAGGCGGCGGTCAGGGTATCGCGGAGCGGGATGGCGGTCATAGCTGGAACAGGGCGAGGGTTTTGAGGCAAAGGCGGCTATGGGCGGCCCCGGAATTGGCGGCGATGCGGGTACCGGGCAGGCTGAGGGAATAACGCAGCCCGGCGGCTTCGGCGTCGATGATCCAGCGGCAGAGGCGGCTCAAGCGACTTTCGGTGTCGCCGCCGGGGGTTTCTTCGAACGCGAAGGCCAAATCCTCGGTCTCGCCACCCACGTAGCGTTTGACTTGCGGATCGTGGCCCTTGGCGACGCCCTTCCAATGGATATGTCGCAAGGGATCGCCCGCTTGATAGGTCTGGAAGCCGTGGAAATCCTCGGCGCTATGCGCTTGTCGGTTGAAGCGGCCATAGCCGCCCGAGATCGGGAAATCCATGGGCGTGGGCGCGGGCCGCGGATAAACCAGGATGCGTTCCTGGAAATTCAGCAGCGACCACGCATGGAACAGGCCCAGCGGGAATTCGCTGTAAATCCGCACCGTGCCCGGTTCGAGCCAGCCGCGCTGGGCGGTCGGCAGGCCCAGCGCGGGGTTGGCGGTGGCTTCGGCGGCGATATCGATCCGTACCGGCTCCGCCCCCTTGCAGCGGCACCACACCGCGTAGCGCGGCAACAGGCCGGGATTGGCGACCATGAGTTCCCAACGGGCCTGCTCGCCCGCAAAGACCGGCGGGCTGGGTTTGGGCCGGATCGATAGTCCGGCGAGATTGCGATAGCCATGAAGCATCCCCAGCAGGGCGATGGCGACCAATAGGAAAGTCAGGATGAAACCCAGGTTGCTGCTGTAGTTGATCGAGGTCAGCCACAGGATGAACAAGAGCAAGGCCAGCCCCAGCCCGCGCTGGTTCGGTACGATGAAAACCAAACGATGGGTCAGCACGATAGGACCGGGCACCGCTTGATCGCCCCGGAAAAAGCGTTGCAGGTCGAAGCGTTGCTTGAGGGTGGGGGAAGCCATGGGTTGGGACTCGGCGTGAAGTACGGGGCTGGAGGCCCGAGGCTGCGACCCCCAAGCCTCAGGTCTCAAGCTTTAGATGACCGTGATTTGATCCAGCATCGGGCCGACCACGGCCTCGGCGGTCACGGCCCCACTGCCCACGGGTTTCAGCCGGTGACCGCAGACCGGGGCCAGCACCGCCTGCACATCTTCCGGTAACACCACTTCGCGGCTTTCGGTATAGGCCCAGGCCCGCGCCGCGCTTAGCAAAGCCAAGCCTGCCCGTGGCGACAAGCCGATTTCGTAATGCCCGGATTCGCGGCTGAACCGCACTAAAGCCTGTACATAGCCCAGTAAGGCATCGGAAGCGTGGATGGCCCGGATTGCCTCCTGCAAGCCACGCAATTCATCGGCGGGTAGGCGGACCGGCAGTTTTTCCAACAAGCTGTGGCGTTCCGCGCCCTTGTACAGCGCCAATTCCGAGCGGCTGTCGGGATAACCCAGGGTGAGGCGCATCAGGAAGCGGTCGAGTTGAGATTCGGGTAGTGGGAAAGTGCCGATTTGATGGATGGGATTCTGGGTGGCGATGACGAAGAAGGGTTCGGGTAGGGGCCGGGTTTCGCCTTCGACCGTGACCTGGTGTTCTTCCATGGCTTCGAGCAGGGCGCTCTGGGCCTTGGGGGTGGAGCGGTTGATTTCGTCGGCCAGGATCATCTGATGGAAGATCGGGCCGGGTTGGAACCGGAAGCTATGGTTTTTGGCATCGTAAATCGAAGCGCCCAGCACATCGGCGGGTAGCAGATCGCTGGTGAATTGGATGCGTTGGTAATCCAACCCCAACAGGTTGGCCAGGGTATGGGCCAGGGTGGTTTTGCCAACGCCCGGCACGTCTTCGATGAGGAGGTGGCCGCGAGCCAGGAGACAGCACACCGCCAGCCGGATTTGGCGGGGTTTTCCCAGGATGACGGTGTTGGCAGTGGCGAGGAGGGCGTCGAGGGAGTTGCGCATGGGGTTGTTCGGGTTGGGCTGGGAGGTTGGATGAGAAGTATAGGGTTTTATCGGGTTGGAATAGCCGGGGCGGAAATGCCCCCGCCGGTCCAGGATGCGGTGAGGGCGCTGAGGGGCCAGGAACGTGATCCGATGTGGCGGGGCGGTATTTGGCGTTTCGCCGCGCCATGGACGGTCTAGGTGGCTTCCTGGCCTATCTGAATTCGGAGTCAGAGGTAGCGCCGTAGTTGTTCCTCGTCCAGGCTGAGTTTGATATCGCGTTGCGGGAACGGAATTTCGATCCCTTCCCGTTGGAAGGCCGCGTGGATGGCGAAACACAGGTCGCTGGTCACTTGTTTGACCTTGTCTACATCGTGCAGCACGGCGACCAATTCCAGGTTGAGGGCGCTGTCGCCGAAGCTTTGGAAGAACACCGAGGGTGGCGGGGTATCGCGAATATCGGGATGTTCCTGGGCGATGTCCAGCAATACCTGGCGGGCTTGGTGCGGATCAGAGTGGTAGGCCAGGCCGATGGGCAACAGTACTCGCCCGGTCTTGTCGGCATAGGTGCGGTTCATCACCGTACCGGAAATCAGGCTGGAATTGGGAATGAACACCGAAGCCCGGTCGAAGGTGGAAATCTCGGTGGCCCGGACGCTGATTTTCTTGACATAGCCCTGGTATTCGCCGACCACCACCCAATCGCCGGCCTTGATGGGGCGTTCCACCAGCAGGATCAAGCCGGAGACGAAGTTGTTGACGATGTTCTGCAATCCGAAACCGATGCCCACCGACAAGGCCCCGGCGATCATGGCGAGGTTGGATAAATCCAGCCCCAGGATCGATACCGCGATCACCAAGGCCAAGGAGAAACCGGCATAGCCCAGGCCGGAGCGGATCGAGTTGCGGATGCCCTGGTCGAGCCGGGTCTTGGGGAAAATCCTTTGGTCCAGCGTCTTTTGCAGCATCCGCGTCGCGAGTAGCAACCCGGTGAACGACAACAGCGCCACCAGGATTTCGCCCAGCGACAGGTTGAGATTCCCCAGTTTGAAACCCACGAAGGCGTTCCCGAGCCAAGCGGCGATATCCTTGCCTGGCACGCCCCAGAGTAAGGGCAAGGCCAAGGCCGCCAGCAGCAGGATCGAACAGCGTATGAATCCCACCGCCCAGAACGCCAGCATCTCCGCGCCCTCCTCGCCCAGGGCCAGGGCGGTGCGCAGGCGTTGGCCCTGGGGCGAGGCCGGGTTCAAGGCGTGTTCCACCGCTTCCTGGACGATCCGGTTCAATAGCGCGACCGTGGCGTAGAGTCCCAGGGTCAGCACCCATTGCGTCGCCAGTAGACGTGACAACGCCACATAGCCCAGCATGGCCGAGGCCGGTATCGCTGCGATCAGCAGTGTCAAGCCGTAGCGGACCCGGTTCCATCCGGGCCGGGCCGGGTCCTCGGGCCAGACTCCCCGCCCGACCAGTCTGAGCAACGCCAGCGAAATCAAGGCGCCGAACACGAATTTCTGTGTGGAGACCAACTCGACCGAAGCATCGTACTGGTTGGCCAGTTCGCCCAAGGTGTGGTCCAGCGCGAACAGGATCGCCAGTCCGGTGACGGTCCGGTTCAAAGTCCGGGCACCTGGGTCGTGGATGGGTACCAGCCGCCAATCCGGCTGGTCCGGTGCCAGGGCTGAACGGGTGAAGCCGGTCACGAAGAACAGCGCCGCCAGGGAAAGCAGGCCCACCCGTAGCACATCGGCCACGGCTTCCCCCGGCCAATCGGTGTAGAGCAGTCCCAGGTAGACGGCCAGCGCCGCCGCTGTGGGCAATAAGGTCCGCACCAGGCCGGTGAATAGGGCGGTCCATAGGCGCTGCATGTAGGTCGGCGCATCCTCGACCACGATGTAGCCGAATTTGCGGATCAGTCCGGCCCGTAGCGGGAACGCCAGCAAGGTGGCCAAGGTCATCCCCAAGGCCAGGGGCCGCCCAATGGTCAGGATTGCCGTTGGCGTGGCTTTGTCCATCAGGCTGTGGTAGAGCGCGGCCAGGGCGGAACCCAGTTCGGGTAGGGCTTTGCCCCAGATGGCGGGACTCAAGGGCGACGGGCTTCGGGTCAGGATACGCCCGGTGAAACGGGTGCGCTGGGTGGCCTTGACCTCGGCGAGCAGGCGTCCGGCCCGGACGGACGCCAGGTCGGCCTCCTTCACCACGCCTTCCAGGCTGGCGATCCCGGCATTGAGTTCCTTGCGCCGGGCCACGACGTTGGCGGCCTCGGGAGCCGCGTCCACCGCCGGGGCCGGTCCCAGCGCTTCCAGGTCGCTCCGCAAGGTTTGGATATCGGGTTCGACGTTATGAACCGCTTCCCTGGCCTGCGCGATCAGGTCGAGCAGGCGGTCGCGCCAATCGGCCAGCTTGCTGTCCGGGATGTTGGGTTCCGCAGTCGCTTTTTCGGCCTCGTCGAGGCTTTTTTGCCATTCCTGCGCCCGTAGGCCCGGGTTCGGGGCGTCGGCGGTTTGGGCCAGCCCGGCGGCGGAGATGGTTAGGAACAGCAGGATCGGTAAACCAGGAATAGGGTGGATGCGGGGGATAGGATGCTTCGGCATTGAGGATTCGCAGGGTTGGGCGCGGCGCGGGATGGGGGTTCGTCCGCCCACCCACCAGGAAGCTTCCCGGAACTCTCGGACGCCGGCGCGTAATAGAAACCAAAAAGAAAACCTTGTTATTATTGTCTTTCCCTGTTTTTGTGGATAAGTGATTTTTTCACTTAAAAATCAATATGTTGTAGCTTTTTTTCCTGTGGAAAACTTGTGTATAAGCTGTGGATGGATTGTGGATAACCCTGCTATTCCAGCGGCGTCTCCGCAACCGGAAATTTTTTCCACAGCTTATCCACAGGGTTCAGGGGGAGTTATACAGTAGTTATCCAAAGACTTATCCACAGGCCGGGGCCGTACTCAAAGTTATCCACAGGCTGGTCCGGGACGCTTGGAAAAGCCCGCGGCGGCGGCTTGCCGCATCCTGTGGATGTTTTCGGCCAGTGTGCCGCCGGGATGGAAGGCGCTGCGGGTGCCGACCACCAAATCGGTGGCTCCGGCGGCGATAAGTCCCGGAATAGTGTCGAAATCCACCCGGCCATCGACCTCGATGGGGATATCGAGTCCGAAACCCTGCAGATGACGGCGGCAATCGGCCACCCGGCGCAGGGCGTAGGGTACCTGGGTTTCGTCCTTGCGCCCCGCGAAGCCGGGATTGATGAGCATCAGCAGGACGAAATCCAGCCGGTCCACGCAGTAATCCAGCACCGACAGCGGCGTGGTCGGCATCAGCGCCAGCCCGGCCTTGACGCCGCGCTCACGGATGAGGCACAGCAGCCGGTCCACATGGAAGGCCGATTCGTAATGGAAGGCGATCCGTTCCGCGCCGATATCCAGCATTTCCTGGACGAAGAATTCGTTGTTCTCCACCATCAGGTGCGCGTCGAAGGGCAACCGGGTTTTCCGGCGGGCCTGCCGTACCAAATCCAGCCCCAAGGGCATGCTCGGGCTGAAATGGCCGTCGATCAGGTCGATGTGGAGGGAGTCGATGCCCGCTTCCTCCATCTGGCGCAATTCGCGCTCGACGTTGAGCAGGTCGCAGCAAATCAGGGAAGCGGAGATGGCGATGTGGTGGGATTTCGGTGAGTTCATACTGTTCCTTATGGTTTTCTACTATTTATCAACGCCTGGGGGAAACCCCTCCCCGGCGAAGTAATTTCGCTGCTACGCGGTAAATATCGGGAACGTTGATCCGCCCATCCGGGCGACGTTCCGCTACCCCGATACGACGCATCGCTTCCAATAATGATTTTTCCATGCCACCGACGCCAGAATTGAATTCCACGGGCTCCAAGAATTCTTTTCGCTCCGCAGATTTTTGTATGTCCCTAATGGCATCGGTTGATTCCCAGCGATCAAACAATGCTGCTTCCTGGCACGGTACACCTAAGTCAGCCAAGGGTGCGAGCGCGATTCGGATCCATCCATAATCTTCTTTCAATTGATCCACCCTAACGTCGGATGCGATTTGCAATCCATATTGCAGGCTTTTTGGGTCTAACGCTTTTCCTATCAAATGATTTCCGCGTTGGGCTGCCGCCCTGAAAGATTCTAAAAACGTCCTCGGGCTGACTAAGCCAAAGCCATCCGCCAAATGATTATGTACCCAAGTATATGTTTTTCCTCGTCTTGGGTCGCTACCCATGTATTGGCCAGCAATCAAGGTGAAAAGCACCTCTTGCTTGCGTTCGTCATGTATCAATTCTATAGGCAGATCATTTCTTTTTTTTCCATCCAAATTGGTTCCAAATCGACTTTTCATCAGCCTTTTAAAAACAGCGGACGAGGCTTGATTGTTAGCTAGTTGATAAAACAAAATTCCATAAAGGTCTTTTCTTTCCCAAATTAAACTAACTTTTTCTCCTGTAAGCTTCGAGGCATCCGGGAAATTAAAAAGCGCTACATCGTCATATTGGTCAACGCGCATGAATATTTTCGGTTTGATTGCCTTATAGCTCCGCAAGGCAAGCGCGACACGCATCAAGGCTTTGCTGCGCTCCCTTATTTGTATCCAATCATCGCCTAGCTTATCCAAGGCGTCGAATACCACAATCAACCGCAAACCTTGCTCTGAAAGGTACCGATCAGCAGTGCGGAAAGTGATTTGCAGCCTTTCCGAGTCTTCCGCCGCCCAAGCCACTAAACCAGTAGGACCGCGCCAATTTTTAGGCAATCGCAGATCGATAAATTCGCGAAGGCCGTGTAATATTACAGCCCGCCATATTATTTCTGGTTTAAAGCCATCTTTGGTTATTAATTCATCGATAATTTCCTTGGATGGCGGTCCGCCTTGTGTGGTATCCGTTCCAGAAAAGCCAAGCGCCACGTTGCATTTATCAAGTCCAGAACGCGGGTAATAACGAGCAATCAGCTCACGGGTTCCTTTGCTATACAAAGCACCCGACCAAAAGCTCTTGCCGACACCGCGGCCACCCACCACCAAGGGCCGATCCGGGTCCAGCGCGGCTTCATGGCCTTCGGGGGCATAAATTTCTTCGACGCTGGGTGGAATATTGGCGTGATGGGACGATGCCGGTCTTAATTCGGCCAGGGCTTGGCGTATCGCTCCGAAATCTATGGATTCATTCACTCGTGTTCTCCCGAAATTCGATCAATTCACCAATGCCTTCAACAAGGCCAGCGAAAGTTCTACCATAAAAGCCTTCGTCCATTTGCACGCGCTCGGCTAAGGGGTCGAACTCGGCATAATTGGAGTCATCTAAAATAGGCCATGCATAATGGGGAGCTTCCCGGCTATCCACGTCAAACATCTGGGTATAAATGGGTTCACTAATCCCGCTAAGCAAAGGATTATCGTCGTTATCCAGTATGGGCCGATCCTGGTAGAGCGACTCGGAAAAAATCCTATATGCCTTATCACGGAATCCCTGTTTACGCCGCTCGTCCGGGGAGGCTTTGGCATGAACCATACGCAGCCTAAGCCACCAGTCATCGTCATCGGGTTTTATAAATTTTTTTAAATGGGCGAGCAGATACCGATAACCTGCGAAGGTTTGGGGAGTATCGACACCAAATAGCAACACATCCGCGCCCAGCCCTAGTATTGCGGCAGCCGTGCTTTCATTCAAACCCGCCCGCGCATCCACTAAAACCGCGTCATATTGTCTGCGGCTGGCAAGTTCATCTATCAGTTTTTGGGTCCGGTCTAGGAAGCCTAGGGATTGTCCTACTTCTTGAGGTAGATCGAGATAGGCACGGGCTAGTTTTGCAAGCACATTTCCTGGATAGTCGTCGGAAATACGGCCTATCGCTGGCACCACGTCGATTAATCCCTTGCCCCGGCCAAACGGGCTGGGTGCCACCATATCTCCTAAAAACTCGTTATTTTCTTCTTCGGGTATGCTTCCTATACCCTGCTCGACATACCAATCCAAAACCCCGTATTTGGGTTTATCCGATTCTTCGATCAACAAAGTTCCAAGACCCGGTGCCTCTAAATCCAAATCCACCGCCAATACTTTCCGTCCCTGCCGTGCCAGTTCGGTGGCGGCCACGGCCAAAGCCGTGGAACGCCCAACCCCCCCTTTCAAGCTGGCGAATACCCAACGTGCGGGGGCGGGGGGTTGCCAACCGGGGGCGGGTTCGATCAGCCAATCCTGGCCGACGATGCGCCGGTCGATAAGGCGAACGGCCACGTTATTGATGGTTTCGGTAAATACCCTTGCCGATTCAATCACGCTTTGGATACCTGGTTGTTCATTGTCGAAGACGCATCCAGACTCGCGGCAATATTCCCCAAGGCTTGTTTTTACCGCTATCGCGGCTTGGGAACGCTCGTCCGCGGAAAGCGCTTTGTCCGCGATGAAAGCAAGCCGACCTGAAGCGTCACGGATGATCCAGCCAGTTTCAAGAGTTTCTTTGTTTAAAATAGGTAATAGCGCTGCCACAAAGGCAGCTAGGCTTTCATCAAAGCGCATGATTCCTCCTGGTATCGGTTAAAACAACATAAGCCCAATGGCTTTGTTCGCGTCTATGCGCCATTTTTCGGCTTTTTCGCGGTCAATCATGCCTGAGCTGGAATATCGCATCGCCACATCCCAATGCTGCATAAAGCTGGGTTGTAACAGATTAAGCAAGCCTCTGGATGTCCTCCCTTGCAAAGCCAAAACAGCATTTCCCCGTAACTCCGGGAAATGCAGTTTCCTAATTATGGGGTCACCTTTCAATATTCCGGTTTGAATAAGAGCGTGCTTTACGGCGCATTCCGCTGCAAATCCATAATGGTATCCAGCATTGTCATAGCGGTGGTCTTCTTCCAGCTTTTTGGCATCATGGAAATGCCGATTAGCCGCACTCCCCGCGTTTTCGTCATAACGATAATCCTGTGCCATCTTTTCTTACCCCCTTCTATTTAATATTCAAGCTTTCCCATATCTCGTCCACCCGCCTTTTCACCGCCTCGGTCATCTGGATCGTCGTGCCCCATTCCCGCTGGGTTTCCCCCGGCCATTTATTAGTGGCGTCGAAACCGGCCTTGGAACCCAGCCCGGACACCGGCGAGGCGAAATCCAGATAATCGATGGGCGTGTTTTCGATGAGGGTTATATCCCGCGCCGGGTCCATGCGGGTGGTGATGGCCCAGATCACATCCTGCCAGTTGCGGGCGTCCACGTCGTCGTCCACCACGATCACGAACTTGGTGTACATGAACTGCCGCAGGAACCCCCACACCCCGAACATCACCCGCTTGGCGTGTCCCGGATATTGCTTTTTCATGCTGACCACCGCCAGACGATAGGAACAGCCCTCGGGTGGTAGGTAGAAATCGACGATTTCCGGGTATTGTTTTTGCAGGATCGGCACGAACACCTCGTTCAGCGCCACGCCCAGGACGGCGGGTTCGTCCGGCGGGCGGCCGGTGTAGGTGCTGTGGTAGATGGCGTCGCTGCGCTGGGTGATGCGCTCGATGGTGAACACCGGGAATTCGTCCACCTCGTTGTAATAGCCGGTGTGGTCGCCGAACGGGCCTTCCGGGGCGGTTTCGCCCGGATACAGGAAGCCTTCCAGCACGATTTCGGCGCTGGCGGGTACTTGCAGGTCGGAGGTCAGGCATTGGGCGACCTCGGTCTTGGAGCCGCGCAGGAGCCCCGCGAAGGCGTATTCCGATAGGCTATCCGGTACTGGCGTCACCGCGCCCAGGATGGTGGCGGGATCGGCTCCCAAGGCTACCGCGACCGGGAAGGGTTCGCCCGGACGGGCCGCTTGCCAGTCGCGGAAGTCCAATGCGCCGCCACGATGTGCCAGCCAACGCATGATGGTTTTATTGGGCGAGATCACCTGCTGGCGGTAGATGCCGAGGTTCTGGCGTTCCTTGTGCGGCCCCTTGGTGATGACCAAGGCCCAGGTGATGAGCGGCCCGGCGTCGCCCGGCCAGCAGGTTTGGATGGGATAGCGTCCGAGGTCGATGTCGGAACCGCCCAGCGCGATTTCCTGGCAGGGCGGATGTTTCACCAGTTTGGCCGGCATGTTCAACACCTGCTTGAACAGCGGCAACTTGTCGAACATGTCGCGGAAACCCTTGGGTGGGTCGGGTTCCTTGAGGAAGGCGAGGAGTTTGCCGACTTCGCGCAGGGCGTCCACCGATTCCTGGCCCATGCCGAGGGCCACGCGGCGGGGCGTCCCGAACAGGTTGCCGAGCAGGCGGTGTTGGCTGCCCTTGGGTTTCTCGAACAAGAGGGCGGGGCCGGCGGCTTTCAGGGTGCGGTCACAGATTTCGGTGATTTCGAGGTAGGGGTCGGCTTCTAGTTTGATGCGCTTGAGTTCGCCCTGGGCTTCCAAGGCTTGGATGAAGTCGCGGAGGTCGTGGTATTTCATGGCAGTGGCGCGTGGTGGGCGGGAGGGGCATTCTAACGCGTCGCCGGGGTGCGGGGTCAGGGCATGAAAAAGGCCGCTGAGGGCGGCCTTTGGGAGGATTAGGTCGATTTCGGTTGCGCCGCTTTGAGCCGTTCGAGTTCGGCCAGGAGGGCGGCTTTTTCCGCTTGTTCCCGTGCTAAGCCTTGTTCGGCTTGCTCTTTGGCGATGCGTTCTTGTTCAAGTGCCAAGCTTTGCTGTTCAAACGCCAAGCGTTGTTGCTCAAGCGCCAAGCGCTGTTGCTCAAGGACCAAGCGTTGCTGCTCGCGTTCGTGCCGGGCCTCCTCCAATTCCAATGCGATGGTGCGTTGCTCGCGCAGGAAGTTCTCCCGCGCTTGGTAGGCGAAGTAGTTCAATTCCTTTTCGGAAAACTTTCTCAAGGTTTCCATGGCTTGCCTCATTTCCAGGGTGTTCATCCAATCGGGGAGCGTGGTGTCGTTGAGCCGGTCGCCTTCGTTGAACAGCTTGAGCCAGCGCTGTTCTTCGGTTTCGACCCGTTCCGCCGCGAATTTCCCCAGTTCCAGCGTCCAGATGCCGCCGTTGTCCAACAAAGCTTGGCCGCGTTCGTCGCGTAATTTGTAGTGGCGGGCATAGCGGCCATCGTCCCTGAACAAATCGTCGGCCAGCAACCAAATGGCGTAGGTCGGCGTGAGTTTTTCGTAATCCTGGCCGCTACGCAATTGTTGGGTATAAAGGTCGGCCCAGGTGTAGGCCATGCGGGCGGGCAGGTTGCGGTAGGCGACCAACTGGATTTCGATCTGGTAGAACCGCCCTGCCCCGTCCTGGGCTTTCACATCGACGATGCTGAGCTTGTCGTCCAAAAACTCCTTCTCGTTGAAGGGGTTGAGGATTTGGACTTCCGTGATGGGCGCGGGCAATTCCCCGTCCAGCACGGCGTTGAGGAAATGGATGAGCAGGTTACGGTTTTCCTCCGCGCCCAGCAGCGCCTTGAAGACGCAGTCGATTTTGGGATCGATGCGGTGTTTCATTGGGCCTGTACCCCGCCATCCAACAAGGCCAGGAACCCCGCCTCGTCCAAGACCTCGACGCCCAATTCCCGCGCCTTGGCCAGCTTCGAGCCGGGATCGGCCCCGGCGATGACGGCGCGGGTATTTTTGGAGACGCTGCCCGCGACCTTGCCGCCCAAGGCTTGCAGCTTGGCCTTGGCCTCCTCGCGGGATAGGGATTCCAGCGTGCCGGTGACGACGAAGGTTTGGCCCTTGAGCGGCAATTCGGCGGCGGGCGGCAACTCGGGCATCGGTTCCCACTGTATTCCCGCCGCTAACAGCGCCGCGACCACTTCCAGGTTATGCGGCTGGCGGAAGAAGGTGTGGATATGATGGGCGACCGACGGACCCACATCGGGCACGGTTTGCAGGGTTTCTTCGTCGGCGGCTTGGATGGCGCTGAGTTCGCGGAAATACGCGGCCAAGGTCTGGGCGGTGACTTCACCCACCTCGCGGATGCCTAGCGCGTATAGGAAGCGCGGCAAGCTGGTGTGCTTGCTGGCTTCCAGCGCGGCGACCAGGTTTTCCGCCGATTTGCGGCCCATGCGCTCCAAACCGGCCAGTTCATCGACCTGGAGCCGGTAAAGATCGGCCACGGTTTTGATGAGAGCCTTGTCGAGGATTTGGTCCACCAGTTTGTCGCCCAGGCCGTCGATATCCATGGCCCGGCGCGAGGCGAAATGCTTGATGGCTTCCTTGTGCTGGGCTGGGCAATACAGCCCGCCGCTACAGCGGGCGATGGCCTCGCCCTCGGCGGTTTCCACCTCCGAGCCGCATACGGGGCACTGTGGGGGCAACTCGAACAGCGGGACTTCGGTGTCCCGCAATTCCGGGAGGCTTTTCACCACTTCCGGGATGACATCGCCCGCCCGCCGCACGACGACCGTGTCGCCGACCCGGATATCCTTGCGCCGGACCTCGTCGATATTGTGCAAAGTGGCGTTGGTGACGGTGACGCCGCCGACGAACACCGGCTCCAACCGCGCCACCGGGGTCAAGGCCCCGGTGCGTCCGACTTGCACCTCGATGGCGGTGACGCGGGTGGTGGCTTCCTCCGCCGGGAATTTATGGGCGATGGCCCAGCGCGGGGCGCGGGCCACGAAACCCAGGATTTCGCGCTGGTCCAGCCGGTCGATCTTGTAGACCACGCCGTCGATGTCGTAATCCAGCCCGGCCCGCCGCGCCCGCAGATCGCGGTAATAATCGAGGCAGGCCGCGCTGCCCTGGACCACATGCGATTCGGGATTGACCGGCAAACCCCAGGTTTTGAACCGCGCCATCAGTTCGCTTTGGGTGGCGGGTAGTTCGGCGGTGGGATAAGCGCCATAGCCATAGCAGAAGAACGCCAGGGGCCGGGCGGCGGTGATCTTGGGATCGAGTTGGCGCAGGCTCCCGGCGGCGGCGTTGCGCGGGTTGGCGAAGGTTTTTTCGCCCAGCCGCCGCGCCCGCTCGTTCAGCGCCTCGAAACCGGCTTTGGGCATGAACACCTCGCCCCGCGCCTCGAACCGCGCCGGCCAGCCCGCGCCCGCCAAGCGCAGCGGCACCGCGCGGATGGTGCGGACATTGTGGGTGATGTCCTCGCCGGTCTGGCCATCGCCGCGGGTCGCGGCCCGCGCCAGGACGCCGTCTTCGTAGATCAGGCTGACCGCCAGCCCGTCCAGCTTGGGTTCGACCAGATAATCCAGCGCCGCCCCGTGCAAGGGTTTTTGCGCCCGCCGCTCGAAATCGGCCACGTCCTCGTCGGTGAAGGCGTTGTCCAGCGACAGCATGGCGACTTCGTGGCGGACTTCCGCGAACGCCTTGAGCGGGGCCGCACCCACCCGTTGCGTGGGCGAATCGGCGGTCCGCAATTCGGGATGGTCGTGTTCCAGGGCGACGAGTTCGCGCATCAAGGCGTCGAACTCGGCGTCGGGAATCACCGGCGCGTCGAACTTGTGATAGCGCTCGTTGTGGAATTCGATCTGTCCGCGCAATTCGGCGGCGCGGTGGCGGGCGGATTCGGGAGTGTTCATGAGTCTTCGCAGGCGTCTTCCAGCAGGCCGCGCATATGGGCGATTTTGTCCTGGGTCAGAAGCTGGCGTTTTTCATCCCATTCGGCCCCGCCCAGCCGGTTCGCCAGCTTGTGGCTGGTGCGGACCAAGTCGTCGAATACCGCGATGGGGTTGGACACCCGGTCGGGCTGGAAGAACAGCACCACGCCTGGGCATTCGAAGGCTTCCATATTGTCCATCGGGAAGGTGCCGGGTTCGACCAGGCTGGCGACGCTGAACAGGGTTTCCCGGAACTTGCGGTCGTAGCGGTGGAAGATGCCCATGCTGCCGTGGATCAAATCCAGGTCGAGCAGCGCGTCGCGGAGGTCGTCGCCCTGGAAATAGCGCCGTCCGCCGCTCGCCACCACGCTGACCTGGATCAAGACCGGGATCGGGGCGCTGCCGGTGGTTTTCTTGGGTTCCGGTGGGGTTTTCGCGGTGGGTTCGGGTTTGGGTTTGGCCGGCGGTGGCTCGGGGGCGGGCTTGGATTCCCCGAAGTCCAACAGATCGTTGTCGAGATCGTCGTCCAGGCCGTAGGCGGCGGGTTCCGGCGTGGCGGGTTTGCGGCCCTTATAGCCCAGGCTTTCGAATTCGTCGTCGTCGGGGTCTTGATAGCGGGATTTGGACGGTGGGGCTTCCTGGCCGGGATCGTAGCCCAATTCGTCGTATTCGCCGCGGCGTTGGAGGAAATCCAGCAGTTTCTGCCGGTGGCGGCCCCAGATATAGATGCCGGCGATCACCAGGAGGCCGATCACCAAGAGGACGATGCGAATGGTGTCTCTGTCCATTGGGTTTCCTCGGATGGGAGGTTGGTTATTTATGAAGCAAGTATTGGAGCGCCGCGTTTTTCATGTCAGAACCGGATGGTGCGGGGTTCGTTCTGTTCATGATGGATGCGATAAATGATCCGATGGCTGCGGACGATGATTTCCCAAATATTCCGGTTGTCGATTCCCGGCTCAATTTTTCCAATCTCTGGATATATCCGATGGACTTGGTGTTATCGATGGGCGGCTTATCGAATAAAGATAGCGCATGGCGTTTTGAATATCCGGGCGGGTCGAAAGAGGGAAATTTATTTGATAAGCTACCTGTGAGATTCCGCTTCGCCATCTTCCATTTGAGTCGTCCTGTGGTCCAAATTTCTAGTATTTGTGGAGGGCGGTATACTCACATCGCCGCCATTTCCACCGCCGCATCAATATCCACCGCGACGATTCTAGATACCCCAGGTTCTTTCATGGTCACGCCGGCCAAATGCTGGGCGATTTCCATGGTGGCCTTATTGTGGGAGATGAACAGGAATTGTACCCGCTCCGACATTTCCTTGACCAACTGGCTGAACCGGCCCACGTTGGCGTCATCCAAGGGCGCGTCCACTTCGTCGAGCAGGCAGAACGGCGCGGGATTCAGCTCGAAGATGGCGAACACCAAGGCCGCCGCCGTCAACGCCTTTTCGCCGCCCGAGAGCAGGTGGATGGAGCTATTGCGCTTGCCAGGGGGCCGCGCCATCACGCTGACCCCGGCTTCCAGCAATTCGCGCTCGGTCAGTTCCAAATACGCCTGTCCGCCGCCGAACAGCTTGGGGAACATGCGCTGCAAACCGGCGTTGATCTGGTCGAAGGTGTCCTTGAAGCGGGCGCGGCATTCCTGGTCGATCTTGGCTATGGCTTCCTTGAGGGTGGCGAGCGATTGGCTCAAGTCCTGGTGCTGCTGTTCGAGGAATTTCATGCGCTCGTCCTGGGCTTGGTATTCCTCCATCGCGGTCAGGTTTACCGCGCCCAGGCGGGAGATTTCCTCGGCCAATTCGGCGACGCGCTGTTGCCAAGCCTTTTCCTCGGCTTCGGGCGGAAGGCTCGCTATCGCTTCGTCCGGTTTGGCGTCGAGTTCCTCGAATTGCTCGCGCACCGTTTGCCAGCGCACTTCGTTGGTGGAGAGTTCGAGTTTGGCCTGTTCCAACTGTTCCTTGAGAGCTTCCAGGTCGCGCTCGTTTTGGAGGCGGGCTTCGTTGAGGCGGCGGATTTCGGCGCTGGTTTCTTGATCGCGGCGGCGCAGCGCGTTGAGATCGCGGTCGGCGGCGGTGCGGCGTTCGATAAGGTGGTCTAGCTCGGTGGCTTCGGCTTCGACCGGAGCGGCGGTTTCGGCCAAGCGTTGGTTTAGCGCTTCCAGCCGTTCCAGGGCTTGCCGGTACAGGGTTTGCGCCCGCTCCAAATGCTTGAGGGTGAGGCTTTCGTTGGAAACGAGGCTTTCGCGGCGGCTGTTGAGGGCGTTGCGGCGGTCGCGTTCGGCGCGGAGGGCGGCGTCGGCTTCCTGCAATTGGCTTTCCAAGGCGGCGCGGCGGGCGGCTTGCTCGGTGGATTTGGGACCGAGTTCGGTCAGGCGGTCTTCAGCATCGAGCAGGAGGCCGCAGGCTTCGGCGGTTTCCTCGTGGTTCTCGGCGCGTTGGGAGTCCAGGTCTTCGGCTTCCAATTCCAGTTGGCGCAGGCGCTTGCTGGCTTGTTCGCAACGGGCTTCGGCGGCGCTGAGTTCGGCTTTGAGCTTCGCGTGTTCGGAGGCGAGGCGGCGTTCGTCGGTTTGCAGGCGTTCGCGTTCTTGCTCGGCGGTGCGGATCGAGGTTTCGGCCTGGGCCAGTGCTTGTTCCAGGGTTAGTGCCTGGGCTTGGCATTCGTCGCGGCGGGCTTTGAGTTCGCGCAGATCGCGTTCGCGCTTGAGGACGCCGGCTTTGCCGTCGTCGGTTTTGGGCGCGGCCAGCCAGCCGGGGCCGAGTTTCACGCCGTCGGGCGTCACCACCGATTCATGTTCGGCCACGGCTTCGCTCAGGGCGCGGGCGCTGTCCAAGTCGTCGGCGCAATACACCGAACCCAACAGCGGCCCGAGATTCCACGGCGACCGCACCCGGTCCAACAGCCGGGACGCTTTCGGCGCGGCGGCAACCTGGGCGGCGGCGCGGGTTTCGATCAGGCCCAAAGCCTCGTCGCCGATGGCGGCCAGATGCGGCAGATAAGGCGCGGCGGTTTCCACGCACAGGGCTTGGAGATGGATGCCCAAGACGCTTTCGACGGCGGTTTCCCAACCGGGAGCCACGTCCAGGTGTTCGGCGAGGCGTCCGGCTGGGTCCAGGGCGTGTTCGGCCAGCCAGTGTTTCAGCCCGGCCCGGTCCTTGCCCATGGCGTGCTGTTGCAGGGTTTCCAGCGAACTGATGCGGCCTTCCAGGGCGTGGAGTTCGGCGCGGCGGGCATTCAGGTCTTCCTGGCATTGCTTGCCATGGGCGCGGTCGGCTTGGATCGCACTGTGCAAAGCGGGCAGACGCGCTTGCAGTTCGGCGCGTTCGGCTTCGAGTTCGGCGGTTTCCTGCCGCAAATCTTCCAAACCTTCGGTCTGGAGCGTGTCTTCCAGTTCTTCGCGCTCATGGTCCAGCCGTTCGCGGCGGGTGTCCAATTGGCGCTGTTGTTGTTCGAGTTGCTTGAGGCGGGCGCGTTGGATTTCGGCCTGGCTGTGCAAGCGCCCAAGTTCGCCGCTGGATTGCTCGAAGGCCAAACGGGCCGCTTGCAGGGCGTGTTCGGCTTCGGCGCGGCGGGCGGCGGCGCTGTGTTCGGCGGCTTGCGTGGTTTCCAGCGACAGGGCCACCGCCGCCAATTCTTCCCGCAAAGCGGCGAGTTGGGTTTGATCCTGGTCCAGATCACGCAGGGCCAGTTGTTGTTCCTGGCCCAGGCGCACTTCTTCTTGCAGCAGGGTGTCGCGGGTCTGCTGGGCGTGTTGCAGGGCGAGTTCCAGTCGGTTGATTTCGGAGCCGAGTTCGTAGAAGCGGGCTTGCTGTGCGCCGAGTTGGGTTTGCAGATTTTCGTGCTGGGCGCGGTGTTGTTCCAGGGTTTCGGCCAGGGCTTGGCCTGCGCTGTATAACTCGCGGAAACGGGTTTCGTGACCGGCTAGCGTGGTTTTGAGGCTTTGGCCGAGTTGGTCGTATTTGAGCCAGCGCAGGGCCAAGAGTTGTTGCTTGTGGCGGCGTTCCTCGTCGCGCAGGGCGAGGTATTTTTCGGCCTTTTTGGTCTGGCGTTTGAGGCTTTCCAGTTGTTTCGCCACCTCGTCGCGCACGTCCATGAGGCGGTCGAGGTTTTCCTGGGTGTGGCCCATGCGCAGTTCGGTTTCGTGGCGGCGCTCCTTGTATTTGGAGATGCCGGCGGCTTCTTCGATCAGGGAGCGCAGTTCGTCGGGCTTGGCTTCGATCAGGCGGGAGATGGTGCCTTGTTCGATGATGGCGTAGCTGCGCGAACCCAGCCCGGTGCCCAAAAACAGGTCGGTGATGTCCTTGCGGCGGCAGCGCGAGCCGTTGAGGAAATAGACCGACTGGCCGTCGCGGGTGACTTGGCGCTTGATGGAGATTTGCGGGTATTGGGCGAATTCGCCGGGGGCTTTGCCTTCGCCATTGTCGAACACCAGTTCCACGAAGGCCATGCCGACCGGCTTGCGGCTCGATGAGCCGTTGAAGATCACGTCGGCCATGCTTTCGCCGCGCAGGTGCTTGGCCGAGCTTTCGCCCATGACCCAGCGCACGGCGTCGATTAGGTTGGATTTGCCGCAGCCGTTCGGTCCCACGATGCCGACCAAATTGCCGGGCAGCGGGAGGGTGGTGGGATCGACGAAGGATTTGAAGCCCGCGAGTTTGATCTTTTCGAGGCGCATCAGGCGGTGTGTGGGGAAAACAAGGGCTTGGGCGTGGCTGGGTGGTTCGGGGGAAGGGGCGGGGCTATTATAACCGGCTATTCCGCAAGGCGTTCTGCGTCCTGGCGGGGTTTGTTCCGCCCTTTTTCAGCTATTCCGAGCCATGTCCACACTACCCAGCAAAGCCTTAGAAACCTTCGACAATCCCCAGCCGGGCCGCGATTACACCATCCGCATCGATGTGCCCGAATTCACCTGCCTGTGCCCTAAGACCGGCCAGCCGGATTTTGCCACCCTCCTGCTCGAATACGTGCCGGACCGGTTGTGCGTGGAACTGAAGTCCTTGAAGCTCTACGCCTGGTCGTTCCGCGACGAGGGCGCGTTCCATGAGGCCGTGACCAACCGCATTTTGGATGATTTGGTGGCGGCGACCCGGCCCCGCTTCATGCGTTTGACCGCGAAGTTCAATGTGCGAGGCGGGATTTATACGACGGTGGTGGCGGAGCATCGCGATCCTGAATGGGTCGCGCCTGCGGTGGTTGCGTTGCCGTAGGGGGTTTTGATTCGGAAGGGAAAGGCGGAATAGCCGGGGAATGGCTGTTCCGCTTTTTTTGTTAATTTCGGGGGAAAATATGGACTCAGTTGCATGTTCACAATGCTTTAACGATCAAGGACTGCGTCTCGATGCTGAAATGCTAGGTAACTTAGAAGATCAAACTTGCCCAAATTGTGGAAGCACGAAAGGGAAAAAATTATCAAAAGAATTAGTTTATGCTCTAGCATATCGGTTTTTTGTTTGGGGTTCATTTTCGAGAACAAAATATGGTGGCGCACCTATTCTTGAATTTAACCAGCACCAGAAGACTGATATAACCTTTTCTTCATGGCTTGAGCCTGATGTGAAATTGTTTGAAAGAATTCTAGGGGTTGGTTTTTTTCACTATGGTCCTCGTCTTTGGATGTTTGGTGAAATTAAGCCTCTTAAAGCGCTTGGAGTTGAATCCGCACGTAACAGAATTATTAAGCGTATTATTAGCGAGTATCCATCACGCCAAATTGAGCCTTCACAGACTTTTTATCGAATTCGCAAAGGCCCGGAGTTTCCTGAGATGCCTGATGAATATGATAGCCCACCTAAAAAATTCTTGGGTACAGGTCGTCTTGATTCAGACACCTTGCCAGTTATGTATGTATCACCCGATCTTGAAGTTTGCATTCATGAGTGCCGTGTTGCCGCAGCCGATGAGTTATATGTTGCGACATTAATGCCGGCGCGTTCACTTAAAGTTCTTGATCTTTCTGTTGTGCTTACCGAGGAGCCAAGAGTTACTGAGTTCGAAAGTCTGGATATAGCTGTACATATGTTGTTTATGGCGGGCAAACACTCCTATGATATCACACGGGCTATTGCTTTATCAGCATTTGAGGCGGGATTTGATGGGCTTATATATCCGTCCTATTTCAGTTTGCTCAGATTGGGAATAATGCCTCTTCGCACATCATATGGAATATCCCATAGACGCATTGCTGAACTTCAAACGCAAGAAGAAGAATTTTCAGTCCCAAACTTAGCGCTATTCGGTCGTCCCATTGAATCTGGAGATTTAAAATTAAAGTGCATTAATAAGCTTGTATTAAGCAGGGTTGTATATGACTTCCATTTTGGGCCGGTCAGTTTTTAAAGGAAAAATAGTTTGTAGGATATGGGGAGCTTGCGAACCGCATCCATCACGAAAGATGCGGTTCCTACCCTCACCGCAGCCTACGAACTACGAATTGGGTATCCCGCCAAAATAAAGGCGGAATAACCGGTTTCCCGGCCATTCCGCTTGGATCGTTCCTGAGTGGATCGACTGCTTCTCGCTTACATCACATCGTCTCCAATATCGCCCCTTTCACCGCGTCCAGGGTGGCCTGGATTTTGGCGGGTTTCACATCGCATTGGCCGATGGCGGTGTCCGGGTCTTTCAGGCCCACGCCGGTCAGGGTGCAGACCACCACGCTGCCTTCGGGAATTTTGCCCGACTGGATATCGTGCAACGCGCCCGCCACCGAGGTGGCCGAGGCCGGTTCGCAGAAGATGCCTTCCTTTTCCGACAGCAGCTTTTGGGTGGCGAGGATTTCCGCGTCGGTGAACGGGGCGAACCAGCCCCCGGATTCCTTCTGCGCGTTCCACGCCCCGTCCCAGGATTGCGGGATGCCGATGCGGATGGCGGTGGCGACGGTTTCCGGGTGTTCGACGAAAGCGCCGGCCACGAAGGGCGCGGCCCCGGCGGCCTGGTAGCCGCACATGACCGGGCGGCGGTCGGTGACGGCGGCGTGGCTGGCGGTGCCCAGGGCGTATTCGGTGTAGCCCTTCCAGTAGGCGGTGATGTTGCCGGCGTTGCCGACCGGCAGGCAGTGGTAATCCGGGGCGCGGCCCAGCGCGTCCACGATCTCGAAGGCGGCGGTCTTCTGGCCCTCGATGCGGAACGGGTTGATGGAATTGACGATGGTGACGGGGGCGTGGTCGGCGATTTCCTTCACCAATCTCATGCCGTCGTCGAAATTGCCCTGGATTTGCAGCACCTTGGCCCCGTGGATCATGGCCTGGGCCAGTTTGCCGAGGGCGATCTTGCCATCGGGGATCAGCACGAAGCAGGCGATACCGGCCCTGGCTGCGTAGGCGGCGGCGGCGGCGGAAGTGTTGCCGGTCGAGGCGCAGATGATGGCGCGGCTGCCGCTTGCCACGGCCTGGGTCACGGCCATGGTCATGCCGCGGTCCTTGAACGAGCCGGTGGGGTTCAGCCCCTCGAATTTCACATACAGTTCGACCTCCTTGCCGATCAAGCGGGGGAGGTTCACCAATTGGATCAGCGGGGTATTGCCTTCGCACAGGCTGACGGGGCGGGTCTCGGGGCCGATGGGCAGGCGGTCGCGGTAATGTTCGATGAGTCCGGTGTAGCGTTTGGAGGTGGTCATGGCGTTCGGGGGGGATGGGGGGCGCGGCGGCCCTGGAAAAAGCCGCCATCTTACCGTACTCGCGGGGGTTTGCGGCCCCCGCCAAATCCCGCGCCCGGTACCCGTCTTCCCACTTCACAGCCCGGTCATCACCCCCATCTGGATGGGGCGGTAATCGTAGGTGCTGCCTTCCGGTTTCTCCACCGCGTAATAGAAAGAGTCGGTGGTCGGGCTGACATTCCAGGCCCAGGCCACGGCCCGGCCATCGGCCACGTCCTCGTAGATCACGATGCTGCCATAGCCGATGCCATCGTCGTTGACCACCGCCCCATTATTGGCGGTCTGGGTCTGGTAGCGCGAATCCGGGTAGGGATTGCTGGCATAGCCGCCATGCACGCTCTTGGTGGAATCGTAGACCTTTACCCGGTATTTGTTGACCGCCGCCACGCCCGGAATCGGATGGGGCGGGGCGATATTTTCCTGCCATTTCACCACTTCGGCCACCGTCATGGCATGGCCGGTATCGCCGCTGGTGGTGTAGATCGAGGACAGGATATCCCCGGCCTGGAGATCGCCCACCGTGGACCGCTTCACCAAGGCCAACCCGGAGATCGGGTCGGAAACCTGGTTCTTGATGGCGTTGTACCACTCGTCGGCATAGGGCGAATTGGAGCCGGTCAGGGCGATCAGCGCGGCATCGGTGACGGCGGCATAGGTGTTCTTGAACAGGAGGGCGGTGAAGGAACCGCAACGGGTGGTGGCGTGCAGGACGTTGGCGTTGTCGTAGGCAAGCTGGGCCGGGCTGCCGTAGACATTGTGATTGGGCGCGACCTGGCCGACATAGAGCGCGGCCTTTTGCACATGGGCGGGCGTGGTGGCGTCGGCCTGGGCGATGGAAGCGGCGAAGACCTGGGTGATCAAGGCGGTGGCGCAAAGCAGTTGGGTTTTCATCGTTGTTCTCTACTGGGCTGAAAGAGGTTGTTGTTTGGCTTGGTGGAGATAGTTTGCCTACATCCCAAAACCGCCTCAGTTAGCGATTACCGCCTGCGCCCGTGAAAATTCACCCCCTGCCCATCCCACGGGATCACTGCCTAAACCGCGATTCTGCCCGGATATGCGGGGGGCCGCGTAATCCAGCCCATCGAAGTAGAGGCGGGTTTAATTGAGGGCTTTCTATGGGTTCCGAGGGGGTTTGCTAAGCGGCCTGGATGCGGAATCCACATATTAATCAATCGCTTATCCGGCGAAGCACCGTTTCGGCTTGGGTGGTGGCGAATTCCGCCGCCGTGGGTTCCCGAGCCCTGTGCTGCGATATCACCGCCGTTTTGATGTTTTGGGCACCCGCCGCAGATGCGCCCCGCCATCGCCACGCTTTTTTGTAAAAAATTCAACAAATAAGTAGCATACGCACATGAATCTATCCTGGCTCCTTCTCATCACCAGTCTACCGACCCAGCACGCGGCGGGCCGGATGCGGGTCTGGCGGGCGCTCAAAGCCCTGGGCTGCGGCGTCCTGCGCGATGGCGTCTACCTGCTGCCGAACCGGCCCGGTTTCCACGACTTGCTGGCGGCCCAGGCCGAAGCAGTCAAGGCGGGCGGCGGCAATGCCTATCTCCTGGCGCTGGACCCGGCGGACACGGCGGGACAGGACGGCTTCGAAGCGCTGTTCGACCGCACCGAGGATTACGCCCAATTGAGCGGGGCCATCCGCCAAGCCATGCCGGAGACCGGACCGGACGACCTCGCGGGCTTCCGGCGGCAGGTCCAACGGCACCGCAAGGAATTCGAGGCGCTGGCGGCGGTGGATTTTTTTCCGGGACCGGCGCGGGATCAAGCCGCCGCCCGCTTGGAAGAGTTGGAACTGGCCCTGGACCGGCGACTCCACCCGGACGAGCCCCGCAACCTTCCCGGCCCCGGCCAAACCCAAGCGCTACGCCGCGAGGATTACCAAGGCAGAACCTGGGCGACCCGCCGCCGCCTTTGGATCGACCGCCTCGCCAGCGCTTGGCTGATCCGCCGCCATATCGATCCCGCAGCGCGTTTCCTGTGGTTGGCCGAACCCGGTGATTGTCCCGCCGACGCCCTGGGCTTCGATTTCGACGGCGCGGCTTTCACCCATACCGGTCCCAAGGTCAGCTTCGAGGTACTGCTGACCAGCTTCGGCCTGGACGCGGACCCGGCGTTGCGGCATTTGGCTGGGCTGGTGCATTACCTGGATGTCGGCGGGATTCCGCTGCCGGAAGCCGCCGGGCTGTCCTTATTGATCCAGGGCTTGGGCCAACGCTGGGTCGGGGATGACGATGCCTTTTTGGCTGCGGCGGAAACGCTGTTCGACGCGCTCTACCACGCCTATTCAGGAACCGACCCATGACCGATCCCCACCCGGCGCGGACGCGCCCCGCCCCCGTCGGCTTCGGCCAAGCCTTCCGTTATTGGCTGAAGCTGGGCTTCATCAGTTTCGGCGGACCCGCCGGGCAGATCGCCATCCTGCATCAGGATTTGGTGGAACGGCGGCGCTGGATTTCCGAGCGGCGCTATCTGCACGCCCTGAACTACTGCATGCTGTTGCCGGGGCCGGAAGCCCAGCAATTGGCGACCTATATCGGTTGGCTGATGCACGGCACTTGGGGCGGCATCGCGGCGGGCGGCTTGTTCGTGCTGCCGGCCACCTTCATCCTGATGATCCTGGGCTGGATTTACCTGGAATTCGGGCAGGTGCCCGCCGTGGCCGGGGTTTTATACGGCATCAAGCCCGCCGTCACCGCCATCGTGTTGTGCGCGGCCTACCGTATCGGCACGCGGGCGCTCAAGAACGCCGCGTTGTGGGCCATCGCGGCCTTGGCCTTCCTCGCGGTTTTCGCCCTGGATGCGCCATTTCCCCTGATCGTGGCGGCGGCGGCGCTGGCGGGGGCGGTGGGTGGCAAACTCGCGCCGGGGCGGTTCGCCTTGGGGGGCGGGCATGGCGCGGCCAAGCAGGGTTACGGCCCGGCCTTGATCGACGACGATATGCCGCCACCGGAACACGCCCGGTTTGGCTGGAGGCGGCTGGCGTGGACGGTGGGCGTGGCGCTGCTGCTCTGGGCGGGGGGGATCGGGCTGTTATGCGGGCAATTCGGCTGGCAGGGCACGCCCACCCAACTGGGCTGGTTCTTCACCAAGGCGGCGCTCCTGACCTTCGGCGGGGCTTACGCGGTGCTGCCCTATGTGTTCCAGGGCGCGGTGGAGCATTACCACTGGCTGACCCCGGCCCAGATGATCGACGGGCTGGCCCTGGGGGAAACCACGCCGGGGCCGCTCATCATGGTGGTGACTTTCGTCGGCTTCGTGGCGGGTTGGGGACAGGCCTGGCTTGGGCCGGAGCATCCGGGGTTGGCGGGAGTGATGGCGGCGTTGGTCGTGACCTATTTTACTTTTTTGCCCAGTTTTCTGTTCATCCTGGCCGGCGGTCCCCTGGTCGAATCCACCCACGGTAATTTGAAATACACCGCACCGCTCACCGCTATCACCGCCTCGGTGGTGGGTGTGATTTTGAATCTGGCCTGGTTTTTCGCCTACCACGTCTTTTGGCCGCAAGGCTTCGGCGGGGGCTTCGATGCGATGTCGGCGGTGATCGGCGGATGTGCTTTGCTGGCTTTGCTGCGCTGCAAGGTCGCGGTCATCCCGGTGATCCTGGCCTGTGGCGGGGCGGGTTTGTTGCTTACTTTCGCCCAGACCTGGCTGGCCTAGCGCGTTTTCATTCGCCGGGGTGCGCCCATCCCAAAACACCCGGCGGAATCCGGCCCACGCGCCGCCTGGGCTGATAAACTGGCGACCTCTCGTCCACAACGGGCCGCCCGCGTGAAGGAATGCCAATTTATCGCCGATAGACGCGCCGACTGGGAAGCCTGGGACCGTTGGCTCGAAGCCCGGCGCGGCGGTGTCCAGGCCCAGGCGGCCTTGCCGGTCGCGGCCCTGCCCCGGAAATTCCGGGCGCTGTGCCAGGATTTGTCGCTGGCCCGCGACCGCCGCTATTCCGAACCCTTGCTCGACGAACTGCAAAGCCGGGTGCTGGCGGCGCACCAACGCATCTACGGTGCCCACCGTCCCCAGGAACGCCACGCCACCCGCTTCGTCCTCCGCGAACTGCCGCGGTTGGTGCGGCGCGAGGCCAGGCTGGCCGCGCTCTCCGCCCTGTTGTTCTTCCTGCCGCTGCTCGCCACCCTCATCGCCCTGCAAACCTACCCGGACGGCGTGTATTTCCTGCTGTCGCCGGAAACCGTGGGCCGGATCGAGGAAATGTATTCGCCCACCGCCCTGGTTCCCGGCCGGCCCCGCGACGCCACCGACGATGTGATGATGCTGGGCCATTACCTCGCCAACAACGTGCAGATCGATATCCAATGCTTCGCGGCGGGGATCGTGTTCGGGCTGGGGAGCGTGTTCTTCCTGGTCTATAACGGGCTGGTGATCGGGGCCGTGGCCGGGCATCTCACCCAATTGGGCTTCATCCAGACTTTTTGGGGTTTCGTGGCCGGACATAGCGCCCCGGAATTGACCGGCGTGGTGTTGTCGGGGATGGCGGGTTTGAAGCTCGGTGCCGCTTTGATCGCGCCGGGCCGTTGGAGCCGGGCCGAGGCGCTCAAACGCGCCGCCCGGCCCGCCGTGCATTTGTTGTATGGCGCGGCGGGGCTCACTTTCGGGGCCGCGTTCATCGAAGCCTTCTGGTCGCCGCTGAAAGCGGTCCCGGTCGCGGTGAAATACGGCGTCGGCGTCGGGTTCTGGCTGGTGTTGCTGGCTTATTTCACCCTGTTGGGTCGGGAACGCCATGGACCTTGAGCGCCTCGAATTGGAACTCCGCCACCGCACGCCCTGGGAAGCGATGGACTTGGGCCTGCCTTGGTTGCGGCGCTGGTGCGGTCCGGTCTACCGGGCGTGGTTCGCCACCTTTATCCCGTTCAATCTGCTGCTGTTCCTGGCGCTGTGGCGCTGGCCGCTGGTCGCCGCCATGATCGCGTGGTGGTGCAAACCGCTGTTCGACCGGGTTTTGCTCAAGGTTTATGCCGAGGCGGTGTTCGGCCAGCCGCCCGGTTTGGGCACGGTTTGGCGGGCCTTGCCGGACTTGTGCCGGAGGACCGGCCTCGTGGCGGCGTTGACCTGGGGCCGCGGCGATATGGCGCGTTCCTTCCATCTGCCGGTCCACCAACTGGAACGCCAGCGCGGCAAGGCCGCCCAGGCGCGGCGCAAGGTCTTGGGTTACAAAGCCCGTGGCTGCGCGTTCTGGCTGACCTTCCTCTGCTCGAATTTCTCGGCCTGCTTGCAAATCTCCATCATCCTGCTGCTGGAGCTGCTCTGGCCCAGCGAAGCCCCGGCGGTGTTCGATTGGCAAGCCCTGTTCCATGGCGACAGCGGCCTGTGGGAATCGCTGCTGTCGCATCTGGCCTGGGTATTCGGGGAAAGCCTGGTCGAGCCGTTCTATGTCGCCGCCGGGTTCGTGCTTTATCTCAACCGCCGCAACGACCTGGAAGGCTGGGATATTGAATTGGGTTTCCGCCAACTGAGCCGGCGCGTGGCGGCGGAACGGCGCGGCCCAGGACTGGGCCGGGCGGCGGGGCTGGCGGGATGGGGCTTGGCGGGGCTGCTGTTGGCGCAATATCCACCGGACGGCCACGCGGCGGAACCCACCGCCGCCAGCGGACCGGAAGTTCCGCCCAGCCCCGCCAAACAAGCCATCCAGGCCGTGCTGGCGGACCCGGTGTTCGGCCACAAGGTCGAGGATTGGGAATGGCGCAAGCGCGACCCGGACGGCGTGGCACCCGCCCGGCGGAAGACCGCGGATTTTTCCTGGCTCCACACTATCTTGGGATGGATCGCCGAGGGCATCCGCTTGTCCGGCTATGTGGCGGCGGCGGTGTTGGCGGGTGGGTTCGGCGTGCTGCTGTACCGTTATCGGGGGATGTGGCCGGGCCGTGCGCCCAAGACGCGGATCGTGCCGTCCACGCTGTTCGGGCTGGATGTGCGCCCGGATGCCTTGCCCGAGGATATCGCCCTGGCCGCCGGGCGCTTGCTCGATGCCGGGTCGGTCCTACCGGCCTTGTCCTTGCTCTACCGGGGCGCTTTGGTGGCGCTGATCCATGGGCATGGGGTGGATTTCCTGCCCGGCGACACCGAGGGTGAGTGCCGGACGCGGGTGCGGGGCCGGATCGACCACGAGGCCGAAGCCTATTTCG
Organism: Methylomagnum ishizawai; assembly: GCF_900155475.1. Taxonomy (NCBI): domain Bacteria; kingdom Pseudomonadati; phylum Pseudomonadota; class Gammaproteobacteria; order Methylococcales; family Methylococcaceae; genus Methylomagnum; species Methylomagnum ishizawai. The sequence continues at coordinate 205,374 of NZ_FXAM01000001.1, read as the reverse complement.
CCGGATTGCTGGAAACCTGGACCCTCGTCGCCTACGCCCACGCCACGCCGCCGCCGGAACGGCTACGGGCCTTGTGTGCCGACTGGCCGCACCATTTCGGGAGGATCGCGACATGAGCCGGGGCTGGTTCTGGGCGGTGTTCGGGTTGTTGGCCTTGACCGTCCTGGGCGCGGCGTGGTTCGTCGAACAGTACGAGCGGGTGCCGACCATCCGCTGGGAAGGTCCAGGCAAAGAGGCGGTACGCGATCCCTATCTGGCCTTGGAACGCTATCTGGAACGCATGGGCCGTCCCTTGCAAAGAGTGGGCGATGCCTTGAGCCTGGACGCCTTGCCGCCGGGCGGGGCGCTATTGCTGGACCGGGCGCGGCGTATCCATCTCAATCCCCGGCGGGCCGATCAAGTGCTGGATTGGGTGGCGCGGGGCGGCTATTTGGTCGTGGCGGCGGAAACGCCCTCGGTGGACGATCCCATCCTCAAACGTCTGGGCGTGGTTTGGCGGCGTCCGCCCGAACCCAACGAACCCCCCACCGCCGAACCCCCCGCCGAAGCCGGGCAATGTCCCGCCTCGCCCGGACCCGAAGCCGCCACACCGGATACCCTGGCGGTCCGCTGGCCCGGCGGCGAACGGCCCTTGGCCCTTGATATCGAGGATTGGGCCGGGGAACCCGGCCTTTGGCCCGGCACGCCCGCGCCGGTCTGGCAAGCGGAACCCGTGCCAGGGCAATCGGGTGCCATCCTGCTGCACTATGCCCATGGGCAAGGCCAGATCACGGTGCTGACGGATTTCACCTTCTTCAACAACTGGCGGATCGGCGATGACGACCACGCCGAATTGCTGTGGGCCTTGCTACGGCAATACGCCCCGGCGGGTCCGGTGCGGCTGGCGGCGCGGCTGCAAGTGCCGACGCTGTGGGAATGGCTGGTGGATTCGGCTTGGATGGTGTTGGTGAGCGGGGGGTTATGGATCGCGGCTTGGCTGTGGGCCATCGTGCCGAGATTCGGGGGCGTGGTGCCGGTGGTGGACCCGGAGCGGCGGGATTTGGGGGGACATCTCGCCGCCGTGGGCCGGGCGGTGTGGCGGGAAGGAGGCTTGGGGCATTGGGTGGACGTGCTACGGCAGGAAGTCAAGGAAGCCCTCCTCCGGCGGCACCCGCAGCTCGCGGCCTTGCCCAAGGCCGGACGGATCGAAGCTTTGGCCCGCATCGGCGGGCTGCCGCCGGACCGGGTCGCCGAGCTTTTGGAACCCGAAGCGGTGGATGTTCCTGGGAACTACACCCGTTTGGCCCAAACGGCGCAACGCTTGGTACACAGACTGTGAGGACGGGGTTTCCAGCCCGGTGGGTTCATAAAATCGACGCCAGCACCACCAAGCCCACCATCAAGGCCAGGGTCGTGGTCGCCGCGCTTTCCAGGTCTCCCGACCGTGGCATGGACTGCCGCTGGTTCATGCGCCGCAGCAAAAATCTCAAATCGGCCATCCCGCACCTCGCTTTGTTGAATTGTCCAAGTCTGTGTACCGTAGCAACCGCTAACTTAATCGAGGCTTAACCTGGAGGCTATCAGTAGGCTTACGCAGAGGAGAGCCAGGAAGTGGGCAAGGATTCCCCTGCGTTAGGTTCTAAACCGCTGCTTCCACTGTCACCTACGGAGGACCGCTATGAGTACCAACCCCTGGGGCCAAAGCCCCCCGCCCCCGCCTTCGTTCCCGCAACTCCCCACCCTTCCGCTCGGACCCATCCTCGCCGCCCTCGCGATCCTGACCGGCCTGTGGAGCGCTTATTACACCGTGCCCGCCGAATCCGAGGGCGTTTTACTGCGCTTCGGTAAATACATCGACAAAGTGCCGCCGGGCCTGCATTTCAAGCTACCGTTCGGTATCGACGAGGTGTTCAGAGTACCGACCCAGCGCCAGCTCAAGATGGAATTCGGCTTCGCCAGCCTGGGGCGCACCAATCCCGACCAAACCGGCGAATTTCCCGAACAGGAAAAATCCATGGTGACGGGCGATCTTAATTCGGCCCTGGTCGAATGGGTGGTGCAATACCGCATCACCGAACCCGAAACCTATCTGTTCGAGGTACGGAACCCTGGGCAGACCCTGCGCGATTTGTCGGAATCGGTGATGCGCGAAATCATCGGCGACCGTACCGTCGATGAAATCATCACCATCGGCCGCCAGGAGATCGAGGAAACCGCCCTGCTCCGCATGGGCGAACTGGCGAAGCGTTATCACCTGGGGCTGTCGGTCAACCAAGTCCAGCTCAAGAACGTCGATCCGCCCAAGCCGGTGCAGCCTTCGTTCAACGAGGTCAACCGGGCGCAGCAAGACCGCGAGAACGCCATCAACCTCGCCAACGGCGATTACAACAAGGCCGTGCCCCGCGCCAGGGGCGAGGCCGACCAGAAAATCCGCGCCGCCGAGGGCTACCGCTTCAAGCGCATCAACGAGGCCGAGGGCGACGCCGCCGCCTTCGGGGCGGTGTTGGAACAATACGTCAAAGCCCCCGCCGTAACCCGCGCCCGCATCTATCTGGAAACCCTGGGCGAAGTCTTGCCCCTGGCCCACCAGCAAATCATCGTGGACGACAGCGTGCGCGAAATCCTGCCCTTGTTGCCCGCGAACTCATCCATCGTCCCGGAGCCACGGCCATGATGCCTTTGAAACAAGCCTTGGTTTATACCGCTGTGGCGCTGGTCCTGTTGCTGGGCTATCTCTCGATCTTCACGGTGGAACAAACCGAGCAGGCGATCCTCACCCAGTTCGGAAGGCCGGTGCGCGACCCCATCACCGAACCCGGCCTGCATTTCAAACTGCCGCTGGTGCAGCAAGTGACCCGCATCGACAAGCGCTATCTGGCCTGGGATGGGCCGATGGTGGAAATGTCCACCAAGGACAAGACCTATGTGCAGGTCGATACCTTCGCCCGTTGGCGTATCACCGACCCGATGCGCTATTTCCTGCGGCTCCGCGACGAGCGCAGCGCCCAATCGCGCTTGGAGGATATTTTGGGCAGCGAAACCCGCACCGCCATCGCCAAGCATGAATTGATCGAGGTGGTCCGCACCGACAAGGACCGCCAACCGCTCCGGGATGAAAGCGTGGCTGCGGCGCTGGCCGAGGTCGGGGGCATCGGGGCGTTGCGGCCCATCCATGTCGGGCGCTTGCAAATCGAAAAGGGCATCTTCGACGCCGCCGCGCCCAAACTAGCGGAATTCGGCATCGAACTACTGGATATCCGGCTCAAGCGCATCAATTACAACCCGCAGGTGTTGGACCGGATTTACCAGCGCATGATCAGCGAGCGGCTGCAAATCGCCCAGCGCTTCCGCTCGGAAGGCGAGGGCGAGGCCGCCCGCATCTCGGGCCGCAAGGAACGCGATATCAACGAGATCGAATCCACCGCCTACAAGCGGGTGCAGGAAATCCGCGGCGAGGCTGACGGCAAGGCCACCGAAATCTACGCCCGCGCCTATACCCAAAGACCGGAAGCGGCGGAGTTCTACCAATTCCTCAAGAGCATGGAGACCTACCGCAAGGTGATCGGCGGCGGTTCGACCCTGGTGCTGTCCACCGACAGCGAGTTGTTCGGTTGGCTCAAACGGGGGGTGGCCCAGGGCAAACCCTGAGCGCCCCGTCCCGGCCATCCCCGTGTAAACTGTGGGCTTATTCCCCCGCGAGTCCAGCCATGCACGAACTCTCCCTGGCCCAGAGCCTGATCGAACTGATGGAAGACGAAGCCCGGCGCGGCGGTTTCACCCGTGTCCGCAAAGCCTGGCTGGAAATCGGCGCGTTGGCCGGGGTGGAGGAAACCGCCCTGCGCTTCGGTTTCGAGGCGGCAGCGCTTGCGACCTGCGCCGAGGGGGCGGAACTGGAAATCCTGACCCCGCCGGGCGAGGCTTGGTGCTTCGATTGCGGGCGTACCGTCGTCCTCCAGGCTTTGCCGGACGGCTGCCCGCATTGCGCGGGCCACCGCCTGCAAGTGACCGGGGGCACCCAATTCAAGCTGAAAGAACTGGAGGTTATTTAGACCATGTGTACCGTCTGCGGCTGCGGCGAGCCGGATCAATCCGCCCACGACCATGGACATTCCCATAGCCATGACCACGCCCATCCCCACGACCACGGCGACGATCACTCCCATCACCACGCCGGGGCAGGCCACCATCATTACGGCCAAGGCCCGGCGGGCGTGACCCTGGCCGGTTTCAGCCAGGACCGCATCGTCCGCATCGAGCGCGATGTGCTGGGCAAGAACGATGGCTATGCCCGCAAGAACCGGGCTTGGTTCGAGCAACACGGCATCCTGGCCTTGAACCTGGTGTCCGGCCCCGGTTCCGGCAAAACCACGTTGTTGGAACGCACGCTCGGGGATTTGCGCGATGAGATGGCCCTGGCGGTGATCGAAGGCGACCAACAGACCACCAACGACGCCGAACGCATCCGCGCCACCGGGGTGAAAGCCTTGCAGATCAACACCGGCAAGGGTTGCCATCTCGACGCCCATCAGGTCGGGCACGCCCTGGACGAACTGGCCCCCGCCGACCACAGCCTGCTGTTCATCGAGAACGTGGGCAATCTGGTGTGCCCGGCGCTGTTCGACCTGGGCGAGGCGGGCAAGGTGGTGATGCTATCGGTAACCGAAGGCGAGGATAAGCCGATCAAATACCCGGATATGTTTCACCGGGCGGCGCTGATCGTCCTGAACAAGATCGACCTGTTGCCCTATGTGAAGTTCGACGTAGAGCGCTGTCTGGACTATGTGCGGCAGGTGAACCGGGAAGCGCCGATCCTCAGGGTGTCGGCGACCACGGGCGAGGGTATGGAACACTGGTACGGCTGGATCAAGGACCAGCGGCGGGCCTTGCTCGAAGCCCGCGCCGCCCAGTTGGAAAGCGCCTTGTCGGCTTTGCGCGCCCAGTTGTGATGGAAACCGGGGCGGCGGTTCCCGCGCCGCCCCGTCCCAATCAGCCCAGTTCCCGCCGCGCCAGTTCCACCCATTCCCGGTTCAGCCGGTAGCTGTGTTGGCTGCCGCCCTTGGCGTCCTTGACCACCGCCTCGAACAAGGCGCGGGCTTCGTCGGTCCGGCCCGTTTGCTTCAGTAGCTTGCCATAGCGGCATTTGACTTCCGCCGACGGGGCTTTCGCCAATAGGGCGGCGTACTCCTCCAGGGCGGGTTCCGTGGCACCGACTTCCTCCAACACCCTGGCATACAGCAGCCGCGCCTCGGCGTTGTCGTAGCCGGGGTTGGCTTCCCGTAATTGCTCCAGGATTTCCCGCGCCCGCCCGAAGCGCCCGGCCCCGCACAAGGCCCGGCCCAGCCCCAGCAACAATTCGGGGTCGTCGCGGTACAGGCCGGTCAACGCGGCTTCGTACAAGGGGATGGCCGCGTCGAACTGGCCGCGCTTCAGGTATTCCTGGGCCAGGGCCACGCGGTTGCCCACGGTGTCGGAGCGTTCCAGGGCTTCCTGGAGTTGGCGCAATTCCTTGCCGGGGTCCAGGGCTTTGCGTAGCACCTTGCCGCCTTGCTGGGCGGCGCGGCTCTGGCTGGCTTCTGGGATCAGCACCATCACGATATAGAGTAAACAGCCGATCAAGGGCACGAATACAATCAAAAAAACCCAGAACAAAGGATAGCCGCGCTTCATGGCGTGGACGGCGAAACCGATCTGGATCGCTAACATCAGGATTCCGGTGATTTCCATGGGGATTCTTGGGGTTTTAACGATGGGATTATTGCGATGCGCCGCCGTGGGGGAATTCCCCCGCGACCGGGCCGGACGGATACCCGCGACGCCGATGTAGACAAAAAGGCCGTCCGGCTTATCCCTGTCACCTCGGCCCGGGCGGTCCGGGAGGCTGTCACGGTGGACAGGGTTTTTTAGTATTTTCCACGAGTTGGTTGAGGGACACACGTAATTTATAATCATCCGTTCCTCCCGCAATCCACGACCATCACCGCTTTTTACGACAGGACGCACCGTGAGCAATAACTACTTCTTCACCTCTGAATCCGTTTCCGAAGGCCACCCGGACAAGGTCTCCGACCAAATCTCCGACGCCATCCTCGACGCCATCCTGGACCAGGACAAACATTCCCGCGTCGCCGCCGAAACCCTGTGCAATACCGGCCTCGTGGTCCTGGCGGGCGAAATCACCACCGGCGCCAATGTCGATTACATCAAGGTCGCCCGCGACGTGCTCAAGGACATCGGCTACGACAACACCGACTACGGTATCGACTACAAGGGCTGCGCCGTGTTGGTGGCCTATGATAAGCAATCCCCCGATATTGCCCAGGGCGTCAACAAGGCTTACGACGACGATCTAGGCCAGGGCGCGGGCGACCAGGGCTTGATGTTCGGCTACGCCTGCGACGAAACCCCGACCCTGATGCCGCTGCCGATCTACCTCGCCCACCGTTTGGTGGAACGCCAAGCCTATCTGCGCCATAGCGGCGTGCTGCCCTGGCTGCGTCCCGACGCCAAGAGCCAAGTCACCGTGCGCTATGTGGACGGCAAGCCCGACGCCATCGACACCATCGTCCTGTCCACCCAGCACGCCCCGGAAATGTCCGACGGCGACCGCATGAAGAAGGAAGCCATCGAGGCCGTGATCGAGGACATCATCAAGCCGGTGCTGCCCGAAGACATGCTCAAGGGCAATATCAACTATCTGGTCAACCCCACCGGCCGCTTCGTGGTCGGCGGTCCGCAGGGCGATTGCGGCCTGACCGGGCGCAAGATCATCGTGGACACCTATGGCGGTTCGGCCCCGCACGGCGGCGGCGCGTTCTCCGGCAAAGACCCGTCCAAGGTGGACCGTTCCGCCGCCTATGCGGGCCGTTACGTGGCCAAGAATATCGTCGCCGCCGGGCTGGCTTCCCGTTGCCAAATCCAGGTGTCCTACGCCATCGGCGTCGCCAAGCCGACCAGCGTGATGGTGGAAACCTACGGCACCGGCAAAATCTCCGACGAACGCATCACCGAACTGGTGCTGGAACATTTCGATCTGCGCCCGAAGGGCATCGTCAACATGCTCGACCTGCTGCGTCCCATCTACCGCAAAACCGCCTCCTACGGCCATTTTGGCCGCGAAGAGCCGGAATTCACCTGGGAACGGACCGACAAAGCGGCTCTTTTGCGGGAAGCCGCCGGACTCTAAGCCATGGGCGCGGTGCGGCAGGTTCTACTGAGCGAAGCGGAATATCTGGCTTTGGAAGCACAAAGCCGGGTGCGCCATGAATATGTCGATGGCCAAGTCTACGCCATGGCGGGCGGTAGCCAACGGCATAACCGTATCGCCCTCAATGTGGCGTCCAGCCTGTTGTCGGCCTTGCGCGGCAAACCCTACCGGGTATTCATGAGCGATGTGAAGCTGAAGATCGCCCGCGACAATGCCTATTACTACCCGGATGTGATGGTCGCCTGCGGCGCGGCGGAACGTATCGCCGGCGACGAAAACAGCCTGGACGATCCCGTCCTGGTGGTGGAAGTGCTATCGCCCAGCACCGAAACCACCGACCGCCGGGAAAAACTCGCCGCCTACCGGCGCTTGCCGACGGTGCAGGAATACGTCCTGGTCAATCAGGATAGCCAGCAGGTGGAAATCTACCGGCGCGAAGGCGATATCGGCTGGGTTTATCTGAGTTATGAGGCTGGCGAAACCGTGGAACTCAAATCGGTCGGGCTGGATATGCCCATCGCCGCTTGGTACGAAGGTACCGACATCGTAACCGGGCAGCCCCCTGTTAGCGGTGATAATCCGGGTGAATCGCCATGGCAATAACGCTCCCACTATCCCGTGAATCCGCGTCCCGAACTGAAGCATTGAACTAAGATTACCTTTCCCCGAGGAGCGCTGCGACGGCCAGAAGCCGCCAGGCTCGGGGCGATGGCCTCAACCCAACGGCGCTCGATTACACCCACCTCGCCCCGCGGTGTATCGAGCTACGCTACGTGCCCGCGGACGCAAGGTGGATTGCAACCTCTCTGGAGAAGCAAGACACCATGAACGCTGCTGTCCAATCCGAAACCTTCACCGACTACGTCGTCGCCGACCTCGCCCTGGCCGATTGGGGCCGCAAGGAAATCAAAATCGCCGAGACCGAAATGCCGGGACTCATGGCGATCCGCGAGGAATTCGCCGCCGCCCAACCCCTCAAGGGCGCGCGCATCACCGGCTCCCTGCACATGACCATCCAGACGGCGGTGCTGATCGAAACCCTCACCGCCCTGGGCGCGGCAGTGCGCTGGGCTTCCTGCAACATCTTCTCGACCCAGGACCACGCCGCCGCCGCCATCGCCGCGCAGGGCGTCCCGGTGTTCGCGGTCAAGGGCGAATCGCTGGAAGAATACTGGGATTACACCCACCGCATCTTCGAATGGGCCGATGGCGGCTATTCCAACATGATCTTGGACGATGGCGGCGACGCCACCTTGCTGCTGCACCTGGGCGCGAAGGCCGAGGCCGACGCTGCCGTGCTGGCGAATCCGGGTTCCGAGGAAGAGCGGGTGTTGTTCGCCGCCATCAAGGCCAAGCTGGCGACCGATCCGGCTTGGTATTCCGTGCGTTTGGCCGCCGTGAAGGGCGTGACCGAGGAAACCACCACCGGCGTCCACCGCCTCTATCAGATGCATGCCAAGGGCGATCTGAAATTCCCCGGCATCAACGTCAACGATTCCGTCACCAAATCCAAATTCGACAACCTCTACGGCTGTCGCGAATCCCTGGTGGACGGGATCAAACGCGCCACCGACGTGATGGTGGCCGGCAAGGTCGCCTTGGTCTGCGGTTATGGCGATGTGGGCAAGGGTTCCGCCCAGGCGCTGCGCGCCCTGTCCGCCCAGGTATGGGTGACGGAAATCGACCCGATCTGCGCCCTGCAAGCGGCGATGGAAGGCTACCGCGTGGTGACCATGGACTACGCCGCCGACAAGGCCGATATCTTCGTCACCTGCACCGGCAATTACCACGTCATCACCCATGACCACATGGTGAAGATGAAGGACCAGGCCATCGTCTGCAACATCGGCCATTTCGACAACGAGATCGAAGTCGCCGCCATCGAAAAATACCAGTGGGAAGAAATCAAGCCGCAGGTGGACCATGTCATCTTCCCCGATGGCAAGCGCATCATCCTGCTGGCCAAGGGCCGCTTGGTGAACCTGGGCTGCGCGACCGGCCATCCGTCCTACGTGATGTCCTCCAGCTTCGCCAACCAGACCATCGCCCAGATCGAACTGTGGACCGAGCGCGATTCCGGCAAATATCCCATCGGCGTCTATACCCTCCCGAAGCACCTCGACGAGAAGGTCGCCCGCTTGCAGCTCAAGAAGCTCAACGCGCAACTGACCGAACTGACCGCGGAGCAGGCGGCTTATATCGGCGTGCCGGTGGAAGGCCCGTACAAGGCCGAGCATTACCGTTATTGATCCTGCCCTGACCGGCGGCGCGGGGATTTTCCCCGCGCCATCCAAGGATGGAATCCAAAGCTCCGCGACCCGCCGCCTAGGAAAACCATGGAATACTGCCAATTCAAGGATATTATTGTCCAGCCCTTTTCCCGGCTGTTGGGCGGGAAACCCACGCCCTTCAAAGGTGGTCCGGTTTTCCCGGACGATGCCCCGGCCTATGTGCGGCATTATCGCAATAAGAAAATCATGGACGAGGTCGATACCCTTATCGACGCCCCGGATTCCCTGCCGGTGATCGCGGGGTCTTATGTCTACGCCGGGCCGTTGATTAGGCATTTCGGCCATTTCATGGCGGAATGCTGCCATAGGCTGTGGGCGTTCCACCGGCTCCGGCCCGAGGTCGATGGCATCGTCTACGGCGTCAGGCCCGGCCAATCCGACCCATTGCGGGATTATCCAGGCTTCATAGCCGAGGCTTTGGCCCATTTCGGGATAGCCCCGGAACAGGTGAAACTGGTCAATCAACCCACCCGGTTCCAAAACTTGATCGTTCCGCAGCAAGCCGCCGCGCTGTGGCGGAGTCCCGCCAAGGAATATTTGGACTTCCTGGCCCGACTCGATCCGCAAGCGCTGGAAGCCGATGATATCCCGGAAAAAATCTACGTGGGCCGGGCGCACCTTATCAAAAATGGCTGCCTGTGCGGGGAGGATTATCTGGAGCAGCTTCTGGGCGCAGAGGGTTATTTCATCCTGCGACCGGAAAATTATCCGCTGGTCCGGCAATGGCAGTATTACGCCAACGCCAAAAAATTGATCTTCACCGAAGGCAGCGCCATCCACGGCCTCGAACTATTACCCCGTTTACAAGCCGAGGTTTTCGTGATCAACCGGCGGCCCCAAAGCATCCTGGCGGAACGGGTGTTAGGGCCGAGATGCGCTAAACTCCAGGTCTTCGATGGGATTGCCGTGGTCGGCATCGTCCAGGATACCCGGCAGGAACCCGCCAACGCCCTCTCCAGGATCGAGAATATCGAGGGTTTATTGGACGCCCTCCGGGACCATGGTTTCGCCGGTTTATCCGGTTTCGATCCCGAGGAATTCCTGGCCAGGGAAGCCTTATATTTGAACCAGATCGCAACCCGGCTTTGATCCGGTCCCATTCCGGCATTATCGAGACAACGCCCCCTTAATCAGCGAGGCCACCCCATACCATGCGCTCCCAACAACAATATTCCCAAGTCTACAGCCTGGAATTCTTCCCGCCCAAAACCCCGGAGGCGGAAACCAGCTTGAATAACACCCTGGCCAAACTCGCCCCGCTCCGGCCCAAGTTCTGCTCGGTCACTTTCGGCGCGGCGGGCTCGACCCGCGAGAAGACCTTCGAGACCGTGGTGAACCTGCAAACCGCCTATGGTCTGGAAGCCGCCCCGCATCTCTCCTGCGTGGCCTCGACCCGCGACAATATGCGCGAGGTGCTGCACGCTTATCAGAGCCAGGGTATCCGCCATATCGTGGCCCTGCGCGGCGATATGCCTTCGGGGATGATGTCGGCGGGGGAATTCCGCTATGCCAACGAACTGGTGACGTTCATCCGCGAGGAAACCGGCGACCATTTCCATATCGAGGTCGCGGCCTACCCGGAAATGCACCCGCAAGCCCAGGGCATCGAAGCCGATCTTAAAAACTTCAAGCGCAAGGTGGACGCCGGGGCCAATAGCGCCATCACCCAATATTTCTTCAATCCCGAAGCCTATTTCCGCTTCATCGACGATTGCGAAAAGCTGGGCCTCGATCTCCCCATCACCCCCGGCATCATGCCGATCACCAATTACACCCAGATCGCGCGCTTCTCCGAGATGTGCGGGGCCGATATTCCGCGCTGGGTCAGGAAGCGCCTGGAAGCCCTGGGCGACGACCGCGCCGCCATCCGCGCCTTCGGCCTGGAGGTGGTGAGCGATTTGTGCCGCCGTTTGTTGGAGCAGGGCGCGCCGGGACTGCACTTTTATACCCTGAACCAAGCCGAGGCGGTGCTGGGGATTTGGAAGAACTTGGGGTTGGAGTCGGCCTAGCCGGGTGCTACTTTAGGCCCACGCGCCGGCTTCATGGAGTCCGGCGCGGCCCGTCCGGTGCGACCGCTTACAAAGGAGGTAACGGTGATGAGCTTGTTCGATTTTGTCCGCGATATCGGGAATGCCTTGTTCCATTCCGACGAGGAAGCCGCCGGGAAAATCAAAGCCTATATCGAGGCCGACAATCCCGGCATCGACAATCTGGAAGTCCTTTACCAGAAAGGTTTCGTGACCTTGCGCGGCACCAGCCGCAGTTGGGACGCGGTGGAAAAAGCCATCCTCATGGCCGGGAATGTCAAGGGCGTGGGGAAGGCCATCAGCGAAATCCAGGTGGTCGATGCCCCGACCCCACCGCCCGCCGAACTCCAATCGGCGGGCGGTGGGGCGGCGACCCCGGTGGACTATTATGTGATCCAGCAGGGCGATACCCTCTCGGCCCTGGCCCGGCGCTTTTACGGGGACGGCGGCCAATATATGAAATTGTTCGACGCCAACCGGGAAGTCATCAAACACCCGGACAGCATTTTCGTCGGGCAGAAAATCAGGATTCCCCAGCCCTGATCCCATGGGAACCGGACGGGCCGCCGGGAAACCCGCCCGGTTCCTTCACCCAATCCAGAATCGACCATGCGTATACTGATCGTTTATTTCACCCGCGAAGGCCAGACCGGACGCATCGCCGAACGGATCGCGGCCCGCTTGGCCGGGGCGGGCCACCACGTGGAGTGCCGTCCAGACGACGGCGACCCCGCCGCCTACGAGGCCGTGATCGTCGGGGCGTCCATCCACTACGGGCATCACTCTTTGGCCGCGCACCTGTGGGGTTTCCGCCACCGCCAGGCGCTGGCGGCCCGGCCCGCCGCCTTCTTCTCGGTTAGCCTCACGGGGGGCGGACCTGGTGCCCGGCCCTTGGTGGCCCGGAAATATCTGGAGGCCTATCTTTCCCGCACCCGCTGGCGTCCGCCGCTGACCGCCATTTTCGGCGGGGCTTTGCCTTATAGCCGCTATACGCCGTTCACGCGGGGCTTGGTGCGCTTGTTCGTCAGGATGGCGGGGGGAGATACCGATGCCTCGCGCGATTACGACTATACCGATTGGGAAGCGGTGGACGGATTCGCCGAGGATTTCCTGGCACGGGTCGCCGCCCCGGAATCCGGGGCTACGGCCCGATAGTGGGCGTCCAGCCGTTCCGCCCATAGGCGCACGATGACGGTGAATTCGCGCACTCCGTCCAGCTTGAGGGCGCGGCCCGGCCCGCCGGTAGCTTAGTCATTGCTCGTAGTCCCGGACCGATGCGGGGACGTTGCGTCCGACCACCACGGCGGGACCGGAACGGCCTCAATGATGCGCGGGTTTCTGCGCCGGGGCGGCGGTGCCGGTGGCGGCGGTATTCTCGATCACCTTGCGGTCGTCGATCTGCAACAAGCTGATGCCCTGGTCCATGACATAGCGGCATTCGGCCCGTTTGGCGGAACCGATGTTCTCCCAGATCAAGGTGACATGGGACATGTGGTCGCCATCGGTTTGGGAGGGCGTGTAAGGCTCGCTGCCGGTTTCGGCTTTCACCGCCTCGCCGCATTTCTTCAGGGCCAGGGTGGCCAGCATATTCGAGGTTTGCAGGAACGCGCCCTGCATTTTCTCCTGCGGCGTCTCGCGGGTGGTGCCGACCAGGATGAAGCCCACGATCATCAGCACGGCGAACGCCAAACCCGCCTTCACGGCTTGCGATTCCATAAAAATCCCTCGCTTTTTGTAATGGTTGCAAAGGCCCGACTATAGCAAAAACGGCCTATTGCCGTCTTACATCCAATCCTTGGCCTTCTTGCGCACCTGCTCGTAGAAGCCGTCCATCGCCTCGACGAAGGACAATTCCTTATCCCAGAACGGCGGGTAATCCCCGCCCTTGCGGATCAGGATGCCGGATAAAGCGGCGGGCGGCGGCGATTCCACCCCCTGCGGCAAGCGCTTGGCCCCGCGCCAGAAATCCCTGGGCGACACCGTGGCGGGCAAGGCGATAGGCTCCGGGCGGTGGAAGAATGTGCGGGCGGGTTCGGGTTCGCCCAGGTTCTCGGTCAGCGCCGCCGCCAGGGCCGAACCCAAGGGCGTGGCCTTGAGCCGCAGCGCCAAATCGGCGCGGGACAAGCCGCGTAGTTCGAACAGCAGGAAAGGATCGTGGTCCAGCTTGGCCGCCAGGGCGTAATACAGCGCGGCGACATGCTTGCAGGGCTTTCCGGGGTCGGGGCAGGAACACGCGGTGGCGACATCCTTGCGGCCCTGGGGCAGGAGCGACAGCCCGAGTTGGGCCAGGGGCCGCTCGATCTCGTCCGGCATCTCGTTGAACAACAACCGGCAGACGAACCCGGCTTTGCCGCCGATCTGGCCGATGGCCTCGTCCCAGGCCGTGTCGGGGATGGGCGTGAATTCGACCAGGGTCCGATACACCGGCTCTTCATAGACGCCATAGTACGGGCTGGCCTGCCCTTTCACTTGCGCCTCGACCCGGCTGCCACGGATGCCCCATTCGACGATGCGCTGGGCGGCGGCATACTGCCGGCCCCGCGCCAAGCGCCCGCTTTCGGTGAAGGTTTCCAAGCCTTCGAGGAAACGGCGGCCCCACCAGGTCTTGCCTTGCTTGATCGCCATGGCTTAGCGGCCCCAGCGCAAGGCTGGGGTGTGTACCGGCGCGTCCCAATGGGCGCGGATTTCGTCGTCCAGCAAGCACAGCGTGAGCGAAGCCCCGGCCATGTCCAGCGAGGTCACGTAATTGCCGACCAGGGAGCGTTCCACCGCCACTCCCCGTTCCGCCAGCCACCGCGCCGCCGCGTGGTAGAGCAAATACAGTTCCATCAAGGGCGTGCCGCCGAAGCCATTCACCAACAGCAAGGCCCGGCTATCCGGCTGCGGTTTCAGGTCTTCGAGGAGGGCGGCGAGCAAATCGCCGACGAGGGCATCCGCCGGGCGCAGCGCTTCGCGGCGGCGTCCCGGTTCGCCGTGGATGCCGACGCCCATTTCCAGTTCGTCCGGGCCGATGTCGAAGGTGGGGCGGCCCGCCGCCGGTACGGTGCAACTGCTCAGGGCCACGCCCATGGAGGCGGTACGGCGGTTGACCTTCTCGCCCAGGGCTTGGCAGGCCGCCAAATCGGCCCCGGTTTCGGCGAGGCTCCCGACCACTTTCTCCACGATCAAGGTGCCGGCCACGCCGCGGCGTCCGGTGGTGTAGGTGGAATCCTCGACCGCCACGTCGTCGCTGGTCAACACGGTGGCGTGGTCGAAGGGCAGCAGTTCCGCCGCCATCTCGAAATTCATCACGTCCCCGGCGTAGTTCTTGACGATGAACAACACGCCCCGGCCCGCTTCGACCGCTTCGGCGGCGGCGAGCATCTGGTCCGGGGTCGGCGAGGTGAACACATGGCCGGGACAGGCCGCGTCCAGCATCCCATAACCCACGAAACCGCCGTGCAAAGGCTCGTGGCCGGAGCCGCCGCCCGAGAGGATCGCGACCTTGTTTTGGGCTTTTTGCGCCCGGCACAGGTAATGCGGATCGAGTTGGAGCCGGACCAGATCGGCATGGGCCGCCGCGAAACCGGACAGGCTCTCGACCAAAACGTCGTCCACCGCGTTGATAAATTTCTTCATGGGCTGGGGTTCCTGATGGAGGGGATGGGATTTCAAGTCGAGGCCAAATCGCACACGGTGCAGATCATGACTTGGCTGGTCTTGGCCCCCGGATCGATATGGCCGATGGCGCGTTCGCCCAGGAAGGCGGCGCGGCCCTTGCTGGCGATCATGTCGCGGGTGGATTCCATGCCTTGCTCGGCTTCGCGCTTGAGTTCGGCGCACAGCGTGGCGGGTTCGGTGCCCGCCTCTGCCAGCCGGGTGAAGCAGCGCGACACCGGAATCAGCACGTCCAGTAGGGTCTTCTCGCCGACATCGGCCTTGCCCCGGCTCTGGATGGCCGCGACCCCGGCGGCGAAAGCGGCGGCGATCTGCGGCCAGCCGTCCGCGCCCCGCTCTTGCATTGTTTTCGCCATCGCCAGGAAAAAGCTGGCGATCAACGGCCCGGACGCGCCGCCGATGCTGGATAAGAGCTTCATGCCGATCTTGTGCAAAGCGGCGTCCGGCGCGAGCGTGGCCAATTCGTCGCGCAGCGCGACCACGGCCGCCGCCCCGCGCTTCATATTGATGAAATGGTCGCCATCGCCGATGGCGCGGTCCAGCGCTTCGATATCGGCTTCGTGAGCCAGGAGGGCGGCTTGGATGGCTTCGGCGGCGCGGAGGATGGATTCGGTGTTCATGGGCTTACCCGTGCTGATGGACGATGTCGGATCGACGGTATTCTACCCGCCCGCTATTCCAACACCGCCATCCGGTTCAAGGCGATCAACTCGCGGAAGGTCTCGTTATCCAAGCGGCTGAGCCAGGATTCGTCGTTGCCGACGATGAGCGAGGCCACTTCCTTCTTTTCCTCGATCAAGCGGTCGATGCGCTCCTCCAAGGTGCCGAGCGTGATGAACTTGTGGACGAACACGTTCTTTTGCTGGCCGATGCGGAAGGCGCGGTCGGTGGCCTGGTCCTCCACCGCCGGATTCCACCAGCGGTCGAAATGGAACACATGGTTGGCCTTGGTCAGGGTGATGCCCACCCCGCCCGCCCTGAGCGACAGCACGAACACGGCGGGGCCGGTGTCGGGATTTTGGAACTCGGCGATCATCCGCTCGCGCTTGGCGGCGGGCACCGCACCGTGCAGGTAATAGATCGGGCAATCCAGCGCCTCGGCCAGATATTTTTCCAGGCGCTCGCCGATTTCGGCGAATTGGGTGAACACCAGGGCGCTTTCGCCTTCGCCGACCACATCGCCCAGCATATCCCGCAGCCGTTCCAGCTTGGGCGAGCGCAGCGGGCTGAACGGGCTGCCATCGCGCAGGAACTGGGTCGGGTGGTTGCAGATTTGCTTGAGCCGGGTCAGGGTCGAGAGGATCAAGCCTTGGCGGTTGAAGCCTTCGGCCTCGTTCAAATGCCGTTCCACATCGCGCACCACGGCTTCGTACAGCGAAGCCTGTTCCCGGCACAGGTTGCAGAACTGGCGGTTTTCCAACTTGTCGGGCAGGTCGCGCATGATATCGGGATCGGTTTTGACCCGGCGCAACACGAACGGCTCGATCAGCCGCTTGAGGGTTTCGGCGGAACGCGGGTCGTTGTCGCGCTGGATCGGCAGTTCGTAGCGCTGGCGGAAATGCGATTGCCGACCGAGATAACCCGGATTGAGGAAGTTGAAGATCGACCACAGGTCGAGCAGGCGGTTTTCCACCGGGGTGCCGGTCAGGGCCAAGCGATGCTCGGCGTTGAGCTTCAGCACGGCCTTGGTCTGGGCCGAAAGCGGGTTCTTGATGTTCTGGGCCTCGTCCAGCACCACCCGTTTCCAGGCGATGGGGGCCAGCACTTTTTCGTCCTTGCGGGCCAGGGCGTAGGAGGTGATGACCACGTCATGGTCCAGGCAGATGGCTTGGAACTTGGCCGCGTCGCGCAGCCGGACCGTGCCGTGGTGGATGAAGGCCCGGAGTTCCGGCGTGAAGCGCTCGATCTCGCGTTTCCAGTTGCCGATGACCGAGGTCGGCGCGACCAACAAAGTCGGCGCGACCTTGGCCCCGCCGACTCGCTCCTCGGCCAAGCGGGCCAGCACCTGGATGGTTTTCCCGAGGCCCATGTCGTCGGCCAGGCAGCCATTCAGCCCCAGGCTTTCCAGGAAGGCGATCCAAGCCAAACCGCGGCGCTGGTAATCGCGCAAGGCCGCGCCGAAACCGGGCGGGTCGGCGGCGGGCTGCAAGCGGCTGTGGTCCCTGAGCTTGTCCAGCATTTCGGCCAGGTTGTCGCGGGCCTCGATCTCGAAGAAGTCCTCGTCCTCCGCCGCCTTCCGCATCAACTCGGGGAGGCTCATGCCGCTGTCGCCCTGTTGGTGGCGACGCCAGAAGTCCAGCATTTCGCGCATCTTGTCGCGGTCCAAGGCCAGCCAACGGCCCCGGAACCGCACCAAGGGCGATTTACTCTCGACCAGACTTTGCCATTCCTGTTCGTCCAGGACTTCGTCGCCCAAGGCCAAGTCGTAGCGGTAGGCGATGAGGCTGCTCACGTCGAGCGCATCGCGTCGCCCGCTGCCGGTGGGATGCTTACCGCCGGCCCGGAGCCGGACCTTGGCCCGGCGGCGGCCTTGCGGCGTCCACCACGCGGGCACCAGCACCATGAACCCGGCGTCCTCCAACACCCACGCCCCTTCGTGCAGGAAGGCGAAGGCATCTTCCAGCCCCAGGGCGATGCCCCAAGGCCGGGCCTCGTCCAAGCCTTCCCACAGCGGCGGGTAAATCCGCGCCGCCTGACCCAGGGCCAGCAAGAGTTTTTTGTCCAAATCGCCGCCGCACAACAGGCCCAGCGTCCGCTTGGCTTTTGTGTCCATGCGCCAATATTCGGCTAACGGTACTTGGCGGGAAGGCTCCTGGCGCGGAGCGACCAAGAGTTCCAACCGCCACGCCTCGCGCTCGCCGAAGGCTTCGTGCAATTGCAGCACCAGGGTGAAATCGGATTCCTCGCGCCGCGCCGCCAGCTTGCCGCGCCACGCCTGCCATTGGCGGTACAGCGTCACCGGCTCGCCGGCCTTCCACGGCACGGGTTCGCCCTCGGCCACGCAGGCTTCGAGCAAGGTGCCGCGCAGGCCGCGTTCCAAGGCCGAACCTTCCGCCGCCTGGGCCACCAGGCGTTTCACCAAGACCTCGGCGCAATGCCGTAGCAGGCCGGTTTTTTCATACATCGACCCGCCGACGATGGCGCAGGCGTCCGGCATCCGCTGGGCGGCGTCGTGGATCAGGCGTTCGTAGTCGTCGGAGACGATCTCCCAACCGGCGTACAGCTCGCGCCCGCCCTCGGGCGACACCCGGTAGACCAGGGCCGGGATATAGCGGTCGCGCAGGATCACCGCCTTCAGCGATTGGGTGAAATAATGCCAGAACAGCAGGTCGCCGCCGGGCTTGGCCTCGGGACCATGGTAATAGGCCAGGAAGCGCAGTTCGCCCAATTGGCGGATGGGGCGGGTCAGGCGGTAGGCATCGAGTTCCCACAGTTCGAGCGCGGCGGGGGGCGGCTCCTCGTCGCCGCCATGCTCGAATTCGGGCGCGGGCACCGGCAGTCCCTCCGCCGTGGGCAGGGACAGGCCGCGGGCCAGGAAATGGAAGCGCCGTTCATAAGAGGAAATCGTCAGCCCCAGGGGATTTTCCAGGAAGGCGATGAGTTCGGTCTTGGGCAGATGGCGGGGATGGCGGCGTCCACCCCGCTCCGCGCCCGTCCCGCCCTGTTCCGCCCAGAGCCAGAAATCGCCCGCCTGGACGAAGCTTTCGCCGGATTCGGGAATCCATGCGCAATGCAATACCTTCATGTCGCGTGTTTAACGGAGCGCAAAACGGGCTATTTTAGCCGTTCGGGGCGGGCCGTGAACGGTTTTGCCGCGCTTGACAGCGCCCGCTAGCGCCGCCATCGTGTTTCCCGACCCTTTGTTGAATCCGCGCCACGCGCCCAACCCACGCAGCCATCCCTATGTGCCTAGCCATCCCCGGACAAATCCTCAGCCTCCCCGCCAGCCCCGAACAGCCGGGCCGCGTCAATTTCGGCGGCATCGTCAAGGAAACCAGCCTCGCCTTCGTGCCCGAGGCCCAGGTCGGCGATTACGTGATCGTCCATGCCGGTTTCGCCATTTCCCGGCTGGACGAGGCCGAGGCGGCGGAAGCCCTGGCCGAATTCGCCGCCCTCGCGGCCCTGCATGCGGACGAGGCCGACACCCCATGAAACACCTCGCCGAATACCGCAACCCCGCCACCGCCAAGCAACTCACCGGGCATATCGCCGCCCTGGTCACCCGCCCGTGGACACTCATGGAAATCTGCGGCGGGCAAACCCATTCCATCATGAAGTACGGCCTGGACCGATTGTTGCCGGAACAGGTCGAACTGATCCACGGTCCCGGCTGCCCGGTCTGCGTCACCCCGCTGGAATGTATCGACAAGGCCATCGCCATCGCCCAAAGGCCCGAGGCCATCCTCTGTTCGTTCGGCGATATGCTGCGGGTGCCGGGCTCGGGGCGGGATTTATTGTCGGTGAAGGCGGCGGGCGGCGATGTGCGGGCGGTCTATTCGCCCTTGGACGCCGTCAAGATCGCCCGCGAGAACCCACAGCGGCAGGTGGTGTTCTTCGCGGTCGGCTTCGAGACCACCGCGCCCGCCGCCGCCATGGCGGCGTTCCAGGCCAAACAGGCGGGGCTGGCCAATTTTTCGCTCCTGGTCAGCCATGTGCGGGTACCGCCCGCGATGGAAGCCCTCCTCGACGCGCCCGACAACCGGGTCCAAGGCTTCCTGGCGGCGGGCCATGTCTGCACGGTGATGGGTTATACCGAATACGAACCCCTGGCCCGGCGCTATAAGATTCCCATTGTCGTGACCGGCTTCGAGCCGGTGGACATCCTCGGCGGCATCCACCGTTGCCTCAAGCAATTGGAGGAAGGCCGCCACGAGGTCGAGAACGAATACCGCCGTTCGGTGCGGCGCGAAGGCAACCAGCCCGCCCAAGCCTTGTTGGCCCAGGTGTTCCGGGTCATCGACCGGCCTTGGCGCGGCTTGGGGGTGATTCCGGCCAGCGGTCTGGGCCTCAGCCCGGAATATGCCGGTTTCGATGCCGAGAACCGCTTCGAACTGGGCACGGTGTCCGCGCCGGAACCCGCCGAATGCCGCAGCGGCCTGGTGCTGCAAGGGGCGCTGAAACCCGACCGCTGCCCGGCCTTCGGCACCCGCTGCACCCCGGAACATCCCTTGGGCGCGACCATGGTGTCCTCGGAAGGGGCGTGCGCGGCGTATTACCGCTACCGCCACGCCGCCCACGCCTAACCGCTTTCGGAGCGCGGGGCGGGCCTCGCACGCCATATCTGCCGTGGTCATCCATATCCGTTATCCTTACCGGCCCTTTCAACCCCATCCGGCGGAATCCACACCATGCACCATCCGCGATCCCTTTCGTTCCGAGTCCTGAAGCTCGCCTTGCCGCTGGCCTTGCTGGCGGGTTGCGCCGCCCAGCCGCATCAAACCCTGCCCACCGAATATCGCCGCGATGCCCAGAACTGCCGCGCCCAAAGCGCCAAGCACATCGAAGTCCGCATGAACATGGCGGGGATTTCCACCCAGGAACTCGATGGCGGCATGGACGAAGACCAATACCTCGCCTGTATGCAGAAACTCGGCTGGAAGCAGGACGAAAGCACCGATCCCTTGCTCAAGGCCATCGCCAAATGCCAAGCCCAGTCCGAACGCCCCGTGCAAGCCATCCCGGAAGCGGGCGGCACCAAGCTCAGCGGCAGCCTGGACCGGACCGCTTTCCGCCAATGCCTCAAGCAGCGCGGCTTCGAGGGCGATGTCACCATCGGACCCGTGATCCCCGCCAATCCCCAATAGCCCCGGAACCCCCATCATGAGCGACGACTTCCAACCCGCCTGCCCCGTCCCCATCGGCCAATACGAACATATCGTCCTGGCCCATGGCGGCGGCGGACGGCTGATGCAGCAATTGCTGGAACGGCTGGTGCAACCGGCCTTCGCCAATCCCTATCTCGCCGCCCGCCACGATAGCGCGGTGTTCGAGGCGGGCGGGCAGCGTTTGGCCTTCACCACCGATTCCTATGTGGTCAAGCCGTTGTTCTTCCCAGGGGGCGATATCGGCAAACTGGCGGTGTGCGGCACCTTGAACGATCTCGCCATGGCCGGGGCCAAGCCGCTGTTCCTGAGCGCGGCGCTCATCATCGAGGAAGGCTTGGCCATCGCCGATTTGAAGCGGGTGCTGGATTCCATGGCGGCGACGGCCAAAGCGGCGGGCGTCATGATTGTGACCGGCGATACCAAGGTGGTGGACCGGGGCAAGGGCGATGGATTGTTCATCAACACCGCCGGGATCGGCCTGGTCGGCCCCGGCGTCGATATTTCGCCCGCCCAGGTCCGGCCCGGCGATGTGGTGCTGGTGAACGGCGATATCGGTCGCCACGGCATCGCCATCATGGCCCAGCGCGAAGGACTGGCGTTCGAGACCACGCTGGAAAGCGATTGCGCCGATGTGTCGGGGCTGGTGGCGGGCTTGCTGGAGGCCGGTGTCGAACTCCATTGTCTGCGCGACCTGACCCGCGGCGGACTCGCCAGCACCTTGATCGAAATCGCCCAAAGCGCGGGGCTGGGCATCGTGCTTGAGGAAACCGCCGTGCCGGTGCGGGAGGATGTGGCCGGTGCCTGCGAGATACTGGGTTTCGATCCCTTATATGTCGCCAACGAAGGGCGGTTCGCGGCCTTTGTGCCGGAAGCCCACGCGGAACGGGCCTTGGCTTGGCTCCGCGCCCATCCCTTGGGCGAAAACGCCCAGGCCATAGGCCGGGTGGTGGCGGCCCATGGCGGGGCGGTGCATTTGGAAACCGCCTTCGGGGTCGGGCGCGTCCTGGATTTATTGAGCGGGGAACAACTGCCCCGGATTTGTTGATAACGACGACAGGAGGAATATTCCGTGGATTTGAACTCGCTATTGGCCGGAAAACAGGCCCGCATCGTCGCGGGCGGACTCGCCGCCGCCGTGGGCTATGTCATGATGTACCCGGATTTGCTCGGCATCCCTTTGGAAAACGCCACGCTCTTGCCGGGTGTGCCTTTCGATCTCTTCGGCGGCATCGTGTTCGCGCTGGGGATTTTCCTGATCGCGAAGGCCATGCAGGCCGATTGAAACCCACCTGGGAACCCCTCTTCATGGGCGGCATCGCGGCGCGGGTTCATGGTGCAAAGGATCGATCCGGGGCGTTGCCAAACCGGGCGCTGCAACCGGGAAGACGGGCCATGACCGAGCCGGTGTCCGCCGATAACCACCCTTTCCCGCAACGATGAACAACCCCCACTGGTCCGCCCGCGACCTCGCCGTCCTCTGGCACCCTTGCACCCAGATGAAGGACCACGAGGATTTCCCGCCCATCCCGATCCGGCGCGGACAGGGCGCGTGGCTGGAGGATTTCGAGGGGCGGCGCTATCTCGACGCCATCAGTTCCTGGTGGGTGAACCTGTTCGGCCACGGCCATCCCTACATCAACGCGGCGCTCAAGGACCAACTCGACACGCTGGAACACGTCCTCCTGGCCGGTTTCAGCCACGAACCCGCGATCCTCCTGGCCGAACGCCTGACCTGGCTCGCCGGGCTGGACCGCTGTTTCTACGCCGACAATGGTTCTTCCGCCGTGGAAGTGGCTTTGAAGATGAGCTTCCACTACTGGCGCAACAGCGGCAAACCCGGCAAAACCCGCTTCATCGCCTTGAGCAACAGCTATCACGGCGAAACCCTGGGCGCTTTGGCGGTGGGCGATGTGGGCTTGTACAAGGACACCTACGCGCCCCTGCTGCTGACGCCCTACACGGTCCAAAGCCCCGATTGCTATCTGCGCGAACCGGGCCAATCCTGGGCCGGGCATAGCGCCCGGAGCTTCGCGGCGATGGAGGCCGCGCTGGCCGCGCACGCCGACGAAGTCTGCGCGGTCATCGTCGAACCCTTGGTGCAATGCGCGGGCGGGATGCGGATGTACGACCCCATCTATCTCCGCTTGCTGCGGGACGCTTGCGACCGTCACGGCGTCCACCTGATCGCCGACGAAATCGCCGTGGGTTTCGGGCGCACCGGGACGCTGTTCGCCTGCGAACAAGCCGCTATCCGGCCCGATTTCATGTGTCTCTCCAAAGGACTGACCGGCGGCTATTTGCCCTTGTCCTGCGTGCTGACCACCGATGCCGTCTACGCCGCCTTCTACGACGAATACGAGAAACTCCGCGCCTTCCTGCATTCCCACAGCTATACCGGCAACGCCCTGGCCTGCCGGGCGGCGCTGGCGACGCTGGACTTGTTCGAGCGCGAAAACACCCTGGCCCATAACCGCATCCTGGCCCGGCACCTGGCCGAGGCCACGGCGGGCTTGGCCGACCATCCCCAGGTCGCCGAAGTGCGCCAGACCGGCATGATCCTCGCCATCGAATTGGTCCGGGACAAGGCCAGCCGCACGCCCTACGCTTGGCAAGAACGGCGCGGCCTGCGGGTTTACCGCCATGCCCTGGAGCGCGGCGCCTTGCTGCGGCCCTTGGGCAATGTCATCTATTTCATGCCGCCCTATGTCATCGCGCCGGAGGAAATCCGCTTCCTGGCCGAAGTGGCGGCGGAAGGCATCGCTATCGCCACCCAGGATTGACCATGCGTATCTCCCGGCTGTATCTGCCCGAACCCCTGGCCGAAGGCGCGACCCTGCGCCTCGACGAGGACAGCGCCCATTACCTCAAGACCGTGCTGCGCCTGAAGCGCGGGTTCCATTTGACGGTGTTCAACGGCGACGGCCACGAATACGCCGCCACCGTGGCCGAAGTCCACAAGGACGGCGTTGTCCTCGCCATCGGCGCAGGCCGCGACCGCGACGCCGAATCGCCGCTGGCGACCCATCTCGGCCTGGGGATCGCCCGTGGCGAGCGCATGGACCTCGCCATCCAAAAGGCGGTGGAACTGGGCGTGACCCGCATCACCCCGCTGTTTACCGAGCATTGCGTGGTGCGGCTGGACGAAACCCGCAAAACCCACCGCCACAGCCATTGGCAAAAGATCGTGCGCAGCGCCTGCGAGCAATGCGGGCGCAACCGCGTTCCCCAGGTGGACGAGCCGGTCGAGCTGGAGGATTGGATCGGCGGGCAGGCGGGACTCAAGCTGTTCTTCGACCCGGAGGGCACGGCCCGCCTCAAGGATTTGCCGCCGCCGGAAGGCGGGGTATGCCTGTTGTCCGGGCCGGAAGGCGGCTTCGCCGAACGGGAACGGACCTGGGCGCGGGAGGCCGGGTTCGTACCGGTACGGCTGGGACCGCGCATCCTCAGAGCGGAAACTGCGGTATTGGCGGCCCTGGCGGCGGCGCAGGTGTTATGGGGGGATTGGGGGTCAGTCGCGGAAATTGGTGAATTGCAAGGGCATATCGACCTCGGCCTTGCGTAGCAGGGCGATGGCGTCCTGCAAATCGTCGCGCTGCTTGCCGGTCACCCGGACCTGTTCGCCTTGGATCGCGGCTTGCACCTTGAGCTTGCTGTCTTTGATGAACTTGACCAGTTGCTTCGCGAGCGGCGTGTCGAGTCCCTGGCGCAGGGTGACGACCTGGGTGGCCCGCTTGCCGCTGATCTTGGGTTCGTCGATCTTGAGGCAGGTGATATCCACCCCGCGCTTGGTCAGCTTGGGCCGGAGGATATCCAGCATCTGCTGGAGCTGGAAATCGTTCTCGGCGTGCAGGGTGACGACCGCCTCCTTCAACTCGTAATGGGCACCCGTGCCCTTGAAATCGAAGCGGGTGCCGACCTCGCGGTTGGCCTGGTCCACCGCGTTGGCGACCTCGTGCAGATTGACCTCGGATACCACGTCGAAGGATGGCATGGGCGAATTCTCCTTTCTCAGAACTTGCGGGCCTTGGCGATGGTCTCGTAGGCCTTGCGGATTTGCTGGGTCTTTTCGTTGGCGTGGGCCACCTGGGATTCGGATTCGCCCTGGGCCACCCGCTTGTCGGGATGGTGGCGGCTCATCAGCCGCCGGTAGGCGCGTTTGATGGCGTCTTCGTCATCGGCGGGAGAAACGCCCAAGGCCGTGTAGGCCTGGGCCAGCGAAAACTCGTGGCTACCCGCCACCTCGCGCCGCCCCCATTGGTAGCCCCGGCCACCGGGGCGGGCGAAACGCCGCTCGGCCTCCATCCGCGCCCGCATCGTGTGGAACTCGAAGCGGGAAAACCGCAGCCGGTCGCACAAGCGCAGCAACAGGCGTTCCTCCGGGCCGTTGAGGACGCCGTCGGCCAGGGCGGATTCCAGCTGGATTTCGACGAACATCCGCAATAAGGCGTGGCGCTGCTGGCATTCGGCCTGGAATTGGTCCAGCACGCCATCGAGGGCGAATTCGGGCCGCTTGCCCTCGCCGTATAGGCGGATGGCGGCGCGGCGGGTCTCCTCGGGCAGTTCCAGGCGGTTCATCATGGCGCGGGCGAAGTCGATCTCGGCCTCGTTCACCCGCCCGTCGGCCTTGGCGACATGCCCCATGACCGAGAAGGTGGCGGTGAGGAAAGCCGCCTGCACCCGCTGGCGTTCGCCCGGCTTGGCCTCGGCCTCCAAGAGGACGGCCTCCGCCGCCTTGCGGTCGAGTTGGTGTCCGAGCGCCGCGCCGAAGATCGCGCCCAATGGCCCCCCCATGAACAAGCCGAAGGTCCCGCCGACGACTTTGCCAAACCATGTCATATTCGCGGATTATTGGGTGTGCTTGCGGAAATGCCGTGAAACTTACATGATTGACCGTTTTTCATAAAGCCCAACCCATCGCGATGAACGCCACCGACACTCTTTATCATAGCGAGGCCGCCGGACTCGCCCTGCGCGGCCGCGGCAAGGTCCGCGATATTTTCGATATCGACGCCGACCATATGCTGATCGTCACCACCGACCGCATCTCGGCCTTCGATTGCATCTTGCCCGATCCCATCCCCGGCAAGGGCCGGGTGCTGACGGCGGTGTCCAATTTCTGGTTCGGGAAGCTCGGGCACATCGTGCCGAACCATCTGTCCGGGCTATCCCTGGCCGATATCCTGCCCGACCCGGCGGTGCGCGCCCCGCTGGAGGGCCGCTCGGTGGTGGTGAAGAAACTGCGGCCCCTGCCGGTGGAGGCGGTGGTGCGCGGCTACCTCATCGGTTCCGGTTGGAAGGACTACCAAGCCACCGGCGCGGTGTGCGGGATCGCCCTGCCCCAGGGTTTGCGCCAGGCCGAGCGGTTGCCGGAACCCATCTTCACGCCCTCGACCAAGGCCGAATTCGGCCAGCACGACCAGAACATCGACTTCGCCCAGACCGAAGCCCTGCTCGGCCCCGATCTCGCGGCCCAGGTGCGCGACACCAGCCTCGGGTTATACACCGAAGCCGCCGCCTACGCCCTGGAACGCGGCATCATCATCGCCGACACCAAATTCGAGTTCGGGCTGGACGCGGCGGGCAAGCTCTATTTGATCGACGAGGCGCTGACCCCGGATTCATCGAGGTTCTGGCCGGTCGATCAATATCAGGTCGGCATCAGCCCGCCCAGCTTCGACAAGCAATTCGTGCGCGATTACCTGGAAAGCCTGGTTTGGGACAAGAATCCGCCCGCCCCCCACCTGCCCGCCGCGATCATCGCCAAGACCGCCGAGAAATACCGCGAAGCCCAAGCGCGGCTGACCCGGCCCTAAAGCCCATCCCGCGAGCCGTCCGCGCCTGCGGACGGTACCATCCCGCTCATCCAGGACCGTTCTTGCCCGCGAGCCGGTCCACCGCCCAATAAAGCCCCTGGGTCAAGACCACGCCCAAACCGAAGCCACCGATGAAAAACTCGGAGGCATGGTGTCCCATCTCGGTAGCGAGGAACCGCCCCAGCACAAAGCCGACCCCCAGCGCGGAACCGATCCGCAGCCGCTTAACCATCTCGCTCGTATCCATATCCAGCCTACTCGTGGGAAGACCCCGGATTATGGACGATCCAGCCCCGCCCTAGCCAATCCCGATCCGCGCCGCCATCGTGCTTGGACCGCCCAACCCAGGCGGCAGGGACAGCAACGCCTTTCATCCATATGGATAAGCCGATTGTCGGTTTACGCTGAACTTGGCAGTCAAGGCTGATATATTCCGGCATCGTCCTAGCCAAAGTGACGGGGTTGATATGTTAAAAGCGAAAATGGCGGGCTTCATGTTGATCGAACTTGTGGCGACTGTCTCGATAGTGGCCATCGTATTAACCCTGGGCCTTCCGAGCTTCCAAGACATGATCCGCGCCAACCGTATGGCCGCCCATTCCAACCGCTTCCTGGGCGCACTGAACCTGGCGCGCAGCGAGGCGATCAAACGCGGCCAGATGGTGTTCTTATGCAAGGCGGACACGGAGGCGGCACAACCCGCCTGCGATTCCGCCCCTTGCGCCGACGGCGGCTGCTGGGAAAAAGGCTGGCTGGTCTTGGCCGACGCCAACAGCCCGCCGAACAACCTGCCTGACGACGCGGACACCCTGATCCGGGTGTTCGAGCCCCTGCCGAAGACGCTGACCTTGCGGGTGGGTTCCCACGACGCGGATTGGGTCGCGTTCAATTCGGTCGGGACGGGCAAGGGCAGCGGCGCGGGCGGGCAGGTGGACGATACCTTCAACCTCTGCCAAGGCGGCGATATGGCGAAAGGCCGGGCCATCGTCCTCAACAGCCTGGGACGCGCCAGGGTGCAGACGGGGGCCACGGCATGTCCTTGAATCCCGCCCGCACCAGCCAAGGCTTCACCCTGCTCGAAGTCCTGATCGCCGCCTTGGTCCTGGGCGTCGGCCTGCTGGGACTGGCCGGGCTGCAAACCCTGGGGCTGCGCGGCAGCCTCAGCGCGGTCCAACGCTCCGTCGCCACCCAACTCGCCGCCGAAATCATCGACCGCATCCGCGCCAATCCCGGTGCCCTCGGCAACTACGACAACCAAGCCGGTACCGGCTCCATCGACTGTCTTTGGAATCTCTGTTCGGACGCGCAAACCGCGGATTACGACCTGAGCCAATGGGCCGCCGAGGTGAAAAAGCGCCTGCCCGATGGCACTGGCGTGGTTTGCACCGATGGCAGTCCCGACGATGGCACGCCGACATCGAGCGGCTGTGGTGGCGGCGGCACCTACACCGTGAAAATCTGGTGGGACGATGACCGCAGCGGGGACGCGGAACAATACCAACGCTTCTCGACCAGCTTCTCGCCATGAGCGACCCACCCAGGCCCGGCGCGGGCTTCTCCCTGGTCGAGATCATGGTGGCCCTGGCGACGGGGCTGCTACTGACGGCGGGCATCGGCCAGGTCTATCTCGCGACCAAACAAACCTACACCGTCCAAGAGCAACTCTCCCGGCTCCAGGAGAACGCCCGCTACGCCCTGGACCGGATGGGGCGGGATATCCGCATGGCCGGCTCCCTGGGCTGCACTTCCCAATCCCCGGCCACCGTGACCAACACCCTCAACGCCAACGGCAATCCCTTCTACGACTTCGGCAACCGGCTCACGGGTTACGAGGCCATGGGTTCCTTTCCGGGGGAACGCCTGGCCATCCCCGGCAACCCCCAGACTTCGGGGGCGACCGCCCAATGGAACCCGAGGCTGCCCGCCGCGCTCCCCGCCAGCATGATCCTCGGCAACGATATCCTGCTGGTGCGCGGACGGGCCGATAGCGGGGTTCCCGATGCGTTGCAAAGCGCGACCCCGGACACGGTGACGGTCGCGCCCTCGGGCGATCCCGGCCAACCCGGCCTCCAGCCCGACGATTTCGTGATGGTGGCCGATTGCTCCTCCGCCTATGTGTTCCAGAACACCGGGGCAGGCATCACCCTCGGCCACGCGGCGGGCGGCAACCCCGGCAACGCCACCACCACCTGGAGCGCCATCAAAACGGCGAACCTCGCCTCGCTCCAGAACCCCCACGGCTCGCTGCCCGCCGAGGTCTACCGGGTGGCCTCGACACTGTATTACCTGTCGCGGGCCAACAACGACCCCGGCACCTCGCTCTACCGCAAGCCCAGGAACAGCGGCACCAACACCCCCGGCGAAGCCGTGGTCGAGGGCGTGGAGAACATGCAACTGGTCTACGGCGTACAAAATGGCAATGGCACGCTCCAATATTCCCCCGCCTCCAGCATCGCCGATTGGAACCGGGTCGTCAGCGTGCGGATCGCCCTGCTGCTGCGGAGCGTGGAGGACAACGTGCGCAAAGACCCGGACACCGGACTCTACGACCTCAACGGCACCTGGATCGACCCCGCCGACGACCGCCGGTTGCGACAGGTCTTCACCGCGACCATCGCCCTACGCAATGGCATCCGCGTCCAATAAGCCACGCCGAACCCAAGCCGTGCGCCGGATCGCCTCCCAGGTCGGCGGTGCCCTCATCGTGGGCTTGGTGACACTGCTGGTCATGACCGTGATCGGTGCGGCGGCGGTGCAAACCACGGCGCTGGAAGAAAAAATGGCTGGCAACGCCCGTAGCCGGGATTTGGCCTTCCAGGCCGCCGAGTCCGCGCTACGGCAGGGCGAACGATGGTTGCGGAACCAGGCCTTGGCCTATCCCGGTGGCGAAGTGCCCTGCACCGGCACCCCCGCCGACGGCCTGGACGGTTCGGGCTGCTATGCCAGCAATATCCAAGCGACCCCGGTCTGGAAGCTGATCGACAACGCCGACGCCTGGAACGACCCGGCCCGGGCGACGCCCTACGCGGGTTCCCTAGCCCAAATCACCCAGCCTCCTAGCTACATCGTGGAAAAGCTGCAATTCGTGGACGATCCCGGCAACGCCGGACTCACCGCCGGGACTCCGCCGGTGCAGAATCATTATTACCGCATCACCGCGCATGGCAACGGCGGCACCCCGGACGCCATCGCCATCGTGCAATCCACCTATAAAACCAGCCACTAGGGGTATCGCCATGCACAGTGGATTCCATATACCCATCCCGTTCCGGCGCGGTGCGCTCGGGGCGGCGGTATTGGTGTTGTCCTGCGGCATGCCGACGGCGTGGGGGGAGGGTTCGATTGCCGACGTGCCGCTGTTCCTCGGCAACGCCGAAGCGCCCAACGTCATCATGGGGGTGGACGATTCGTCCAGCATGACCGCTGAAGTGGTGATGCCCTATGGCGTGAACGACTCTTATTACTTCGCCACCAATACCTATGTACAGGCTTCGTTGTTTCCCGACGCCTATAACAACCCCTTCGGCTTGGCCACGCAGGGGGGCGGTTCCAACCTATATACCACGGGTGTTGTGCCGCCGCTCCCCGAATATGCCGACGCCCGCTCCCCGGCGTTCAATAGCCAGTATTTCGACCCCGGCATCGATTACCAGCCCTGGGCCGATTACGATCTGGTTTTCAATCCCTCCGATCCCGCCGCGGCGCGTTGGGACCCGGTCAAATCGAACAGGCCGACCGGAAATATCATACCCAACTATGGCAATAACGCCGCTTGTCCATCCCCGACGCCGGATTTCCCCAATACCTTCCCGCTCGACAGCCCCATAAAATGTGCCGGCTGGGGTTATACCTTCTATGCCGGCACGGGCGGCACCCCTTTCCGCGGTAAGGGCTATTATCTTGTAAACGGCACGAAAACCTGGGACGCCCCGACTCTGCCTGCGGATACCCCTTATTTCAAATGGAGTACATCGAATGGTTCGGTCAATGCCGGTACCTGGATAACCGACCCGGACTTATTGAAAACGCCTTTTAGAATAAACGACCCGTCGAAATCGCTCCTGCCGCTGAACAAGCTTGGGGTTCAATATTATCCAGCGACCTTCTATCTGCCGGACACCCTCGATATCCGCATCGCCTACCCCAAATATTTCGGTTCATACATCCACGACCTCAATCACGACGTCATCGTCAAGGGATTAGATTCCGCCAGCCCCCCGGCTTTGCAGGCATTATATTGGGATTTGGATAACGGCAGCGGCACTGATTATCTGGACAAGAGCGCCTGGAACCTGGCCGGACAAAGCCGGACCCGGATGAAGCAATACCAAATCCGCTGCGATAGCGCCCATTTCTCCGACCTGGGCCAATGCGAGGCGGCCTTGCGGAATTTCGCCAATTGGTTCACCTATTACCGGAGTCGGCAGTTGGCGACCCGGGGAGCCATCGGTTTCGCCCTGGAACATATCAAGGGCATGAACCTGGGTATCTTCAGGATCAACGCCGTGATCGATCCACCGCCCAGCGTGAATAATATAAAAAACCCTTTGCCTAGCCTGGCATTGAAGAATATGAGCAATGTCGGCGACCGTAATTCCTTATTGACCAATAATAGCGATGGGGTTTATTACTATAACTTCAACGGGGCCACGCCCAACCGGCAGGCGGTGAAATATATGGGGATGCTGTTCGAGCAGGCGGACACCATCCAATATGCCTGCCAAAAAAACTCGGGCATCCTGTTCACGGACGGTGCCTACGACTATAAAGCCAATGTCACGATAGGCGTCGGCAATGTCGATAACAGCCTCTTCAAGAGCGGCGACGGGAAAAATATATTCTCGGGGATAGACCCTTATAAAGACGGCGCTTCGGATACCCTCGCCGATATCGCCATGAAATATTATGTCGGACTCAATTCCGCCACCCCAGGCCTCTCCCCAGGCCAGGTACCCATCCCCAGCGCCTGCGCCAAGCCGGGCCACGATCCCGGCCTGGATTGCAACAGCAACCCCCACATGAATTTCTACGGGGTCAGCCTGGGGGTTCCGGGCAAGCTGTTCAAGCCGGACAATCCCAGCCTCGACCCCTATGCGCTCACCGCCGCGGACTGGCCATCGAACACCAGCGCGTTCACCATCGCCGACAAGGAGGACGACTTCTGGCACGCCACCCTCAATGGCCGGGGCCAGTTGTTCAGCGCCAAAAACCCCGTGGACCTCCGTGACAAACTGGGCGAGATCATCAACACCATCGCGCAAAACTCGGGCTCCGCCTCCTCGGTCGCCACCACCTCGGTTTATCTGAGCGCCGATACCCTGGTGTTCATGGCCGGTTTCGACAGCGGCAATTGGAGCGGGGAGGTCTACGCCTTCAGATTCGCCGACGGGCGGCTCTCGGACCCGCCGGTTTGGCAAGCCTCCACCCAACTATCCAGCGCCTCCTATCCCTACCGCCAACAACACATCTTCTCCTACAACCCCCAGGGCACCGCCTGCGGCGGCGGCGCGGTCGGCAAGGCCATCCCCTTCGACTGGGAATTCTTGAATTGCGATCAACAGGCCCAACTCGACAGCGGGTACGATCCCGACCAAACCCTCCCGCCGGACCGGCTCGGCCCGGCGCGGGTGGAGTTCCTCAAAGGCGATACCTCGAAGGAAATGCGCCACGGCGGTCCCTTCCGCGACCGCACTGACGCCAAGGGCAGTACGGAGCGCTTGCTCGGCGACTTCGTGAATTCCAGCCCGGCCTTCGTCGGCGACCAGGATTTCGGTTACGATTTGCTGCCCGGTGTCGAGGGTGCCGCCTATGCCGATTATCTCGCCAACGACAAGGCCAACCGTCCTCCGATGCTCTATATCGGCGGCAACGACGGGATGCTCCACGCCTTCAACGCCACCGACGGCGCGGCGGGCGGCGAGGATGTGTTCGGTTATGTGCCCAGCACCGCCTATGCCTACCTGAACCGGCTGAGTTCCCCGGCCTATATCCAGGATTCCAGCCACCATAAATTCTTCGTGGACGGCTCGCCCTGGGTGGGCGACGCCTATCTGGGCGGGCGCTGGAAAACCCTGCTGCTGGGCACGGTCGGCGCGGGCGGGCGCGGCGTTTTCGCGCTGGACATCGGCCATCCGGGCGGGTTCGGCACCGCCAACGTGCTATGGGAATTCGCCGCCACTGGCAGCACCCCGCTGCCCGACCTGGGCTATAGCCTGCCCCAAGCCCTCCTGCTCCGCACCAACGACGAGGAGCATCCCTGGGTGGCCCTGGTGGCGAACGGCTATGACAGCCAGAACGGCCACGCGGTGTTGTTCGTCCTCGACCTGGCCAGCGGCACACTCCTCAAGCGCTTCGACACCCAGGCGGGCGGCAACGCCTGGATCGACAAAAACGGCCTGTCCGCGCCCATCGCCATCGATATGAACCAGGACCGCAAGGCCGATTATGTCTACGCCGGGGATTTGACCGGCAACCTTTGGAAGCTCGATTTCACCGCGTCCCGACTCGACCACTGGGATTTCGCCCATCATGCCGGCGGTCGGCCCGCGCCTTTGTTCGTCGCCTGCGTCAACCACGACACGCCTTGCGCCGACGCCGACCGCCAACCCATCACCGGCAAGCCCCAGGTCGGGCTGGCCCAGGGCCAGTTATCCGGCTTCATGGTGTACTTCGGCACGGGCCGCTATTTCCTCCAGGGCGACAACGACCCCAATGCCCCCATCGGCCAGCAACCACAAACCCTCTATGGCATCTGGGACGCCAACCCGGCCACGGGTGCGGTCCCGCCGGTGACGAAGGCCAAGCTGGCCCGGCAAACCATCCTCGGCGAAGCCCGCCTGGGGCTATACAAGGCGCGTTTCACCTCGTCCAACCCGGTCGATTACGCCACCCAGCAAGGCTGGTATCTGGACCTGATCGGCCCCGGCGGCGAGGTCCAGGGCGAGCGCTCCGTGAGCGACCCGGTGCTGCACGACGGCAAGATCACCTATACCACCCTCGCGCCGACCCAGCAGCACTGCACCGCCGGCGGCAGCGGCTGGATCATGGAACTGGACGCCTTCACCGGGGGCGCGCCCCCCGTCGATGCGCCGCTGTTCGACGTGAACAAGGACGGCCACATCGACGGCGAGGATGTCGGGAACGGCGGGGCGCCCTCGGGGCTGGCCTTCGACGCCATCCCCAGTTCCACCCGCATCGTCCGCGACGGCAGCCATATCCACCGCATCACCAACACCTCGACCGGCGTCGACGACGAGGGCCGGGCCGGTGCGGAAGTGCAAAAAGGCAATAGCGCCGACAACCCAGGTCGCCAATCCTGGCGGCAAATCCGCTGAACCCCCCACGGGATACCCCGCCATGAACAGACCTCCGCATCCTTCCGGTTTCACCTTGGTCGAAGTCATCGTCGCCCTCGCCATCGTCGGCATCCTGGCCGCCATCGCCTATCCGAGCTACACGGAGCAGGTGCGGAGCGGGCGGCGGGCCGACGCGGAAGGTGCCTTATATGGCCTGCAACAAGCCCTGGAGCGGCTGTTCACCACCGACAGCAGCTACGCCACCGCCGCCCTGGGTTCGGCCCCCGGTTCCATCTTCCCCGACCAAGTGCCATCGGGTGGTCCGCCGAACTACCAATTGCAGATCGCCGACCTCACCGCCACCGGCTACACCTTGAAGGCCGTGCCCGTGGGCGTCCAGGCCCACGACCGTTGCGGCACCCTGACGCTCAGTTCGACCAATGTGCGGGGCATCGTCAACGCGCTGCCGGGGCTGGCCGTCGCCGATTGCTGGCGCAATTAGCGGTCGGAATGGCCCAGCGAACGGTCGGGGGCGATCTCGTCGCGCACCCGCTGCTTCAACTCCTTGGCCTCGGGGAAACGCCCCTCCTGCTTACGCGACCATAGCGTCTTGTCCCCACAACGCACCTCGAACACCCCGCCCGTGCCGGGGATCAAGGCCACGCCGCCCAGTTCCTCCTCGAAGGTGGTCAATAGCTCCTGCGCCAGCCACGCCGCCCGCAACAGCCAGCGGCACTGGGTGCAATATTCGATCTCGACCCGCGGTTTCCCGGACATGCTTCGCTCCTCCCGTTGCTGTTTACAATAAGCCCCCATGCTAACAGGAACCCCAGGGGGAAAAACCATGCGAACCTATCTGGTCGGCGGCGCGGTGCGGGACACATTGCTCGGACTCGAAGTCAAGGAACGCGATTGGGTGGTGGTGGGCGAGACCCCGGACAGTCTGGTGGCCCAGGGTTTCCGCCCGGTGGGCAAGGATTTCCCGGTATTCCTGCACCCGGAAACCCGCGAGGAATACGCCCTGGCCCGCACCGAGCGCAAAACCGCCCCCGGCTACCACGGCTTCGCAGTCCATGCCGAGCCTGGGGTCACGCTGGAACAAGACCTGTTGCGGCGCGACCTCACCATCAACGCCATCGCCATGGACACCGAGGGCCGCGTGATCGATCCCTATGGTGGGATACGGGATTTGGAAGCCCGCTTATTGCGCCATGTCTCGCCCGCCTTCGGCGAAGACCCGGTGCGCATCCTCCGGGCGGCGCGTTTCGCCGCCCGTTTCGCGCCGCTGGGATTCCGGGTGGCGGACGAGACCCTGGATTTGATGCGGCGTATGGTCGAGACGGGGGAAGTGGACGCCCTGGTCCCGGAGCGGGTGTGGGCGGAATGGCTCAAGGCGCTGAACGAACCCAGGCCGGGCGGGTTCTTCGAGGTGTTGCGGGCGTGCGGGGCGCTGGCGCGGCTGTTCCCGGAAATCGACCGCTTGTTCGGCGTGCCGCAGCCGCCGCAGCACCATCCGGAAATCGATACCGGCGTCCACACCCTCCTGGTGCTGGCGGCGGCGGCGGAACTCTCGCCCGATCCGGTGGTGCGGTTCGCGGCCCTGACCCATGATCTCGGCAAGGGCTTGACCCCGCCGGAGCAATGGCCCCGGCACCGCGGCCACGAGCAAGCCGGACTGCCCGCGCTGGACAGCCTGTGCCACCGGCTTAAGGTGCCCAACGCCTTCCGCAAGCTGGCGGAAAAAACCATGCGCTATCACGGCCATTGCCACCGGGCCTTGGAATTGCGTCCCGGCACGGTGGTCGATCTATTGCAGCGGCTGGAAGCCTTCCATCGCGGCGATGCCCTGGAAGCCTTCCTGCTGGCCTGCGAAGCCGACGCCAAGGGCCGCACCGGCTTCGAGCAACGGCCTTATCCGCAGGCTGATTGGCTGAGGGCGGCGCGGAGCGCGGCGGCGGCGGTGCCGGTGGCTCCGCTGTTGGAAAAAGGCCACAAGGGCGTGGAATTGGGCCGGGAACTCCGGCGGGAGCGCATCCGGGCGGTGGCCCAGGCGCGCCGGGAAGCCTTCAGCCACAGCGATACGGCAGCAGCAACTTGACGCGGGCGCCATGGGGCCGGATGTTGGCGAGGCTGAGCTGGCCGCCAAGGTCGCGGGCGAAACGCTGTACCATCGCCAAACCCAAGCCGGTCCCGCCCGGCCTGCCGGTGGCGAAGGGCCGGATGCCGCTTTCCAGCATTTCCCGGCCAAAGCCCGGCCCATCGTCGGTGACGCTCAACACCACCCGCTCGTCCTCGGCCTGGACTTCGATCAGGATATGGCCCTCGCCATTGCGCAATACTTCCGCCGAATTCAGGACTAGGTTCAACAGGCTCTGCCGCAACCGGCATTCCGGTAGACGGCAGATCAACCGCTCCGGTCCCTCGAAATCCAGCCGCACCCCTGGCGGCACCTGATACCGCACCAGCGACACCAGTTCGCCCACCATCGTCGATAGATTGAATTCGCAGACCGGGGCCGGGGTGTGCTTGCTCTGGTCCAGCAATTCATTCAGCAAACGGCCCATCCGTTTGAGTTCCTCCATGACCAGGGAAGCCCGCTCGGTCTGTTCGGGATCGGCCAGTTCGTTGCGCAGGTTGGCGATGCTCATCTGGATGCCGGCCAGGGGATTGCGGAGTTCGTGGGCGATCCCCGCCGCCAATTCGCCCACCGCCGCCAGGCGTTCGGTCCGCGCCAAGCTGGCCTGTTGCTCCAGCAGGGCGCGGGTGGCGGAACGCACCTCGGCTTCCAACGATTCGGCGTAATGGCGCTTGGCCTCCTCCAACTCGGCCAGATGGCACACCATCTCGTTGTAGCTGTGGAACACTGGCAGCAACAAGGGATCGATGGCTTGGGTGCCTATCGGCGTGAAATCCTCGCGGGCCAGCCGCAGCAGCAATTCCTTGAGATCGTGCAACGGGGACAGGATGCGGCGGTTGATGAACAAGCCCACGAACAACAACAAGACCGCCACCACGACGAAAGCCAGCTCGACCTCGGTGCGGGTTTCCTTGCCGATATCCTCCAGCAGGCGCTCGCGCTCCAAGGTCTCCGCGTCCATCATCGCGCCGGTGATATTCAGCGCCTGCAACAGCCGGGCTTCCTGCTGTTCGGTGGTCGCGCCCTCGTTCGCCAAGTCGGACACCATCGCGCTCAACTCGGCCAATTGGGTCGGCGTGGCGGGGGCGACGTGATAATCCTCCCGCGCCAAATCCCCGATCTCGGCGGACAAGCGGGACAATTGCGCGGCGTCCAGGCGCTTGGTGTGGTGGATGAAATAATCGGTGAGCGCGGCCTGCAAATCGGACGTGACTTGCTGGATGCGATGGGCATAGCTGACATAGGCCCGCATGGTCTCGAAGCGTTCGAGGTTGCGCCAGATCATCCCCCCGAGCAGGGCGAACACCAAAAGGACCAGGAGCAGCACGGCCCAGCCGCGCCATTGGGCGTATTTATAGGAAAAAGATCTCACAAGCGGGGTCCGGGAGTGGAATCGACCCCCTCGATTATAAGCCGTGGCGGGCGGATGCCGGACTACGGATTCGGCGGGGTGGGGCGGACGGGGTCCGTCCCCTGCGGGGATGGAAGCGGACCTGCCGGGGATCGGGGCCGGTCCGGGTGCCGGAGGCAAGATGAACCCGCGCATCGCCTACCTCCGGCATGGACGATGCCCAGGACCGACCGTTACCGCGGCGTGCTGAGTTCGCCTTCGTGGTCGTCGGTCTTGCGCTTGCGGGCCGCGAGCGGATGGTCGGAATAAGGCTCGTGATTCTCTAGGCCATGGATTTCGCAACGTCCACCCCGGCCGATGTAGTCGTGGCGGTAATGGTCGATGAATTCCATCACCGTGTGATCGACCAGATAAGCCTCGGACAGGTCGAAAACCACCGTCCGTCCTTCGGGCAATTCAGCCACTTCGCTCTTGAGTCCGATGAAATTGGAGAAGATCGCCGAACCTTCGACCCGGATATGGTAGATGCCGGGATGGGTCTGTTCGACATGGTAGGACATCTTCAACAACTGGCGGAAATCGACGCCGCGCAAAATATGGACGAGCAATTTGACGAAGATGCCGATGAACACGCCGACCAAGAGATCGGTCGCCAGCACGCCGACGATGGTGACGCAGAAAATCGCCAATTGCTCCTTGCCGAGGTCCAGGGTTTTGGCGAATTCCTTGGGGGAAGCCAGGCGGAAGCCGGTATAGACCAGGAGCGAAGCCAGCGAGGCTAGGGGAATCTCATGGATCAACCGGGGGAAGCACACCACGAACAAAGCCAGGAACAGGCCATGGAAGAAATTGGCCCAGCCGGTTTTGGCCCCGTTGTTGACATTGGCCGAAGAACGAACGATCTCGGCGATCATCGGCAAACCACCGATGGCGCTCGCCAGCAAATTACCCACACCGACTGCGGTCAGGTCGCGGTTCAGGTTGGAATAGCGCTTATGGGGGTCGAGCTTATCGACGGCGGTGGCGCTCAACAGGGATTCGAGGCTGCCGACCAAGCAGATCGACAGCACGGCGGCCCAGAACTCCGGGGTTGCGACCTTGCCGAAATCGGGGAAATAAAAGCCCTCGGTGATATTTTCCGGGATCGTCACCAGGAATTTGGGACCGATGGTGTATTCATGGTGCGGAAGGAATTGGGCATCGGTCAGGAAGCCATAGACATGTTCGTGATCCAGGTCGAAATAGCGCTCCAAGGCCATGCCCACCGCCACCACGACCAAGGGGGCCGGAATCATCTTGAGGTAGCGGTTCTTCACCAAGGACCACGCGATCAGGATGGCCAGCCCGGTGAAGCCGATGCAGGCGATTTCCGGGTTCATCTCCACGAAGCTGTGCGGCACCTCGGCGATGGTCTCCAGGATTTCCTTGGCCTCGGGTTTGACGCCCAGCATGGTGTGGATTTGCTTGGCCATGATGATGATGCCGATGGCGGCCAACATGCCATGCACCACCGAGGCCGGGAAATAGGCGTTGAGCTTGCCGGCCTTCATCAAGCCCATCAGGATTTGCAACCCGCTGGCGAACAGGATGGCGGCGAGGGTATAGCGATAACCCGCCATGGCATCGCCCTGGCCCAACGATTGCACCGCCGAGAGGATGACCACGATCAAACCGGCGGCAGGACCATTGATGGTGACATAGGAGCCGCTGAGCCGGGACACCACCACGCCGCCGATCACGGCGGTGATGATACCGGCCATCGGTGGGAATCCCGAGGCCATGGCGATGCCCAGGCACAAAGGCAGGGCGATGAGGAAGACCAGAAAACCGGAGATCAGATCGGAGCGCCAGTTTTCGACCAGACCGGGAAAACCGGTTTTGGGCAGGGAGCGGGATGGAGCATTCATAACAAAGCGGTGAAGTAGGATGAAGTCCAAGCCGGGATGCGACGACCATGCCAGCCTTGATGGCCATCCAGCCGCTTGATATTGCAAAGATAATTTCTGGTTCAAATCTCCCAAGGGGTTGGTAAGATGCACCGATGGTTTAAATCAACCCCGAACTCGGGTCTTATCAACCTTGGGCATCAACCCGCACCCAGCGCATCAAGGCTGCGGTCCCCGTACCTGGAATTCCACCTTATCCAACACCGCGCCATCCCCGCGCTTGAGTTCCAACCTATGATGGCCCGGCACGGGTAACCAAGCCCATGGCGGGCGGGCCGGGCCGAGATCGACCCCGTCCAGCGCGAAGCGGGCTTCCGCGCCTCCTTTCGCCTTGAACCAAACCCGCTGATGGCGCGGCGGAATATCGGGATCGAGGGCGATGACGACGCCACGGGGTGGCGATTCGATCCGCGGCGCATGGGTGCCGGCCTCCACGAGGTGTAGCGTCTCCGCCTCGGTGCCCGCCAGGAACCATTCCCGGCGCGGTGGCTCGATGGCGGGTTCATAGCGGATATCGCGTGCGACCAGACCGGCGGGCGCTGCCGGGGGCGGACCCGGTTCCGCCGCGTGCAGGCCGTTCATGATCGCCAGCCACGCCGGGGCTGCCCCGGTCACGCCCGAGACCCCGCGCATGGGATCGCCCTCGAAATTCCCCACCCACACGCCCACCGTATAGCGGCGGCTGAAGCCGATGCACCAGTTGTCCCGCATATTCTTGCTGGTGCCGGTTTTCACGGCGGTCCAGTAACGGGTGGACAAAGGGCTATCCAGGCCGAAGGTCAAGGACCGACCGGCGCTATCGCTCAGGATATCGGCGGCGATGAAAGCGGCCCCCGCAGCTAGCACCCGGCGCGGCGGCTCCGCGCCCGACGCCTCTGGCAATAAGCGCAACCGGCTCCATAGTCCCCCGTTAGCGAGGCTGCGATAGGCATTCACTTGTTCCGGCAAGTTCACTTCCGCCGAGCCCAGGGCCAGGGAGAATCCATAATACTCGCCGTCCTCGGTCAAGCCGGCATAACCCAAATCCCATAGCAGGTCGCGGAAGCGCTCGACCCCGACCAAGCCCAAGGCCCGCACCGCCGGGACGTTCAGGGAAGACGCCAAGGCGGTACGCACGCTGACCGGGCCTTTGAAATCGCGGTCGTAATCTTGCGGGATATAGAGTCCGGTGGTGGTTTCCAGGTTGACCGGCGAATCCTCCAGCACCGAAGCCGCAGTGAGATAACCTTGTGCCACGGCCAACCCGTACAGGAAAGGCTTGAGCGTGGAACCGGCCTGGCGGCGGGCGGCGGCACCGTCCACGCCGGGCGAGCGCGAATCGTCCCCCGCCGAACCCACATAGGCCAGGATTTCTCCGCTGGCGTTATCGGCCACCACGGCGGCGGCGTCGCGGACATTCTGCCCATCCAAGCCCGCCAATTGTTGTTTCAGCGCCTCCAAAACCAGCCCTTGCCAACGGGCATCCAGGGTGGTTCGTAGCCGTTCTCCGGGTTTTTTCAGAAAGCGCCGGGCCAAATGGGGGGCCAAGTTCAGTTCGTGCAGCAAGCCGGGCTTAGGTTTGAGCAAGCCACTCGCCAGGGTTTCCAGGCCGGAATGTTCCACGTGGAACATTCCGGCCTGGGCGATAGCGCGGGCACGGGCTTGGAGCCGGGCCGGATCGGCTTGGGGCGCGGGCAGGAACGCGGCCAGCAACACCGACTCGGTTTCGTCCAGCCCGGAAGGCCGCTTGCCGAACAATCCCTGGGCGGTGGCGGCGATGCCCTGCAATTCGCCCCGGAATCCAACCCGATTGAAATAGGCTTCCAGGATTTGCGCCTTGCTCCACTGTCGCTCCAAGGCCAGGGCTGCGGCCATCTGCCGGAGCTTTTGGCCGATGCCGCGCCCGTTGTGCCGGTTCAAACCGGCATCCAAGAAAGCCGCGACCTGCATGGTCAGCGTGCTGGCCCCGCGCCTGCGCCCGTGGAACATGCGGTCCGCCACGGCCCCTGCGACCGCCACGACATCCACGCCCGGATGCCGGTAGAACCGCCGATCTTCCGCGACCACGACGGCCTTGGGCAGGGCAGGGGAGATATCGGCCAAGGGCGTCCAATCCAAGCGCCGCACCGTGGGATCGAGCCGCAGGCTGTGGATCACCTCGCCATGGCGGTCCAGCAGATAGGCTTCGGAAGGTACCCAAAGCGCCTGGATTTCATCGAAACCGGGCACTGGGATCGTCCAGCTTGCCAGCCATACGCCGACGGGCAGCGCCGCGATCAGCAAGATCGAACCCAGGGCGAAAACCAACGGTTTGCGGATGATGTGCATAGGTCGGGAGCAAGCGGGGGAGGGCGTTGCCAACCGCCATCCACGCTGGATCGAAAGGAAAGCTTAGGGCGCGGGCCGGACTTCGACCGCCGCG
This sequence comes from Methylomagnum ishizawai, assembly GCF_900155475.1. NCBI lineage: Bacteria > Pseudomonadati > Pseudomonadota > Gammaproteobacteria > Methylococcales > Methylococcaceae > Methylomagnum > Methylomagnum ishizawai. The sequence goes on along the minus strand of NZ_FXAM01000001.1, from coordinate 163,448 downwards.
TTCGGATATTCCCCGAACATCTCCGGCGCGTACATGGCTTCGATACGGGTGGCGGGTAGCTCGAAACGGCCCGGATTATTGAAGCGCACCGTATATTCCACCGTCCATGTTCCCTTGGGCACGAAGCGATAGTAGGCCCGGAAGCCATCGAAGCGGCGCTCCTCGTAGGCGGGCCAGGTCCAGCCATCGTCGCGTTGTTCGCCTTGGGTTAACAGTTGGGAGTCCCGCCCCAACCCGGTGCCCAGCACGGTGGAACCCGCCGGTACCGGATCGTCCACCACCACCCAGGCCATATCCGACTGGGCTTCCAACGCCAGGGTCACGCGGGCGGTATCGCCGCGGGTCCACATGCCGGGGCGTTTTTGCTCCACCGGAGCCACCGTGCGGTGTAGTTTGAACCCGCTGGACAAGGGCGCGTCCAGGGGCAGGGCGGCCCTGGATTGCACCATCACCCAAGGTTGGCCCGTGCCTGCCTGGCGGATGCCCAAGGCGGCTTGTTCTTGCGGCCAGGGGAAATTCAGGCTGCCGCGGCGGCTTTCCTCGTTCCAAGCGAAACCCCGCGTCGTACCCGCCAGCGTGGCCTGGGTCTCCCCGGTCACGGGCGCGGACTCGAAGGCCGCGCTGAATCGCTCCAAGGCCAGCACGCCCCAGGCGTTGGCCGTGGTCAGATTCCAATGCCCCTTTTGTTGACGGCCAACCGCGCCCCGCACCAAGCGCGGCAGGTCAGCCCGCCATTCCGGTTCCTCCAGCACTTCCAGCACCATCCTTACGGCGTTGACATCGCCGGACAGCATCAGCCACCACAGCGCATCGTCGCGTTCGGTCGAAAAGCCCAGGGTCGTGCCCTGGAAATTCAGCCGGGAGCGCAGGATTTGCTCCGCTTCCGCCTTGCGCCGCCCACGCTCGGGCAGGGTTTCCAGGCGGTTCAAAATGTCGAACCAATCCAACAGCGCCGAGGTCGGCCACAGGTTGGGCTCGATGGCGATGGAATCCAGCGATTCCCGCCGCGCCAGGCCATAACGCGCCAAAGCCGCCACCGCCGCCAATTTGCGGATGGACAGGTCCGCCGTGGGCAGGGTGGAGTCCCGCACCACGCGGCCCGCGACAAAATTTTGCAGCGCCCCGGTCATCCGGTCCTTGGCGGCTTCGGGCAATTCCCAACCGGCGGCGTGGGCGATGGCGAGGACGTAGGCGGTCAGGGTATCGCTGCCTTCCAAGCGGTCGCTGGGGAAATATTTCAACAAGCCGTCGCGGTCCAGATAGGCGGGCAAGGCGTCCATGACCGCTTGCCAGCGGGCCGGATCGCGCAGGGCGACGGCCACGGAAATCCTTTGTTCCAGGCAGATATAGGGATAGCGGGCCATGTAGGCGGCGACCCCGCCGGTGGCGTCGCCCAAACGGGCCTGTACATCCACCCGCACCCCGCCGCGTCCCGGCACCGCGCCCGCCGGTATCGCCACCGCCATGTTTAGGGGATGGTCGAGTTGTTCGAGGGTGGCCTGATAGACCCGCACCGGATGCACCGGCACCACGTCCTGGCCCACCCGCAGCCGGTCCCCGGCCTTACCCGCGGGCTCGCGGGCGGCGATTTCCCAAACCAGCTTGCCCGCATCGACCGGGACTGTCAGCTCGAAGGCCAATTCCTGGGCCGCACCGGGCGCGAGTTCCAGCGTGCGGGGCGGGAATTCCGGCAGGGCGGTGCCAGCGGCATTGGCGACCCGCGCCTCGACCGCGAGGGCGATGGGACGCTGGGAAGCATTGCGGACCGTGACCACGCCGGAGAAGCGGTCGCCCTCGCGGACCATGGGTGGCAGGCCGGAATGCAGGATCACGTCCTGGTGGGTACGCAACACCCCGGAGCCGGTCCCGAACCGATCCAGGCCAGCGCTGGCGACCGCCACCACCCGGAACGAACTGAGCGAGTCGTTCAGAGGAATTTCCACCTCGGCCTCGCCGTTACCATCCAGGGGCAGGCGGCCTTGCCACAGCAATAGCGTATCGAACAACTCCCGCGCCGCTTGCCGTCCGCCGCCGCCGCCATGGGGCACGGCTTTGCGGCCATAATGGCGCTTGCCCACCACCTGCATCTGCGCGGTGGAGGTGTAGACCTCGATGGGTCTGGGGTCCATCATCTTTTCCAGCAATTGCCAGGAAGGGTTGGGCTTGAGTTCCAACAAAGCCTCGTCCACCGTCGCCAGGGCCACCTCGGTGCCGGGCGGCGGGGCACCGCCATCGGCGCGTTCGACCTTCACTTTCACTTTGGCGCTATCGCGCACCTGGTAGACCGGCGCGTCGGGTTCGACCTTCACGTCCAGCCGGTACGGCTTCCAACCCACCCGGATTTCGGCCTGGCCCAGACGGTAGGCGGGTTTGCCCAAATCGGCCAGCGCCGTGGGCGCGCCGCCTTCGACCGGCCAGGGCCAATGGAACTTCCGCGCCAGATCCGCCAACCAGGATCGCCCATCGCCCACCCGGCCCCGCACCGCCAACACGGAGATGTAAACGTTCGGCGCGTGATGATCCAGGACCGGCACTTCGATCACCGGCGTCCGGCCCGATAAATGGGTGACGAAGGTCTCGGCCACGCCCTCGCGTTCCACGCTGACCAAGGCCGTGGCTTCGCGGAACGGCATCCGCACCTGGAACCGGGCGGTTTGGCCGGGCTGGTATTCCTTTTGTTCGGGCAGCACATCCATGCGGTCGGCGGCACCGCCCTGGAACCACCCGTCATCCTCCCCGGCTACCCAGGCGCTGGCCACGGCGAGCGCCGGGTTGCCCTGGCTGTCCTGGGTTTTGGCTTGCAGCAGGATTTCGCCGCTGGCGTCCGGGGTCAAGGTGCAGAGCAGCAAGCCTTGTGCATCGGTCCTGCCTTCGCAGCCGCCGCCAATGCGCTTGACCTCGGAGCGGTTGTCGTAGGCGTAGAAGCCGCCGATCAGCCGCTTACGGTAGGAATAATAAGTCCGCTGGTACAGTTCCACGGCGATTTTCTGCCCGGAGACCGGCTGGCCCGCCAAATCCAAGGCCACGGCCCGGAGCCGGACTTGGTCGCGGCTGGAAGCCCAACCCTCGGTTTGCACACCGACCACAACCTGGGCCGACCACAGCGGAATCCGCTGGGTCACGGCTTCGAGTTCGCCATTGGCATCCTGGTATTCCAGTTCCGCGACCAAGTCCTGGGCCTGGGTGGCGACCGGCAGATCGGTCAGGGTGGCGCGGCGGGCACCTTGGGCGTCGAGGGTCAGCGCCAAGGTTTGGGCGGGCTTATGGGCCGTGGCGGACTCGTCGGCATCGAAATCGTTTTCCTCGAATAAGCCTTCCCGCACGGCTGTGCCGCCGAAGCTGTAATCCGGGTAATCGGCGAACTTCAGCGCCTTGGGTTCCACCAAGCTGCGCAGTTTCACCGGCGCATTGCCCGCGCCACCGCCGCTCAGGTAAGCAACGAACAGGTCCAACGGGACCGAGCGGGCATTGACCAGCGGGGCGGCGGGTGGCTGGATGAGTGCCTTCATGGTCGGCAGGCGGAATTGTTCCACGTGGAACATTCCAGCGGTGAAGCGCTTGTCCTCGGCGACCAGGATCAAGCTATATTCGCCCAGCTTGGCATCCTTGGGAATGGCCCAGGTGCTTTCGGCCACGCCGGTTGCGTCGAACCGCACCGGCATCTCGAACTTCTGGCCGCTGCCGGTATGATAGATTTCCAGCCGGGTCGGGGCGGCGGCCTCGGGCAAGGCGGCGAAACCCTGCAAAGTATGTCGCCGCAGGAAGTGCTTCATGGACACGGTTTCCCCGGCCCGGAACAAGGCCCGGTCCAGCACCGTATGCGCCAATGCCTGCCCGTCATAGCCGCCGGTGCGGAGGTTGAAATCGGTGGGCGCGATGCCCTGGTTCCACGTCGACACCGTGAAACCGAGATCGCCCGGCACCCTGGCGCTGACGAACAAAGGATGCGCCTCCCAACCTTCGTCGCAGTAGGCCACATCGCTGGGCACCCCCAAGACCTCCGGCGTTTCGATCCGGGCGATGCCGTCCGGGCCGGTCCGGCCTTGCCACAAGCGCTGGCCGTTGCAGTAATCGCTGACCCGCACCTCGGCCCCATCCACCGGATCGGCTTTATCCAGATGCGTCACCCACACCACCGAGCCTTCCCGGCCCCAGAGGAAATGCACCGCCAGATTGCTCACCAAGGCGGCGGTGGCGACATAGCGCGGGCGGCTATCGCCCAGCAGGGCGGCCCCCAACTTGGGGCTGGCGAGTTCCACCACATAGAAGCCGGATTTTTCCAAAGGGATGCCGACCACCTCGAATTCCTTCCCACCCAGGGGCTTGGGCAGGGTGATGGCTTGGGCTTGGTCTTGGGCACCGAACACCGATTCCGCGCCGGTTTCTTCTCGCCAAATGGGTTTGCCATCGGGTCCGGTGCGCTCCAACCACTGGCCCCGTACCCGGCCCGCTTCGCCGACCCGGCGAATCCAACGGGCGATTTCGGCATCGTCCTGGTCGAAGCGCTTAATCTGGCCGGGAATGCCGTCCGGGGCCACCGTCAAATTCCGGCCCGCCACCGTGGGTTCCAGATTGCGCAAAGTCACCGGCAACACGCCGCCCGTCTCGCGTTCGATGATGCCGAAATCGCCGGAGAACTTGGCGAGCGGCGGATAAACATCGGTGGAGGCGGGCAGGGGGAAGCGGGCGGCGTTCTCCAGGGGACGGCCCGCGTCGTCCTGGAAGCCGTCCGGCAATTCCACCCGCAGCTTGGCTTTTTCCGGGAACGGTCCTTTGAACACCGCTTCGTCGGCGGTCGGGGTCTTGGCCGGGTCGATAGGCTCGGGCGGATAGGTTTTGCCGGTACCATCGACGATGCGGGTCCGGGCCAAATCTTCCGCCTTGACCTGGGCGCTGAACGCCAAGCGGATCGGCAACATGGGCAGGCAATCGGCCTGGGCGTTCACCCGTTGGCATTGCAAGCGGGCGCTGAAACCGGGGCGGGTTTTGAACGCCAGGACTTGGTCATCGGCGGTCGCGACCCCGCTGGCGGAACGGATGCCTTGGCCCCACACCAGCTTCAATTCGGTTGCCGGGGGCAGGGTGCGGCGGCATTGCAGTACCACCAATTGCGACTCGGCTTTTTCCAGCAGGGTTTTGTCCTCGACCCTGAGCAGGCTTTCCGCGCCGTTCTTCCACAGTACATCGTAATAGGCATAGCCCAGGCGGCGGCGCTGGGCCAGGATGGCTTCCCGCGCCGCCCCGGTTAAGAGATCGACTTCGACCTGCTCGGACAGGCCCGCGATTTCGCAACGCACACGCTCGCGGAGGGAAGCGGGATCGACTTCGCCGTCCAAGCCCAGGATGAACACTTGGCGCTCGTCGATGGCTTCGTCGCCTTGCTCCGGCAAGGAGGCGCGGATGGCGGGTCCGCCGGTGTCGAAGCCGAAATCCCGTTCCCCGGCCAGGGCCGCGCCCGCCAGGGTTGGCAGGCCGGGCTTGAGGGTGAATCGGCATGCCACCCCGGCGGGCAAATCGCGCTCGAAGTCGTACACCCAGTTGCGGGTATCGGCCCAGCGGCCCGCGCCCGGTGCGGGGCAATCGACCGTGAACGGGGCCGGTCGCCGTGGATCGCCCAGGGCCACCATCGGCTCGGAAAAGCGCACCGCCACCTGCCGCACGTCCTTCACCGTGCCGTGCGGAGAAAAAACCTCGACACGGGGCGCATGGGCTTCCCCCGCCCACACCGGAACGACCACGCAAAACCATAGCCAAATAGCACGCAACATGGGGCGGTCCCTCCCGGAAATCGACATGTAAATAGTGGAAAATAGTATGGAAGTCCGCGCCCAAACCGGCAATCAACCCCGCCCAAACTTCTGCGGCGCAATCCGATCCGGTGGTGAATAATCACCTTCCCTGGGGGCAGCAGTTCACTGAGTGATACCGTGCCGACCGTTAAAGTAAAGCCTGACTCCGGCGCAACCCCAAAAACCCAGAGCCTTCCCCCCATTCGCGAAGAGAACAAGCCCATGAAACCGGATATCCACGAAACCGTGCCACCGGGCCGGATTCCCCCCTTCCAGCCCCAGGCCGTGACCATCGAAACTCCTGGCTACCACGGTTCTACCGCGGTCAACCCACCGCAGGACTGGGCCGGTTCGACAGTTTGGACCAATCCCGAAACCATCCGGCAATGGGTCCTCGATAGCGTGGTCCAGGTCATGGGCGCGGTACTTGCCTCCGATCTGCGCGACCCCTTATCCCTGGACGCTTTGCCGGGACTGTCCAGGGAGTTCGAGGAGTTGGAATTCAAAGCGGCGCTCAATCCCGCCCAGCCCATGCGGATCGTGGTCCGGGTGCAGTCGCGCTACCAAGCCCTATGCCGGGGCGTGTTCGTGGCCTATCAAAACACCGCTTTCATCGCGGCGGGCAAACTGCTGTTGGGCCAGCAACCTCCCCCCCAATAAGCCCAAGCCCGACCGCTACGCCCCCAAGCCTCAGCATCCTCTCCAGAACCCGCCCACCACCAGGACAAGGACCGTCCATCCCCCGGCGTTCCAATCCAACCGTCCCCGTCCCGCCAATGTTCGGCCCGCGCCGCGTCGATCCCTATAATGAAGCGCCGAACCACAGCCACCCCGAGCGTGACACCGCATGACCCCTTCCTCCCGGACCGCCGTGCCAGGGAATCCAGTCCCCAGCCCCAGTTATGCCGAAGCTGCCCGCCTTTATTGCGCGGGACGCTGGACCGAAGCCGAGGCGATGGCTCTGGCCCTGCTCGCCGCCAACCCCGGACATTGGGACGCCCGCCATCTCGCCGCCCTCGTCGCCGCCCAGACCGGGCGCGAAGCCGAAGCGGAAGTCGATTTCCGGGCGATCATCCAAACCTTCCCGCAATTCGCCGAAGCCCATAGCAACCTGGCCGGACTCCTGGTCAATTTGGGCCGGAACGCCGAGGCCGAAGCCCTCTACCGGCAAACCCTGGACCTCGATCCCGGCCATGCCAACGCTTGGATCAACCTGGGCAACCTGCTCCTGAAAACGGGCCGGGAGGCGGAAGCCGAAGTCAGCTTCCGGCAGGCCCTGGAACGCAACCCCGGCTTGGCGGCGGCCTATTTGGGCCTGGGTGTGCTGATGCAGCAAAGCCACCGCCTGGACGAGGCCGAAGCCTTGATCCGCCGCGCCTTGGATTTGCAACCCGATTTCCCCGAGGCCCATCACAACCTGGGCCGCTTGCTCACCGAACTGGCCCGGCCCCAGGAAGCCGCGGCCGCCTACCGCCGGGTTTTGGAGCTCAAACCGGGCCATGCCGAGGCCCATAACGGCCTGGGCGTGTTGATGAAACAGATGGGCCGGTTCCAGGAAGCCGAGGCCGAATACCGCGAAGCCCGGCGGCTTGCCCCCCATAATCCGGCGGTGCTCTATAACCTGGCGAGCCTGTTGTCCGGGCGGAACGATGCCTTCGTCGAAACGGTGGAATGCTTCGACGAACTCTTGCGCATCGCCCCGGATCACCGCTACGCCCAGGGCATGGCCGCGCATAGCCGGGCCAAGCTCTGCGATTGGACCGACCACGCCGCCACGCTGGAACGCTTGGCGCGGGGCATCGCGGCGGGCCTGCCCTGCGCCACGCCGTTCTCGCTGATGAACGCCCTCGACGACCCCGAGGCCCAACGCCGTTGCGCGGCGCTGTACGCGCCGCCGCCGTTCCCCGATGCCGGGCACCCCCTGCCGCGCCACCGCCATCCGAAAATCCGCCTCGCCTACATTTCCCCGGATTTCCAGAACCATCCCGTCGCCCACCTCGTCGTCGATTTGATCGAAAGCCACGACCGCGCCCGCTTCGAGGTGGTCGGCGTGTCGCTGGGGCCGAAGGTCCAAGACGCCTTCCGGCAAAGGCTGGAACGGGGCTTCGATGTGTTCATCGACGGCCACGGCGTTTCCGACGCCGACCTGACCCGGCGTCTCCGCGACTTGGAAATCGATATCGCGGTGGATTTGGCCGGCCACACCCGCAACGCCCGGCCCGGCCTGTTCGCCCGCCGCGCCGCGCCGATCCAGGTCAACTACCTGGGCTATCCCGGCACCCTGGGCGTGGATTACATGGATTACCTCTTGGCCGACGCCTTCGTCGTCCCGGAGACGGAAGCGGGCGCCTATGCCGAACGCATCGTCCGGCTCCCCGACAGCTTCCAATGCGCCGCCTACCGCCAGCCCGCCGCGACGACCCCGACCCGCGCCGAACTCGGCCTGCCGGAGACGGGCTTCGTGTTCTGTAGTTTCAACAACACCTATAAAATCCACCCGCCGCAATTCGATCTATGGATGCGGGTGTTGCGGCGGGTCGAGGGCGGCGTCCTCTGGTTGCTCAAACCGCATCCCCAGGTTGAGGACAACCTCCGGTGCGAAGCCCAGGCCCGCCGCGTTGCCCCTGAACGGTTGGTGTTCGGCGGACGCCTGCCGCCGCCGGACTATCTGGCCCGTTACCGCCGCGCCGATCTGTTCCTGGACACGCTGCCCTATAACGCCGGCACCACCGCCAGCGACGCCCTGTGGATGGGCCTGCCGGTGTTGACCCAGGCCGGGCGCTCTTTCGCCGCCCGCATGGGTGGGAGCCTGTTGCGGGCGGCGGGCCTGCCCGAATTGATCGTCCACAACACGGCGGACTACGAAGCCCTGGCCGTGCGGCTCGCCACCGAGCCGGATACCCTGGCCACGCTCAAGGCCAAGCTGGAACGCAACCTCCGGCACCAGCCCTTGTTCGACGTGCCGCGTTCCGCCAGAACCCTCGAAGCCGCCTATACGGCGATGTGGGAACACTGGCAGCGCGGGGCCGCGCCCACCCATCTCGCTATCGAACCCCTACCCACGCCCGACGAATCCACCATGGCCAAACACCAGCCCAAACCCACCCAGGCCGCCCAGATTTATCAAGAAGCGGCCCGCCTCTACCACGCCAACCAATTGGAAGCGGCCCGGACCCGGTTGGCGAAATACCTCACCCTGCGCCCCGACGACCCGGAAGCGCTCAATTTCCAAGCTGTGATCGCCGCCCGTACCCAAGACTACGCGACGGCGGAACAACTCCTGCTCAAGCTGATCGCCGCCCAACCCGCGCACCGGGAAGCCCGCCGCAATCTGGCGATCATCTACCGCGATGGGGGCCGCGCCGCCGATGCGGAAGCCGCCTACCGCCATTTGTTGGAAACCGAACCCGACGAGGTCGGCCACTATCTGTCGCTGGCCCAACTGCTCCGGCACAGGGGCCGCCAACCGGAGGCGCTGGACCTCTACCAACGCGCCCTGGCCTTGAACCCCACCCAACCCGGACAGTTGAACACCATCGGCAACGCCCTGAGCGAAGGCGGACGCCTGGCAGCGGCGGAAGCCGCCTACCGCCAATCCCTGGCGTTCAAGCCCGACAATCCCGAGGCGCTCAACAACCTGGCCGTCACCCTCCGCAAAGCCTTGCGCCCGGACGAGGCCGAAGCCTTTTATCGCCAAGCCCTGGCATTCAAACCGGATTACCCGGAAGCCTGGAACAACCTGGGCAATCTGCTCAAGCAAGAGGGGAAACTGGCGGACGCCGAAGCCGCCTACCGGGAGGCGATCCGGCTCAAGCCGGACTATGCCGAGGCCCATAACACCTTGGGTGCCGTCCTCCGCGAAACCAGGCGCCGGGCGGAAGCCGAGGCCATGCAGCGCCGGGCCATCGCGCTCAAACCGGACGCCGCCACGTTCTACAACGAACTCGGGAATTTGCTGAACGACGGCAACCGCTACGCCGAGGCCGAGGCCGCCTATCTCAAGGCTTTGGAATTGAAGCCGGACTATGCCGAGGTCCATAGCAACCTGGGCGTGCTGTACAAGGTCAGCGTGCGGCTGGAAGAATCGGAAGCCGCTTTCCGCAAGGCGCTGGCGCTCCGGCCGGAATACCCCGACGCCTACAGCAACCTGGGCAACCTGCTCCGCTACATGGGACGCCAGCAAGAGGCCGAAGCCGCCTATCGCCAAGCCCTGGTCCTGGACCCCAACCGCGCCGATATCCACGACAACCTGGGCTCCCTGTATTTTGACAACCGGCTGTGGAACGAAGCTCTGGCCTGTTTCGAGCGCACCCTGGCCCTGAAGCCGGATTACCCGGATTCCGCCGGGATGGCGGTGTTGTGCCGCGACCTCGTCTGCGATTGGCGCGGCCAGGCCGAACTCCACCAGCGGCTCCGGCAGGGCGTACACGCCGGTTATCGCGGCAGCCCGCCCTGGACCTTGCTCAATGTCGGCGGCGATCCGCTGGAACAACGCCTGGGCGCCGAAATCCATGTCCGCGACAAATACCCCGAACAACCCGCGCCGCCGCTGCCGCGCCACCGCCACGACCGCATCCGCATCGCCTATATCTCGCCCGATTGGCGCGATCATCCCGTGGCCCATCTGACCGCCGACCTGCTGGAAAGGCACGACCGGACCCGCTTCGAGATCACCGCCGTCGCCCTGGGCCAACCGGCGGCGGACGCATGGCGGACGCGGGTGGAGCGGGCGGTGGACCGCTTCATCGACGCCCATGGCTATTCCGACCCGGCGCTGGCCCAACAACTCCGCGACCTGGAAATCGATATCGCCGTGGACTTGGCCGGCCATACCCGCAATGCCCGCACCGGCCTCTTCGCCTGCCGCGTCGCGCCGATCCAGGTCAATTATCTCGGCCATCCCGGCACCCTGGGTGCGGGCTATATCGACTACCTCCTGGCCGACGACTTCGTGGTGCCGCCGGGCGACGAGGAGTTCTATGTCGAGCGGGTGGTCCGGCTGCCCGAATGCTTCCAAAGTGCCGCCCTGCGTCCGCTCGACACGCCCACACCCTCCCGTGCCGAACTCGGCCTGCCCGAACGCGGCTTCGTGTTCTGCTGCTTCAACAACACCTACAAAATCCATCCGCCGATCTTCGAGATTTGGATGCGGCTGTTGCGGCAGGTGCCGGACAGCGTGCTATGGCTTTACCAAGCCAATGCCGAAGTGGAAACCAACCTGCGCCGCGAGGCCGAAGCGCGGGGCGTGGACCCGGCGCGGCTGGTGTTCGGGGGCCGGAAGCCCAGGCCGGAATATCTGGCGCGGTTCCGGCAGGCCGATGTGTTCCTCGACACCCTGCCGTACAACGCGGGCACCACCGCCGCCGACGCGCTGTGGATGGGCTTGCCGGTGCTGACCCTGCCGGGCCGCGCCTTCGCCAGCCGCATGGCCGGTAGCCTGTTGCGGGCGGCGGGACTGCCGGAACTCATCGCCGCCACCCCGGAAGCCTATGAAGCCCTGGCCTTGCGCCTCGCCACCCGGCCGGAAGAACTGGCCGCGCTCAAGGCCAAGCTCGAACGCCACCGCGCCACCCAGCCCTTGTTCGATCTGGAGCGCTCGCGTTCGCATTTGGAAGCGGCCTATGTCCGCATGTGGGAAATCTGGCAGGCGGGCGGGGCACCCGAATCTTTCGCCGTTCCGCCCTTGCCGTGGGAAGTCCGGCCCGCCCGGAAGCTGCTGCATATCGGCGGCGATTCCCGGCCCAGCGTATTCTCCGCCCCGGACTGGGAAACGATGCGGCTGGACCGCGCCGACCCGGCGGCGCTGGCCCAGGTGGCGACAGGTTCGCTCGACGCCATCGTCGCGCAACGCTGCCTACAGCGGTTGTATCCGCAGGCGGTGCCGGTGGTATTGGGGGAATTCCGCCGGATGCTGGCGGCGGGGGGCTATGTTTGGGTGGAAGTGCCGGATTTGGGAGCCATCGCGGAATGGATCGCCGGAGACGAATTGGAAGAAGAGATTCCCGCCGCCGCCGCGACCCCACTGGACTTGATCTATGGAGACCGCGCCGCCCCCCACCATACCGGCTTCACCGCCGGGGCGCTGGAACGGGCGCTGCGGGCCGCCGGGTTCGCCGAAGTCGCCGTGGAACAGGTGGGGACATGGGGATTGCGGGCCATCGCCTGCGTGGAACGGCCCGACCCCAGACGGCTGGCGGCGCTACGATCCGGCTTGGGCATGGAGCCGGGCGGGACTTGACCGCCCCGCGCCCCCCGCGTCGGTGCCCACGGCACGGGCGGTTCTCCCTCAATACACATCCACCGGGTCGATATCCATCGACCACTGCACCCGGCACCCGGCCAGTAATGCCGGGACCGCGTCCAACAGCGTTTCCACCACGCCATGCAATTCCCCGCGCCGGGGCGATTGCAGCAACAATTGGGCACGGTGCTTCCCCGCCCGCCGGGCCAAGGGCGCGGGCACCGGACCCAACACCTGCAAGGACGGTGCCCGCATCCGTCCCGCCGATTCCGCCAACCCCGCCAGGAACCGGCCCGGCCTGTCCGCCTCGGCCGATTCGGCCCGCCATAGCGCCTGATAGCCGAACGGCGGCAACCCGGCCGCGGCCCGCTCCGCCGCGCAACCCTCGGCGAAACCGGCGTAGCCCTCGCGGATCAAACTGCATAGCAGGGGATGGCCGGGCTGGCGAGTTTGCAGCAGCACCGAACCCGGCCTGTCCTCGCGCCCGGCCCGCCCCGCCACCTGCATGATCAATTGCGCCGTGCGCTCGCCCGCCCGGTAATCGGTGCTGTGCAGCCCCCCGTCCACATCGACGATGCCCACCAAAGTGACCTTGGGGAAATGATGGCCCTTGGCGAGCATCTGGGTGCCGACCAGGATATCGACCCGGCCCGCTTGGATATCGTCCAGCAATTGCTGCAAGGAACCCTTGCGCCGGGTGCTGTCGCGGTCGATGCGGGCCACGCGGGCTTCGGGGAAGTGTTCTTCCAGGGCGGCCTCGATGCGTTCGGTGCCCAGGCCCAAGGGCCGCAACCCGGTATCGCCACACTTGGCGCAGGCGCGGATCAAGGCTTGTTCGTGGCCGCAATGATGGCAGCGCAGGCGGTCCTCCCCGAAATGGATGACCAGGTTGGCGTCGCAACAGCCGCATTGTGCGACCCAGCCGCAGGCATGGCAGATCAAGGTCGGCGCGAACCCCCGCCGGTTGACGAACAGCAAGACCTGCTCCCGCCTACCCAGGGTTTGGCCGATTTCGGACAAAAGCCGGGGGGACAGGCCTTCCACCAGGCGCTGGCCGCGGATATCCAACAAACGGAACAGCGGCGGGGCCGCGCCCCCGGCCCGTTCCGGCAGGTGTAAATGCTGGTAGCGCCCTTGGCGGACGTTGTGGAGGCTTTCCAGGGACGGCGTGGCGGAACCTAGCACCACCGGGATTTTCAGCAGATGGGCACGCATCACCGCCACGTCCCGCGCCGAGAAACGGAAGCCGTCGTGCTGCTTGAACGAAGCATCGTGTTCCTCGTCCAGCACGATCAAGCCCGGCGCGCGCAGGGGCATGAACACGGCGGAGCGGGTGCCGAGCAGGATCGAAGCCTCGCCGCGCTGCATCGCCAACCAGGCCCGGCGGCGCTCGCCAGCGGCCAGCCCGGAATGATAGACCGCCAAAGGGGCCGGGAACCGGGCGCGGAAGCGGGCTTCCAATTGCGGGGTCAGGCTGATTTCGGGCACCAGCACCATGACCTGTCCGCCCCGCGCCAGCACCTCGCCCGCCAGCCGCAAATACACCTCGGTCTTGCCGCTGCCGGTGACGCCATCCAACAGGAAGGCCCGGAAGCCGCCCAAGGCTTCCAGCACCCGCGCCACGGCGGCGGTTTGGCCGGGATTGAGTTCCAAAGCCGGGGCTGGGGCGGGGAGGGCGGCGGCTACCTGGGCCGCTTGTTCCCGCCACCGCGCCAAGCCCTTGCCGACCAAGGCGTTGGCGGTGTGCTTGCCACCGTCCAGCCCGGCCAGGATCGCGGGCGGCAAACCGCCGGGATGTTCCCACAACAGGCGCAGTAATTCGGCTTGGCGGGGCGAGCGTTTCACCAAGGCAGCGGCCCCGGCGGCGCCGGGACCCTCTGGGCAGAGGACGCGGACGGTTTCCGGCGCGGCGGATTTTCCCTCCCGCAGCAAGGGCGCGAAAGCCAGGGCCAGGGCTTCGCCGATGGGATAATGGTAATAGCGGCTGGCCCAGGTTAAGAGGGCGAGATCGTCCGCCGAGAGTAGGGGTTCGGGGTCCAACACGGCCAGGACCGGCTTGAGCTTGGCGGGATCGAGTTCGGAAGAATCGGCGATTTCCAGCAGCACGCCGATCCGCCGCCGGGGTCCGAACGGCACCTGGACCCTGACGCCGGGCCGCAAGGTGTCGGGATCGGACCCGGCGGGCGGCAGATAGTCGAACACGCTCCGCAATGGAGCCTGGACCGCGATTTTCAGCACCTTGGGCATGTCAAACCCAGGACATAAAAGCCGCCTAGCATACGCCTGGAAACCGCGGCTTGGAGCCGTTCGCAAGGCTGTGGATAACTTTGTGGATTATTGGCGCGGGATCGCGTCGATCCGATGGGATTTCCTGGACGCGCACGCTCCACGGGATTTCGATCCAGCGAAAAAACCCCTTGAAAAGCAAATACCTATGTCCAGGCCAAAACCCAGGGCCGGGCCGACACCCGCAAAGTTTTCCCTCTCCGGCCAAATTGAATACACTGTGCATAAGTCTTTGCTTTTCCGATCTTTTGCAGTGAACCCTAAGCACACATCCCGAATGAAAACCCGCCAGCGCTCAACTATGGAGGAAACATGGAGATTTATCATCTACAGGTGTTGCGAACCGACGCCTCCGGCATGCCCCTGGAATGGATAGGCTACCAGGAGGCGGCGAAACTCTATCACCTGGGGCAGGTCGCCTATAGCTGCGGCACGCACCTCTACACCCTACACGGCGGCATCAACGCCAAGACCGGCAGGCGCAGCATCATCGAGGTCAACTCGATCATCGCCACCTATCATCAGCACGGCAGCGGTTACGGCACCGACCCGAACTACATCCCCCCCCTCAGCAACCCCGCCCTGTTCCGCCGCGACAACAACCTCTGCCTTTATTGCGGCCAGCATTTCGGCCAGGGCGACCTCTCCCGCGACCACATCACCCCCATCAGCCAAGGCGGCGCGGATATCTGGAACAATGTCGTCACCGCCTGCAAGCGCTGCAACAACCACAAGGCCGGCCGCACCCCCGAGCAAGCCGGGATGCAACTCCTGGCGATCCCCTTCGTGCCCACCCACGCCGAGTACATCTACCTACAGGGCCGCCGGGTCTTGAGCGACCAAATGGAATTCCTCAAGGCGCATTTCCCCCGCAAAAGCCCCCTGCATCAACGCCTGCGCTGAATCGGCACCGCTGGAACCAAGGATGGGGCGGAGGGTGGATCGGCCGGAAGGCCGGTAGGAAAGGATGGGGTCCGGCGGGTGCGCGACCGGCCCGATGGGCCGCGCCGCGCGATGGGGGCTTCAGCCCTGGGCTTCTTCGGCGGTTGCCGCGGCCGTCTCCATGGCGTCTTCGATATCCCCGTCTTCTTCGAACACGGCTTCATCGGCGAAGCGTTGCTCGGCCAATTCGGCCCGCACCTCGGCGACCAAATCTTCCAGGGATTCGCTGGCTTCCGCCATCCATTCGCGGCCTTTTTCGAACAAGAGGATGCCGCTCTTCATCGCGCCGCGGGTGACGGGTCGCAAGGCCGGCGTCAGTAGCAGCCCTGCGGCGGCCACGCCCAGGCCAATCGCCACGCCCTTGGTGATATCGCTTTTCAGTATGTTGGTGAGTTTTGCCATGATGCCTCCATGAACTCTTCGTGGAACCGCCCGCGCCCGGCATTCCTTGGGAAATACCGTCCGGGCGGGGAACAACCGGAATCCGCGCCGTACGCTCCCGCCATGGAAAAACCGGACGGGTGGCGCGAATTCCAGGGAAATAAGGCGGAGAGTCGGGGGGTATTATGCCAGCCCCGCCGGGATGGGGGGGAAGTTTGCCCGGTGGTGGCCCTTGGGCCAAGCGCTAAGGTTTACCCGGCCAGTTTACAGGATCATTACAGCCGGGCTTCAATCCCGGCCCCGGACGGCGCGGCCCAGCAGGAAATCGGCGAGGCGGAATAAGCGCGCCCGGCCCGCTTCCGGGGGAAGCCCGGCGGTCAGGGGCGCGGCCAAAGCGGCCAGTTCCAAGGCGCGTTCCGGGGTCAGCAGCGCGGCCCGGCGGCGGTATTCCAACAGCGCCCGCTGTTCTCCGGTGCCGAGGGGAAAAGGGGGCGGTTCCACGCCCTCCACCGCGGCGGCGCCGCCCGGATCGGTTGTTTTCATGCCCCGATACACCACCACCGTCCCGGCCAGGATATCGCCCAGGCGCTTGCCATCGCCATTCAAGCCCATGGTCACCAAGCCCACCGCATAGCCCACCGGGGCGGCGTCCACGAAACGCAGGGCGTTGCGCAGGAAAGCGGCGTCCCAGCCGACCGGGGTGCCGTCGTCGCGCAGCACGGCCAGCCCGCACAGGCGCTTGCCCGGCGTGGCCCCGGCATTGAAGACCTCGAACAACACCGGATACCCCCAAGCCAGCCCGAAATAGGCCAGCAATAACAGCCCCATGCCCATCGAACCCAGCCGCCCCAGCAAGGTGGCCGCGGCCACGAACACGAGGAAACGGATCAAGGCGTCGATGCAAAACGCCCGCGCCCGCGCCGCCGGTCCCGCCAAGCGCAGGACCAATTCGCAGCCTTCGGGCGTCACGACCACGCGGACGGTATCGGGAGGCGGGCGGGTCATCGCTCACTCGGTGAAGATGTTGCGGTAGGCCACATAGGTCGAGGCGATCAACACCGGCCACAACACCAGCCAGCCCAGGCCCAGGGTCAGGACGGCCAGGACCGTCAAGGCCGCGCCGCCCAGGCCATAGGCCAGGAATGGCATGAGGTTCCGCAGGCAGCCCCGGAAGCTGAGGCCCAAGGCCAGCCCCGGCGGCACATCGTGCAAGACGGCCAGGGCCGGGGCGAACCACAGCGCCATCATCACCGGCATCATCAGGGCCGATATCATCAACACGGCGAGCAACAAGCGGACCGGATCGGGCATCATCGCCACCGCTTCGCCGTGGATCAGGATGTTGAATCCCGTCGGCAGCCCCAGGGCGGCGATGAACGAGCCGAACAGGACCGCGGCGCTGGCGGCGCTCCCGGCCAGCCCGATCAAGGCCAAGCTGAGGAAGCGGCGGAGCAAGCCCGCGAACAGGTGTTCGACCCCCAGGCCGTCCCGTTCCTGGGTGAGCGCATGGCAGCCATACATCAGGCCGCCCATGAACAGTGTATTGACCAGCCCCACCACCAGATTCGCCACCAGGCTCTGGCCCAACAGGATCAAGCCGATAATGACCATCCACAGGATCACGATGCCGATCCAGGTGGCGGGTGCCCTGGCGAACAATTCCCAGCCGCCGGCCAACCACCCCAAACCCCGCATGAATTCGAGCGCACGGGGCGTCTCCAGTAATTCGCCCAGACCTTCGAGGCCGGGATCGTCCACCCTGGCCTGGGGCGCTTCGTAGGGATTCTGGGTTTCGTCGGCCTCGGGGGTGGGTTCTGGCGTGCTCATGGAGGGCTCCGGGTTTGAACAAGATATGGCGAAACAGCGATATTACTCCTCATAGCAGACCGCCACGCTTCATCTCCCAATAGCGGTTGACCAGGGCCGTGGGCAATCCGGGCGGGGCCACCTCCAACACCTGGGCACCCTGGGCCTGCAACACCGCCCATTGCCGCCGCCGGGCGCGGCGGTAATCCACGGCGGCGGCATAGCCCAAGGCGGCGTCGAAATCCGCGATGGGCCGGGCCAACACCGCGTCCAGGACGGTTTCCCGCAAATTGGCGACCAGCACAGGATGCCGCCGTCCCAACAGGCGCAAGGCCGGGACCAGGGTGGACTCGTCCTCGTCGCGCAGATTGGTGAGCAGGATGATCAGCGCCCGCCGTTCCAGCCGCTCGGCCAAGGATTGGGCCGCCCTCAAATAATCCGGGGTGCGCGGCGTGGGTTGCAGGTCGTAGGTGGCGTCCAGCAGGTGTTGGACGGTGCCCAGCGATTTGCGCGGGGCCAGGAAACGCGGCTGGGCATGGGCGAAGGTGGCGAGGCCCACCCCGTCGCCCTGGCGCAGGGCCACATAGGCCAGCAACAGCAAGGCGTTCAGGGTATGGTCGAAATGGGACAGCACCCCGTCCCGCGCCCGCATGCGCTGGCCGCAATCCAACAGGAACACCAGCCGTTGGTCGCGCTCGTCCTGGTATTCGCGGACGATGGGCTTGCGGTACTTGGCCGTGGCTTTCCAATCGATGCTACGCAGGGCATCGTCGCGGCGGTACTCGCGCAGTTGCTGGAAATCCGAGCCTTCGCCGCGCCGCCGCCGCCGCAATACGCCCAGTTGCGACAGCCGGTTGTCGGTCGCCAGCAAGGTGTATTCGGCGATCTGGGCGAAATTGGGATAGACCCGCACCGTCTGGGTTTCCCCCGCCCGGTGCTGGGTCAGCCACAAGCGCAAGGGCGACAACAGCCGCAATTCGACCGCGCCGAAGCGATGCTCGCCGCGCTCGGTGGGCGTGAGCCGATAATGGACCTGGGTCCATTCCCCATCCCGCACCCGGAACGCCTGGGCTTGGGCCGCGGCGGCGAACGCCAGGGGCGGGCGGTCGAACACCCAGCCCGCGCCATCCCCGCCGGTCAGGCGCAAGCCGATGGTTTGCGCCACGCCCAAAGGCCAGACAGCCCGGACCTCGCGCCGCACCGTCGGCGGTTTGCCGAAACGCAACGCCAGCCCGGCATCGGCCAAGGCCACGCCCAGCAGGACCGCCCCGCCCCATTGCCAAACCGGCAACAGCCCAGGCCACACCACCGCCAACACCGCGCTGCCGAACCAGCCCGCCAGGGCGACGAGCAAGGGCCGGTGCGGCAATAACCCCGCCATCCTACAGCCGGGGCGCGGGCACATATTCCAACAAGGCCCGCAGCACATCGTCGGCGGTCAGTCCCTCGATATCCGCTTCCGGCGCGGGCATCACCCGGTGCCGCAACGCGGGCAGGGCCACGGCCTTGATATCGTCCGGGGTGGCATAACCGCATCCGGCCAATACCGCCCGCGCCCGGCCCGCCCGCACCAGGGCGATGCCGCCGCGCGGCCCGGACCCCAGCGCCAAGCGCGGATCGTCGCGGGTAGCGCGGACGATGGCGACGGCGTAGGCCAGCACCCGCTCGTCCACCGCCACCGCCGCCGCCGCCCGTTGCAAACCCAGCACCTGCTCGGGCGTCAACACCGTGGCGACCGCGTCTACGTCCAGGTCGCCGCCGGTGCGACCTTGGGTGACTTGGCGGGTGAGGCGTAATTCATCTTCCAGGCTGGGGTAGTCGATGCGGATTTTGAGCAGGAAGCGGTCCAATTGCGCTTCGGGCAGGGGATAGGTGCCTTCCTGCTCGATGGGATTCTGGGTCGCCAGCACCATGAAGGGCCGGGGCAGGGGCAGGGCCGTGCCGTCCAGGGTCACTTGGTTTTCCTGCATGACTTCCAACAGGGCGGCCTGGGTCTTGGCCGGGGCGCGGTTGATCTCGTCGGCCAGCAGCCAATGGGCGAACACCGGACCCCGGCGGGTGATGAACTGGCCGCTCGCCATATCGAAGAAGGTATGGCCCACCACATCCGAGGGCATCAGGTCGGGCGTGAATTGGATGCGCCCGAATTGCCCGGCGCAAGCTCGCGCCAGCGCCTTGACCAGCAGGGTTTTGCCCAGGCCGGGGACGCCCTCCAACAACACATGCGCTCCCGAAACCAAGCCGATCAGGACTTCGTCGATCAGGTCGGCTTGGCCGATCAGGGCTTTGGAGAGTTCGGCGCGGAGGGTTTGGAGCAGGGTGGCGGCTTGGGATTCGGCGGATGGAGGATTATTCATAGGATGGCAGGGATTGGGATGGGCGATATGGAGGCGCCGGGGCGGGGTTTCCGGGGTGGAACCCGCCGTATCCGCCCGCCAACGCGCACGGCGGGCATGGTTTCCGGCCATGCCCGCGGATTATCCCTCAGCGCGATACCGTGAAAGAACCGTCGGTTTCGTCGCAACGCGGACCGCTGAGTGGTAGCCTGGCCGGGGCGCACAGCCGCAGCCGCACCGCCGCGCCCGCCTGGGCCTTGGTGACTTTCCAGGTATAGCGGCCCGTGTTCTTGGGCGTGGCGAGCTTGGTCCATTTCACCCCGTTCTTGGACAAGGACAGCGTCAGTTTGACCGAACCCGCGATGCCGTTCGATTGCCAAGTCACCGCCTGCTTTTGCTTGGCCCTCAGGTTGTCGCCGGGTTGGGGGCTGAGCAGGCGCAGGGGCGGCGGCGGGGCGACCGTCACCGTGACGGCATCGGTGGCGCTCTGGGCGGCACCATCATCGACCACCAAGCCGAAGCTATAGGTGCCGGGTTCATTCGGTACGAAGCTGGGGTGGGCGGTCTCGGACCCGTTCAGGACAATGCCCGTGGGCACCAGCCAATGATAAGCCAAGGGACCGGGCGCGTGGTCGGGATCGGCGCTGGCGCTGCCGTCCAGGGTGACGGTGGCTCCGGTCTCGGCGCCGATATCGGGACCGGCGTTCGCCACCGGGGTTTGGTTGGTGACGACGACGATCACCTTGTCGAAGTTTTGCAGGTTGCCATCGGTGACGATCAGGCCGAACTCATAGCTGCCGGGCTGGGTGGGCGTGAAGCTGGGATGGGCGGTATCGGCCCCGCTCAGCGCGAGTCCCGAGCCTTGCGGTGCCTGCCATTGGTATTGCAGCGGACCCGGCACGTTGTCGGGATCGCGGCTCTGGCTGCCGTCCAAAATCACGGTCGAACCCAAGAGCACGGATTGGTCCGGCCCGGCGTTGGCGACCGGGGCGGCGTTGGTCACGCTGATCTTCACCGTGTCGAAATTCTTCTGGTTGCCATCGTCGATGGTTAAGCCGAACTCGAAAGCGCCGGTCTTGTCGGCCTTGAAGCTGGGGTGGGCGGTATCGGCCCCGGTCAGGGCGATATTCGAGCCGGGCGGGGCTTCCCACAGGTATTTGAGCGGATTCGGCGCGTTATCGGGATCGCGGCTCTGGCTGCCGTCCAAGGTCACGGTCGAACCCAGCGGGACACTCCGGTCCGGTCCGGCGTTCGCCACCGGGGCGGCGTTGGTCACGGTGATGGTGACGGTGTCGGAGCTTTTATAAGCCGCGACGCCATCGCTCACGGTCAGGCGGAAGCCATAGGTGCCCAGTTGCGCCGGTTTGAAACTGGGATGGGCGGTGTTGGCCCCGCTGAGGACCACGCCGTTGGGCGCGTCCCAGGCGTAGCTGAGCGGGCTGGGACCGTTGTCGGGATCGCGGCTCTGGCCGCCATCCAGGGTCACGGTCGAACCCAGGACCACACTGCGGTCCGGCCCGGCGTTGGCGGTCGGCGCTTGGTCGGATTCCCGGATCGTCACGTTCACCATGTCCACCGCGCTATCCAAGGCCCCGTCGTTGACCTTGAGATGGAAAGCGTAACTACCCGCCACCTGGGTGGCGAAGCTGGGCTGGGCCACGGGGTCCAGCTTGATCGCAATCGGTCCCGCGTCTTGTTGCCAGAGATAGACCAGGGACTTCGGGCCATTATCGGGGTCGTGGCTGGCAGCGCCGTCCAGCGTGACCGGCTTGTCCACCACGCCTTGCTGATCCGGCCCGGCATCAGCGATGGGGGCTTGGTTGGGCGGGATCACTTTGATGGCGACCGTGGCGGCGGCGCTGGTCGCCTGGGTGTCGTCCACCTTGAGCGCGAATACATAGGTGCCGGTGGCGGTCGGGGTGAAGCTGGGATGGGCGGTGTTGGCGGCGGCCAAGGGCGCGTTGGGACCGGACTGCTGTATCCATTGATAATGCAGGTTGGCCGGGCTATGGTCGGGATCGAGGCTATGGCTGCCGTCCAACGTGACCAGGGTATTGACGGTGGCGGTCTGGGCGGGACCGGCGTCCGCCACCGGGGTTTGGTTGGCAGCGCTGGAAAACACCCACACGGCCTTGACCGGACCCCATTCCAGCGGTTGGCCGCTCAAGCTGCCGCGCCCCGCCAAGACCAGGGCACCGGGGGCCGCGCCGGTGAACGTAAAACCGGGTCCGGCCTCGGCGGTGGCGACGGCGACCGGCTCCAGCGCTTCCACATCTTCGAGCGCCACCGCGTCGATATACCACCCCACGGCGTCGCCGCTGGACGGCGTGGTGAAGGCACCGGCTCCCGGCGCGACCAGATCGTAGCGGAAGCGGAGGCGGAGCGGGCGTCCGGCGAGGCTATCCAGGTCGATGCTGCGCGGGCTGAAACCATTCTCGACCGGGACGCTGCCGTCCTGCTGCCCGGCCTGGGCGTAGAGATCGTGCCAAGCCTGCCCGCCGTCCAGCGAATATTGCACTTTCGCCACCTCGAACGCGCTGGCCCGGCCCAAACGGCTTTGGAAATTCAACTTGGCCGCAGCACCGGGCAGGAACAGCTTCTTCAGGGTCAGGGTTTGGGCCTCGGGGCGGAAATGGCGCAGGACGTAGGCATGGCTACCCTCGGCGGCGAATTCGCCGGTGACGGGGTTGTAGCCGACGGTGGTCTGGGCCAGCATGTCCGGGTCCACCCCCGACTCGGCGCTTTGCACCGTGGCGTAGGGATTGGGCGGTGCTTGCAGCCATTCATAGCCGTCGGCCCCCGGCACGGAACCCAAGATATCGTAGACCGCGGCTTGCCCCGCGACCGGATGTTCCGGGCCGCTGACATCGGCCAGCACGGTGTCGGTGCCATAACCGGCGGGGTCGAACAGGGTCATGCTATAGGTGAAGGGCGGTAACTCCGCGCCGTCGAGCTTGACCTTCTCCACCGTGACATCGAAACGGATATCGCTGGCCGGGGCGGGCGTGGGATCGCCGATGGCCGGATCGCTGGGTTTGAACACCAGGGTGTTTTCGCCGCTGCCGCTGGCCACGCTCTCCTGGGAGACCGGCAGTTTGACGCCATCGCGGACCACGCTGGCCTGGGCTTGGCTGAAATCCGCTTTCGGGTAGGACAAGGACCAGCGCGGGAACATCAAGGGATAAGGGATGAATCCCGGCGGGGGCCAGGCTACGAAATCATGGCGGGTGGCGGGGCGCGGGTCGCCGAAATGGCCGTCCTGTACCCAGACGGCGTTGGCGGATTCGTGGGCCGAGGTGCCATCCCCGGCCACATCGCCCACGCCCATGGCCTGGGTCTGGGGATAGAGCAACCAGCGGCGGTGGCCCACGGCGGCGTTGTTGCCGCCCTGGTCCTGCATCTGCCCGAATACGGCGGCGGGTCCGGCATGGCCCAGGCTCAGGTTGGATTTGGCCGCCGCCTCAGTCCCGGTGGTGGTCAGGCAGGGCCAGGGCGCGGCGGGGGTATGGCTGAGGGCGTTCTTGGCGCTCATCATCAAGGCCGCTTGCTGGGCCTGGGCGCTGAAGGCGTCGTCGAGGACGATGCTGGCCGGCACCCCGGCCAGGGCGCGGAACAGGTTGATACGCAACAGGCTGGCGGCTTGGAATTCCGCGCTGGTGGTGCCCGCTTGGCAACCGGCTATCGAACCGCCGGTCCAGCCCATCGCCACATCCTCGGAAGCGAAGAACAGGGCGTTGAAGAAATTCCGGGTTTCTTCGCGGTGGCTGGTCTCGACCGTGAGCGGTGGGGTGGCCGCGCCAGCGGCATTGTAAAGTAGGGAGAACGACCAAAGCACGGGCGCGATACGGGCGCGGATAGGTTGCATAGGGGCACCGGGAGCAGGGTTGGAAACGACAGTGGGCGGGTTGGCGGACCTGGTTATTGTATTGTCCGGGTGAAGCGCAAGCTACTTCCATGGGGACAATGGCGCTGGAATTGTCGCATTGCCACGGAAGCAGCGCCACACCGGCGGACGGCGAACAGACGGGATGTAGGCTGGAAAAGACCGGCGGGCCGTGGTCCCGCCGTCGTCCTCAGGACAGCTTGAAATGGCTGATGGCCCCGACCAAGCCCTGGACCTGCTCCTCCAGGCTTTCCGAAGCGGCGGCGGCTTCCTCCACCAAGGCCGCGTTCTTCTGGGTGGTTTCCTCCATGTGCAGGACGGCCTGGGCCACCTGGGCGATTCCCGAACTTTGCTCCGCGCTGGCCGTGCTGATGTCGCCGACCCAGTTCGCCACCCGCTGGAAACCCGCCATGATCTCGTCCATGTTGGACCCCGATTCCGCCACCCAACGCGTCCCTTCCTCGACCTTCTCCACCGAGGCTTCGATCAACGCCTTGATTTCCTTGGCCGCGCTGGCCGAACGGTGGGCGAGGCCGCGGATTTCCCCGGCGACCACGGCGAAACCCCGGCCCTGTTCCCCGGCGCGGGCCGCCTCGACCGCCGCGTTCAGGGCCAGGATATTGGTCTGGAAGGCGATGCCATCGATGACGGCGATGATATCGGTGATTTGCTTCGAACTATCGCGGATGCGGTCCATGGTATCCACCACCCGCTTGACCAATTCCCCGCCGCGCCGGGCAATGGCGTTGCTGGATTCCGCCAGCTCGCTGGCCTTGCGGGCGTGTTCGGCGTTCTGCTGGACGGTGGCGCTGAGTTGTTCCATCGAACTGGCGGTCTGTTCCAGGTTGGCGGCTTGTTGCTCGGTGCGGCGCGAGAGGTCGAGGTTGCCGGCCGCGATTTCCTTGGCGGCGGTGTCGATAGCCTCGGCACCGTCCTTGATCTGGGCGACCACGCCGCGCAATTGGGCGATGGTGGCGTTGATATCGTCGCTCAATTGCCCGAACACGCCGCGATAATCCGCTTCCATGGTCCGGCTCAGGTCGCCGTGGGCGATGCGGGACAGGATGTCCGAGGTTTCCGCCAGCGCCCTTTGGGTGCCGTCGAGCAGGCGGTTGATGCCCTGCGCCAGGGTGAGGAAAAAGCCTTCCTTGCCGTCCGGGGCGATGCGCCGGTCGAAATCGCCGAATCCGGCATATTCGACGATGGTGGAAATCTCCCGCTCCGCCCGCAACGGGTCGGTAATATCCTGCCATTCGCCCACCGAACCCAAGCGCTCGCCGTCCCCATCGAACACCGGGCTGGTGAAGACCCGGAAAGTGCGGTCGCCGATGTCCAGGACCCGTTCCTCGCCGGTGCGCAACGCGGCCAGCCGCGCCAAAGCCCCGTCCGGGTCGGGGTACAGCACCCCGATGCTGCCGCCCACGAAGCGCTCGATATCGAAACCGGGATTCTGGGCCCGCAAGACGGGTTCGATCCGCCTCAAGACCGCCAGCAAGGCCGGATTGGCGTAGATCACCTCGCCGTCCGGTTGGGCGATGCGCACCGGGGTGCTGACGCTGTCCAGGGCCATCTTGACCCGGGCCATTTCGTCCGCCCGCCGCTTGGCCTCGGACACCTCGAAGCCCAGCCGGATTTGCATGGTTTCCAAGCCCTGGAGCACCTGGGCGATTTCGTCGCGGCCGCCCAGGTCCAGGCGGGTGTCGTATTTCCCGGCGGACAGCGCCCGGAAGGCCGGCAACACCTCGGCCTGCAAGGGCCGGATGACCGAGCGCCGCACCAAGCCGTAGAGGATGCCGATCAGCAACAACATCATCGCCACCCCGCCCAGGATCACGTAAAGGCCGATCCGGGTGGACAAGGACTCGAACTCCTCGCTGAAGGTGCCGCCCGCCACCACCCATCGGGTTTCCGGCAAGGTGTCGAACACCACCACTTTCTCGCGCGGCTTGGTGTCGCCCAGTTCCTTGTTCATCCAGGGATAGCGGATGCTGCCTTGCTTGCGTTCGAGGATGTCGCGGATGAATTCGCGGCCCGAGCTGTCCTTGGCATCGGCGATGTTGGTGCCTTCCTTGCCGGGATGGACCAGGAGCTTGCCGTAATCGGGACCGGGATTGGCGTCCAGCACGTAGTAATAGCCGGTCTGGCCGATCTTGATCGCGTTGATGCGCTGTTTGAGGTCGGCCAGTTCCGCCGCCAAATCGATCCCGACGAAGCTCAGCCCCACCACCTTGCCGGAACCGTCCCGCAGCGGGGTATAGCTGGTGTAGTACTCCTTGCCGAACAAGGTCGCCCGGCCGCTGTAGGCCCGGCCTTGGCTGACGCTGGCATAGGCGGGATGCTGTTGGCCCAGCAAGGTATCGACGGCCCGCCTGCCGTCCTCGCGCCTGAGCGAGGTGGCGACCCGCACGAAATCATCGCCCTTGGCGGCGAACAGGGTGGCGACCGTCCCGGTACCCTGGCTGAAGCGGTCCAGCGCCGCGTGGTCGCCGTTGAGGGCCGGTCCTTTGCCTAGTAACAACTGGGGGTTGTCCGGCGTGCCGCCCAATGCGAAGCCATCGGGGAACAGCGTGTCCAGGGCGTGGTTGAGCAGGGTGGCTTTGTTGCGCATGGATTCCAGGCGCAACTCGAAAATATCGCGGATCAACCCGACATTGGTTTTAAGCCCGGCCTCGCCGTTGCGGTCGAGGGTGTCGCCCACTTCGCCGTTGAGGATGGGCACGCCCAGCGCCATCACCAAGGCCATGGCGGCAAGGCAGCCCAGGATCAGCTTGGCCGACACCGAAAGCCGTCCCCAAGCCTCCCGTCCGCGTCCGCGCCAGCCCGCGTCCACCACCCGGCCATGGACCACGCGCCACCGGCCCGCCGCCTGGCCCCGCAGCTCGCGATAGGCGGTTTCGGCGTTCCGGATGGCGGCCAAGGGGGCTTTGCGGCTCACGCCCATATAGCCGGCGATGGTCCCGTCTTCCCAGATCGGGGAGATATGGGCCTCAACCCAGTAGAAATCCCCGTTTTTACAGCGGTTCTTCACATACCCGGTCCAAGGTCGCCCGGTCCGCAAATCCCGCCACAGGTCGGCGAACACCGCGCCCGGCATGTCCGGGTGGCGGACCACGCTATGGGGCAGGCCCAGGAGTTCGGCTTCCGGAAAACCGCTGATCCTCGCGAAGGCGGGGTTGACGTAGGTGATCCGCCCTTGGGGGTCGGTCTTGGCCACCAAGGCCGCGCCATCCGGCGGTATGACTTCTTGTGGCGGGTTATGACTGCTCTTTTGTTGCATGGCGTCTCTTCACCGATGTTGGCCCGGTCCCAAATCCACTGGCCGGGTTGTTCGGCCAGATGGTCTCTTAGGCTAAGCATAATAGTGAATGGACGATTTTTTTCGTTAAAACCGATATAAACGCTGAAATGGAAGTGACGCTGGTGCAAGGGGCCGTAGGCTTTCCCGGCTAAACCCAAGGCGGTTTCCGGACATGGATAGCCCTGGAGGGCCGAGCGTAGGCGGTGCATCGTTCGGGGGCGATGCGCTTTGTAAGCCGGCGCATCCTATCCTGGAAATTCCCTAAGCGCCCTTGAGGATGGCCGCGACCGCGTCCAGGAACTCGGCACCGGGGGAAACGAAGCCGCAATCGATGCGGATGGCCTTGTCGCCGATGCGCTTGACCTGGTTCACCCGCGCCGTGCAAGGGTATTGGCGGGTGCCGAGGCCGATGGAGCAGGCTTTGAGCGTATCGCCCTTGCGGACATAGGGTAGGGTTTGGTCTTCGGACGAGAGCAGGACGCCCATGCCCTGGACGCTGAGGTCGTCGATCAGCGCCCGGTAGCTCTTGGCCGGCTCGAAGAAACGCAGATAGGCGTGGATATTGCGCTGGCGGTCGATCCTGATCTGGCGCGGCTTCTGGTTCTTGGGGTAATACACCCGGCCCGGCAGGTTGATGATGTAATAGGACTGTCCGCCTTCTTCCTGGACGGCGATGATTTCGGTGGGAAAGGTCAGGATATTGTTGTAAATATCGGTGATCACCTTGAACCGGCCCGCCGCCCTGAGACGTTGGTCGTCCTCGGGATCGTCCGGGGTGTGGAGGGCGGCGCGTTCGGTGCCGACCTTATAGAGATAAGTGGTTATCCTCTGCGCCTGGTCGTCCTCGGACTCGATGCCGCCGCCGTCCAATTGTAGGAAGAGCGCCGTCCTTTGGTGGGCCAAATCGTTGAGGAACGAGGCGATACGCACCGGATCGGTGATGAAATTGGGGTTCCAGCTACCGCGCTCGGCCGGTTTTTTCTGGGCGGGCGGTTTGGATTCCAAAAGACCCCTGAGTTTGTCCAACATAAGGCTAGGCTCCGGGAAATGGGCGCTACGCCCAAAGGCTACCGCGGCGGTGCGTGCTGTCAAGTCGCAGCCCGCCGATCCCAAGGCCTACAGCCCATACGAGGAGCGATCATGAACAAGCTGGAAACCATCCAGGCCGATATTACCCAACTCGCCGTCGATGCCATCGTCAATGCCGCCAATAGCAGCCTCCTGGGCGGGAGCGGGGTGGATGGGGCGATCCACCGCGCGGCGGGACCGGGCCTGTTGGAAGAATGCCGCCGCCTGAATGGCTGCCCGACCGGACAGGCCAAACTCACCGGGGGCCACAAACTGCCCGCCCGCCATGTCATCCACACCGTCGGCCCGGTCTGGCGGGGCGGCCAGCAAGGGGAACCGGAATTGTTGGCGTCCTGTTACCGCGAATCCATGCGGCTGGCGGCGCGGCATGGTTTGGCGAGCGTGGCGTTTCCCGCCATTGCCTGCGGGGCCTATGGCTATCCGGTGGAACAGGCGGCGCGGGTCGCCGTCGCCACCCTGCGTCAAAGTCTCGCCGAATACCCGGCCATCGAAAAAGTCTGGTTGGTGTGCTTTGGTGAGGCCGTGCTGGACGCCTACCGCGCCGCCCTGGCCGAAGCCCCCGGCGTTGCGGGCTAGGGCGGCCTTGGGCACAATCGCCGCCCCTTCCTCATCCGGTATCCCCAATGAATCATCCGCCCCCGGTCGTCCTCAACCTGTCCGGCCACGATCCCACCGGCGGGGCCGGCATCCAGGCCGATATCGAAACCCAGCGCCGCCTAGGCTGCCATCCTTGCACCGTCATCACCGCCCTTACCGCCCAGGACACCCACAATGTGCTGCGGGTGCTGCCCCAAGCCCCGGAGGCTTTCCTGGAACAGGCCCAACTGGTGCTGGCCGATCTGCCGGTCGCCGCCATCAAGATCGGGCTGTTGGGCAGTGTGGAGATCGCCTGGGCGGTGGAAGAAATATTGAAGCTGGCGGGACCGGGGATTCCGGTGGTGCTGGACCCCATCCTGGCGGCGGGCGGTGGCCAGGATTTGGCCGGCGATGGCTTGATCGAGGCGGTACGGACCCGTCTGCTGCCCCATTGCACATTGACGACCCCGAACACCCCGGAAGCCCGGCGGCTGACCGGCCTCGACGAGGCCGGGGCGCAGGCCCGCGCCCTGTTGGATTTGGGCTGCCGGAACGTGCTGTTGACCGGCGGGCACGAGGACGGACCCGAGTTGGTGAACCGCTGGTATAGTGCCCAGGGTATCACCGGCTACCGCTGGCCGCGCCTGCCCGGCACCTATCATGGCTCGGGCTGTACCCTGGCGGCGGCCAGCGCGGCGGGCTTGGCGCGGGGCTGGACGATGGAAGCCGCCCTGCGCGAGGCCCAGGGTTTTACTTGGCTGGCCTTGAGCCGGGGATTCCGGCCCGGTGGCGGGCAGTGGTTGCCGTGGCGGGGGAAATGAAGGCTGGGGGGTTGGATTAGGTGGCGCTCGCCTAGCTAATCCTTGGGCGATACATCTTTTATAAAACCAGGTGCGTCACAATGGCGGGATGATATATATTTTCTACCTAACAAGCATAGGCGCGACGCTGCTAAAAAAAGTCATGCCTAGCTTTATCTGGGGGAAGATAGCCACATGTCCGCACCGACCGCACAAATTTTCGTCAGCTACGCCCATGCCGATAATCAGCTCTTCGATGCCGGAACCAAGGGTTGGATTACCGAGTTTGTCGATAAGTTAGAAAAGGCCATAGGTATGAAACCCGGCGGCAACAATGCCAAATGCTGGATAGATTACCGGCTTGAGCCTCAACGGAAGGTGGATGAAGCGTTGCTCGGGCATATCCGTGAGAGTCGTTTTATTTTGGCTTTTATGTCACCGCGTTACCTTGAATCCGAATGGTGCGCCAAGGAAATGCACGCCTTTGTGGAGCTTGCGGGAGGCCATGCCGATGACCGGGTATTCTTGGTGGAGCTTTTGCCTACGAAGAGGGAGTGCTGGCACCCTGGCGTCCAAGCCATCGCCGAGCTGAAATTTTGGACCAGTAGCCTGGACCAGCCCGATCCCATGATCTTGGGCTGGCCGGTGCCCGATCCCAAAGGCGATCGGCCCTACTGGAACGAACTCAACCGGCTGGCGACCATCATCGCCCGGCAGATTCAAGACCTGCCGCCTATCCCGCCGGACCCGCCTCCACCCCCCGATTGTCCCGAACCGCCCACGCCACCCAGCGGGCCGTTGCGCGTCGTCATCAATGCCGACCAGACCGACCACCAACTCGGCAAAGCGGCGCAAAAGCTGCTCGATGACCTCGAAGTCGATTCCGCCATCGCTCCCGAACCGATATCCACCCAAATACCGGAGGACTATAACCGCCACCTGAGGGAGCAATTGGAGGCTAGCCATGGCGTGCTGATCGTCTATGGATTGGCCCCACCTAGTTGGGTGCAGTCCCAACATGCCATGGCCCGCAAGCTGCTGGCGACGCAACGCAAAGGTATATGGAGCGGCTTGCTGGATGGTCCGCCGCAGGAAAAGCCGGACCACGGTTTGAGTAGCCGCAGCCTGATGGTGTTGGATTGTCGCCAGGGTTTGAGCGTCGAGCCGCTCAAGAACTTCGTCGATGCCCTGCGGGAACACCATGTTTGAATTCCGCCCTGTTACAGCGCCCTATCCAGGCTTGCGTCCCTTCGAGCCGCACGAGGCCGAGATTTTTTTCGGTCGCGAGGGCCACACCGACCGCCTTTTAGAAATCCTGCAACGCGAGCGCTTTCTGGCCGTGGTCGGGCCTTCGGGTTGCGGTAAATCCAGCTTGGTGCGGGCGGGTTTGCTGCCCGGCCTGGCTTCCGGGGCTTTAGGCACCGGCAGCGATTGGAAATTGGCCTTGCTGCGGCCTGGTGCCCAGCCCCTACTGGCCTTGGCCCAGGCGCTACTCGGTCCCTATGCCTTGGGTCGGGAGTTGTTGGGCGGAGTGGTTGTTCCCCAAGCCATCAACGAGGTGAGCGCCGAAGCGGCTTTGATTGCCGCCGAGTTGCGGCGTGGAGTTCCGGGCTGGTTGGACTTGCTGCGCGGCGCGGCGGCGCGGCGTCCGCCGGGTGCTGTCCCCTTCAATTTGCTGGTGCTGGTGGATCAATTCGAGGAACTGTTCACCTATGCCGGGACGACCGGCGATGGGGCGGACGAGGCCCAGGCGTTCGTGGACTTATTGTTGGCGGCGCGTGCGGAAAGAGAGTTCCAGGTGTTCGTGACGCTGACGATGCGGACGGATTTCCTGGGAGAATGCGTGCGTTTCCTGGAGTTGCCTGAAGCGATCAACCGGGCGCAGTATCTGACGCCCCGGCTCAACGCCGTGGAATTGCGCTGGGCCATCATCGGTCCAGCGCGGGTATTCGGCGGGGAAATGGACGAGGCTGGTGTACAGGATTTGATCGAAACGATCCGGAGGGATTCGGATCAATTGCCGGTCTTACAGCATGCCTTGGCGCGGATGTGGCGGGTGGCGGAGCAGGAACATCCAGACCGGCCTTGGATCGACGGGGATACCGTCGAAGCGGTGGGCGGCGTCAGCGGGGCGCTAGGAGTTCACGCGGGCGAGGTAATGGATACGCTGACGGAAACTCAACGGGCTTGGGCCGAGGGTTTGTTCCGGGCTATCACCGAATGGCGCGAAACGGGCCGACAGGAAGTGCGGCACCCGCAGTCCTTAGCGGTGATCGCGGATTGGATCGGGGCGGCGGTGGACGATTTGAAGCCAGTGGTCCAAATCTTCGCCGCGCCGGAGGTGAGTTTCCTGCATTTTGGTCGAGAGTTGGCGGACAACAGCGTGATCGACCTGACCCACGAGGCATTGATCCGGCAGTGGAAACAACTCGGCCAATGGGCGGAAAACGAACATTGGCGCGGCGAGGAATACCGGGAATGGTCGGAACGGGCGAGAAAGGCCGGAGGCCGGAAGGATATGTTGCTGGACGCCCCCGACTTGACGCGGGCCTGGGCTTGGTGGAACGAGGACATCGCAAAACTCGGCCCCGGCTGGGCGCGGCGCTATAGCAGGTACCCGGACGACCCGTTCGAACTCGCCTGTGAATTTGAACGGACCCGCCACTTTATCGGGAAAAGCCAAGAGGTCGAAGAGCGTCGGAGAGAGGAATGCCTTAGGGAATACGAGGAAAGGGTCGAAGAAGAACGCGCCAAGAAAAAGGAACAAATTAAAATCGTAGCCAAGAAAGCTTCGGAAAAGGCCAGCGATCTCGAATGGCACGCGGCCAACCAATTCATCCAGCGCCTCAAGACCAAAAACAGGGTCTTCATGGCGTCCGCCCTCATCCTCGCGATGGCTGTGGGTTTGGTTTGGTTCGGTTACACCCGCAGCGAACAACAGCGCGTCTTTGAAAAGTTCGTCCTCGAAAAATTCGATGCGGAACTCGTCGCCGCAAGCTCGCTCGCCAAATCACGGGAATATGCCAACGCCATGGACTATCTGGAACAAAGCCGTCAATTGGACGCCGACATCCCGGTGGAACACCGCCACGCCCGCAACCTCTTGGCGGGCTATGTGGAAATGATGGATTGGCGGTACGACCCGACCCCGCCGCTGAAGGATATCCCTCCCGCCAAACTTACCGACCTAGCGGTCAGCCAGGATGGCAAATTGTTGGCCCTGGTCGGCCAGGAGGGATTCCTGGCGCTGTTCAACACCGAAAGCCGGAATAAGCTTTGGGATTCCAAGGCATACGCGGATAACCAGGATACCAAGGACGGCACGTTACGCGCCGTGGTGTTCGATCCCACGGGACGCTGGCTATACAGCGCGGGTGAGGATGGATTCATTTCTCGCGAAACCTTTAAGGGTGATCGATCCACCCGTTGGAAAACGCCGGGAGCCATCCAGTCCTTGGCGCTCGGGCCGGATGGCAAGAAAATCACCTCCGGCGGCGGCGATGGTAAAATCAGCCTCTGGTCCGCACACGATGGCAAACCCATGGGCAGCCTGCCCTCGGACCAGCGTTGGGGCGAAGTCTATGGTTTGGCTTTTTCCCCGGATGGCGGGCTGCTGGCCGCTGCCTACGGCGACAAAACCGCCCGGGTCTGGGGATTGGACCCGGAACTCAAGCAGAGCAGCTACCCCGTATTATTGAGCAACGGGCATACCGATAAAATCACCCAGGTCGCGTTCGGGCGTGACGGTAATCTCCTGGCAACCGGGGGCGACGACGGGCAAGTCACCCTTTGGAAGCCGGGAAATGGATGGCTAGAGCAATCCTTGCGCGGCCTGCCGGGCACCCAGGTCTCGGGCATCGCGTTCAGTGGCGATGGTAGCCAACTCGTGTCCGGTTACGACGATGGTACGCTGAGGCTGTGGGATGTCGAGAGCGGTGCTTTGCAGCGCTATGGAAACCATCCCGGTAATATCCGGGCGCTGGCCATCCACGACCACAATGTCTATGCCATCGACGGCGATACCCTCAGGCATTGGTCGCTGGAGACGCCCAGGCAAGGCTCGATCAAGACCCACTCGGACGATCCCAGCTACAACTCGCCACCTGTTTCTGTCGCCGTCGCGCCGGATGGGAGCAAACTGGCGGTAGGGCTGAAAGAAGGCTCCCTGCAAATTTTCCCACTACCAAAGGGTCAGCTCCTGGGAGAGAAGCCCCGCACCCCCGCCACCGACGAAAACCCCATCGTCCACGTCGAATTCAACGCCCAGGGCGATAGGCTCGCCACCTTGGCACGGAATGGCGAGATCGCCATATGGCATACCGAAGACCGCGATTCGGCGCGGTGGCCTGTTTTCCAAAACGACCAGCGCCAGAAGCCAAGGCAGGCGGTCAACGCCATCGCCTTCGCCCCCGATGGGCGGACTCTCGCCATGGCGGGCCGGGCGGGCGAGATCGGGCTGCTCGACCTGGACACCGGCCAGGAACGATGGTCGGCACAAGCCCACGAGGCCAAACCCGTCAGCCTTGCCTTCACCCCGGACGGCAAGCGTTTGCTGAGCCTGGGAGGTGGCCCTTTGTTGCTTTGGAATATCGCCGATCCCGACCTATCTTCCCCGCAGGAAATCGCCCAAACCCAAAAAAAACCAACCTGGATCGCCATCAGACCCGACGGTCGGCAAGCCGCCGTGGTAGGCGAGGATCAAAGCGTGGAGCTTTACGACCTCGACCGCCCCGGCCAGCCGCCGCTCCGGCTCGAAGGCCACAAAAAATCGGTCTCTCGCGCCATCTACAGCCCCGACGGCCACCAACTAGCCACTGTCGGCGATGACAAAACCGTCCGCCTGTGGAACCTGGATCGGTTGGACTTGCTGTTCACCCTACGCGTACCGGAAGCCCTGGAAAACTCCGGCCCCGCCGATTTCGACTTCCGCTGCGCCGCCGCCACCGGCGAGTGCTGGATCGCCGTGCCGCTCAGCACGGGCCGCGTGGCCCTGTACCACCTGCCCTACGAACGGATGCCGGATGGTGGCTAGCCCCCTGCGGGCGGGGCCGGGCGGACCGGCGCGGATCGAATGCCTCTGCTATAGTCTGCCCTCCCGGCCCGGCCCCGCCATCCTCGGAGGAATTCCCCCCATGCTCCCCTATCCCCAAATCGACCCCGTCGCCATCAGCCTCGGCCCCCTCAAAATCCATTGGTACGGGCTGATGTACGTGGTTGGCATCGGCACGGTCTGGTATTTGTGCAAGCGCAGGACCCAGCAACCCGGCTTCCCCTGGACCGCCCCGCAGGTCGAAGACCTGATTTTCTACGCCGCCCTGGGTTTGGTGATCGGCGGACGGCTGGGCTACATCCTGTTCTATAACTTCCCGGCGTTCCTGGCCGACCCGGCCATGTTGTTCCGGGTATGGGAAGGCGGCATGGCCTTCCATGGCGGGTTGTTGGGGGCGTTCGCCGGGATGTTCTTGTTCGCCCGGCGCAATGGCGCGGGTTTCTTCCAAGTCACCGATTTCATCGGGCCCTATGTGCCCATCGGCCTGTTCGCCGGGCGCATCGGCAATTTCATCAATGGCGAACTCTGGGGCGCGCCCACCGGCCTGCCCTGGGGCATGGTATTTCCGGGCGCGGGCCCGGAACCGCGCCATCCTTCGCAGTTGTACGAGGCGGGATTGGAAGGTGTCGCGCTGTTCCTCGCGCTGCGCTGGTTCGGGCGCAAGTCGCCGCCGACCCCGGCCATGAGCGGGATGTTCCTGCTGCTGTACGGGCTGTTCCGCTTCGCCGTGGAATTCGTGCGGATGCCCGATGCCCAACTGGGCTATTTGGCTTTCGGTTGGTTGACCATGGGCCAAATCCTCAGCACCCCGATGATCGTGTTGGGCATCGCGCTGTTGGCTTGGGCTTATCGCAAACCGGCGCGGGAGGGGGCCACGGCATGAGGCCCTAGCTTGATTTGCTGCGTATCCTCGGCTAGGCCGGTCGCGCCGGGGGCGGTCCCTTGGCGGTGTTCGGCCATCAGCCGCGCTTCTACTTGGCCGACGGAAAGGCAAACAAATGCTCGGCCTGGAAAAATGCCAATGCCGCAAAGCCCGCGCCCAGAAAACCACATCGGCTGCGCCATACCCGCCTTGCTAGGAAACTCGAAACCAAGATTTACGCGCTGAAAAACAGCCTTCTTTCCGAGTCTATGCAGAAGAAGCTTAAATGCCCATCAATTAGGATTCCGCGGGAGCTTCAGATTTTTGCGTAAGCCCCATACCAATCACGAATGGTTTGAAGGTCGAATATGACTAAACAATATTTAGCCCTACTGGACGACGTGTTGACTAACGGCACGCCAAAAGGAGACCGGACAGGCACCGGAACAGTATCGGTGTTTGGCCGAATGTACCGGCACGACCTTAGTCAAGGATTCCCTCTTCTGACAACTAAGAAACTGCATATCAAATCAATCCTCCATGAACTTTTGTGGTTCCTGAAAGGCGGCACGAACATAAAATACCTTAATGACAATGGTGTCACGATTTGGAATGAATGGGCGACCCCGGAGGGAGAACTTGGCCCGATCTATGGGGCCCAGTGGCGTCAATGGCAGGGCGGGGACGGAAAGACCTATGACCAGGTTTTAGTGCTTATCGAAGGTCTACGCAAGAATCCCAATAGCCGGCGGCATATTATCAATGCGTGGAATGTCGCGTTACTTCCAGATGAGTCGAAAAAACCGGATCAAAATGCGCGAGAAGGTAAAATGGCGCTCTCTCCTTGCCATGTCATGTATCAATTTTATGTCGTCAATGGGAAGCTTAGCTGTATGCTGACGCAACGTAGTGGGGATTTATTTCTCGGCGTGGGTTATAACACCGCATCAGTTGCGTTTCTCACTCATATGGTTGCGCAGCAATGCGATCTGGATGTTGGGGAAATTATTCATAGTTTTGGGGACATTCATATCTATTTAAACCATATTGATCAAGCACGCCTGCAACTTACCCGAGAACCCCGGCCACTACCTCGTCTAAGGATGAAGCGCAAACCCGAATCAATCTTCGATTATAAGTTTGAAGATTTTGAAATCATGGGTTATGACCCTCATCCTCACATCCCGGCGGTCATCGCTGTTTAGGGCATAAACGATTCAGCCCAAATGGCAGGCAGGGAATAGGAAACAAGCCGCCACGCGGGTCGTGGTCGAACGCGCCATCGGCAGGATGAGGTGTTTCCATTGCTTGGCCTACCGGAGCTATTCCGTGGATTACGGCTTCTCGCTTTCGGCGGACCTCTGGAACCAGCCCCGGAAGGTTCCCGGATATACTTCAACCTCCCAACGGCTGAAAATCAGTAGCCATCCAGGCTGCCCGTTCCGATATACCCACCGGATAACCCCATGGAAAACAACAATATACGTTTTGGAATCGACCTTGGCGGCACCAAGATCGAACTCATCGCCCTGGCCCCGGAGGACGGAGCGGAGCTTTGGCGTCGTCGCGCCCCTACGCCCCAGGGCGATTACCGGGGCATTTTGCAGGTTGTCGCCGATTTGGTGGTGGAGGCCGAGCGGGCGTTGTCCGCCGAAGGCACGGTGGGTATCGGCACGCCGGGGGCGCTGTCCCGCGCCAGCGGACGGCTCAAGAATTCCAACTCGGTCTGCCTGAACGGCCAACCCATCGTCGAGGATTTGCAGCGGCTGTTGGGAAGGCCGGTACGCATCGCCAACGACGCCGATTGCTTCGCCCTGTCGGAGGCCACCGACGGCGCGGCGGCGGGGGCGGAAGTGGTGTTCGGGGTGATCCTGGGGACCGGCGTGGGCGGTGGGATCGTCGTGCGGGGCCGGCCCTTGAACGGTCCCAACGCCATCGCCGGGGAATGGGGTCACAACCCCTTGCCCTGGCCCACGGCGGAGGAGTTGCCGGGGCCGGTCTGCTATTGCGGGCGGCGGGGTTGTATCGAGACCTTCCTGTCGGGACCGGGCTTGGCCCGCGATTACGCGCGCCACGCGGGCGCGGCCCTGGCCGGGCCGGAGATCGTGGCCCGCGCCGCGACGGGCGACGCGGTTTGCGAAGCCGCCCTGCTGCGCTACGAGGAGCGGCTGGCGCGGGCCTTGGCCCATGTCATCAACCTCCTGGACCCGGACGCGGTGGTCTTGGGCGGGGGTTTGTCGAATTGCGCCCGGCTCTATGCCAACGTGCCCAAGCTGTGGGGGCGCTATGTGTTCTCAGACCGGGTCGATACCCGCTTGGTCGCGCCGCGCCACGGCGATTCCAGCGGGGTGCGCGGCGCGGCGTGGTTGTGGTGAGGCGGCTCGCTCAAGCTGCGGTTCCGAGCCGCCCCGAGCGGAAATCGCGCAGGGCTTGCTCGATCTCGGCCTGGGTGTTCATCACGAAAGGACCGTATTGGACGATGGGTTCGCCCAGGGGTTGCCCGGCGACCAGCAACACCCGGCTATCCCGCGCCGCCTCGATGACGACGCCATCGGCGGTCGCGCTATTGGCGAAGATCGCCAGTTGCCCCGCCGGGACCGCGCCGCCCCCGACCGCGACCTCGCCCCGGTAGGTGTAGAGGAAGGCGTTGGCGGCGGCGGGTAGGCTTTGGGCGTGGCGGCTGCCGGCGGGCAAATGCAGGTCGAGGATCAAAGGCTCCGTGACCTCGCGCCGCACCGCGCCCGCCACGCCCTGGCTCTCCCCGGCGATGACCCGCACGGTCACGCCATCGGCGGTGGTGAACTGGGGAATCGCGGCGTTGGGGAAATCCCGGTACCAGGGTTCGGCCAGTTTGTCCCGCGCCGGGAGGTTGAGCCAAAGCTGGAAACCTTCCATCGCGCCCTGTTCCTGTTCGGGCATCTCGGAATGGATCACGCCCCGGCCCGCCGTCATCCACTGCACCCCGCCGTTTTCCAGTAAGCCTTCGTGGCCCGCGCTGTCGCGGTGGCGCATACGCCCGGCGATCATGTAGGTGATGGTTTCGAAGCCCCGGTGCGGGTGGTCGGGGAAACCGGCGATGTAATCCTCGGGCCGGTCGGTGCCGAAGGCGTCCAGCATCAGGAAGGGGTCGAGCCGCCGGTGCAGGGCGCGGTCCACCACCCGGACCAGTTTCACGCCCGCGCCGTCGGAAGTGGCCTGGCCGGCGATGCGTTGTTCGATCCGGCGGGAGCGTTGCACGGTATCGGTGGGGATGGGCGGGTTCAGGGTAGCCATGGTGTCCTCCATTGCGTTGTGTGGCTGCGGGTCTCAGGCGGCGTGGGCCGGGTAATCGGTATAGCCCCGCCCGCCCGGCGTGTAGAAGGTGGAGCGGTCCGGCTCGGCCAGCGCCGCCCCCGACCGGAAGCGCTCCGGCAGATCGGGATTGGCGATGAACAGGCTCCCGAACACGGCGGCATCGGCCTTGCCTTCGTTCAAAAGGGCCGTGGCCGTGGCCTGGGTCAGGCCGCCGCCCGCCAGATAGGGGCCGGGGAACAGCGGCCGCAACAGGCCGTGATAATCCACCGGCGTGCCGAACAGGGCGACATGCAGATAGGCCAGGTCCAGGCCCGCCAGTTGTTCGACCAGGTGGATGTAGGTTTCTCGCGGCGTGTCGTCGGCGATATCGTTGAAATTCATCTCCGGCGAGAGCTTGATGCCCACCCGCCCGGCCCCGGCCACGCCGGCCATGGCCTCCAGGACTTCCAACACGAACCGCGCCCGCCGCCCAATATCGCCGCCGTAGGCGTCGTCGCGCCGGTTGGTTTTCGAGGACAGGAATTGCTCGGGCAGATAACCCGAGGCGGCGTGCAATTCCACCCCGTCGAACCCAGCCCGCAAGGCGTTCTCGGTGGCGCGGCGGTATTCCTCGACCAGGCCGGGGATTTCCGCCAAGTCCAGGGCGCGGGGCGTGATATGGGGTTGCATCCCGGCATCGGTATAGGACTGGCCTTCCGGGCGCACCGCCGAGGGCGCGACCGGCGTGGCCCCGCCCGGCAGGAAGCTGGGATCGGAAATGCGGCCCGCGTGCATGATCTGCATGAAGATCGTGCCGCCCGCTGCGTGGACCGTGGCGGCGACCTGCCGCCAAGCCTCGACCTGGGCTTCCGAGTGGATGCCGGGCGTGCGCACATAGCCCTTGCCCATGGGCGAAGGGAAAGTGCCTTCGGTGATGATGAGTCCCGCCGCGGCGCGTTGGCCGTAATACAGCGGGGCCAGCGCCCCCGGCACGCCGACGTCGTCGGCGCGGCTGCGAGTCATCGGGGCCATGACGATGCGGTTGCGCAGGACGGTCGATCCCAGGGCGAGGCTATCGAAAAGCGGATTACTGGAAAGGCTCATGGTGCGGTCCTCGGGGTGGTTGGCGCTGGGTAGCGCCCGGTGATGACGTGACTGTTCTATTTTTTTGAACGAGGCTGCGGTTTAATCCACAACTGGGAACAATGCTATAGGCCCGGCTCCGCCATGGATAGCGAAATTTTCCGGCTGATTC
This sequence comes from Methylomagnum ishizawai, assembly GCF_900155475.1. Classification (NCBI taxonomy): domain Bacteria; kingdom Pseudomonadati; phylum Pseudomonadota; class Gammaproteobacteria; order Methylococcales; family Methylococcaceae; genus Methylomagnum; species Methylomagnum ishizawai. The sequence continues at coordinate 123,581 of NZ_FXAM01000001.1, read as the reverse complement.
ATTCAGGATTTTTGTATGACCAAGCTCAGCCTCGACGCCCTCGAAGTACTGGAAGCCATCGACCGGCGCGGTAGTTTCGCGCAGGCGGCGGAAGAATTGTTCCGGGTGCCCTCGGCCCTCACCTACACCGTCCGCAAGCTGGAAGAAGACCTGGGCGTCGAGGTGTTCGATCGCCGCGGCCACCGCGCCAAGCTGACCGCCGCCGGACGCGAATTGCTGGAACAAGGCCGGCCTTTGCTGGTGGCGGCGGCGGCCTTGGAGGCGCGGGTGAAGCGGGTGGCGCAGGGCTGGGAACCGGAATTGCGCATCGCCCACGATGATATCCTGCCGACGGAAGGCTTGTTCCCCTTCGCCGAGCGCTTCTACCGGCTCGGTTCCGGCACCCGGCTGCGGATCGCCACCGAGGTGCTGGGCGGCAGTTGGGACGCCCTGCTCTCGGACCGGGCCGACCTCGTCGTCGGTGCCCCCTGCGAAGGTCCGGCGGGCGGCGGCTACGCGGTGAAAATCCTGGGCAGCCATGGGTTCGTGTTCGCGGTGGCCCCGCACCATCCCTTGGCCGCAGCCCCGGAACCTTTGGCTTCGTGTGATATCCAGGCCCACCGGGCGGTGGCGGTGGCCGATAGTTCGCGCAACCTGCCGCCGCGCAGCACGGGGCTCTTGTCGGGCCAGGATATCCTCACCGTGCCGACCCTCAGGGCCAAGCTCCAGGCCCAGGAACTGGGCCTGGGCGTGGGCTATTTGCCGCTGGGCCTCGCGGCGGACGCCCTCGCCGCCGGGCGCTTGGTGGAAAAACAAGTGGCCGCGCCCAAGCCCGCCGGTCCTTTCTGCATGGCCTGGAAAGCCGGACCACGCGGACGGGCGTTGGCGTGGTGGGTGGAGGCGCTGTCGGCGGCGGAAGCCGGGGCGTGGTGGCAACCCGGATAAGCCCGCCCCACGGGACGATTCCCGAGCGTGGCGCTAGGAATTCGCCGATCCTGGCTTTTCAGCGCTAACGCCCGTCATAGAGGCGGCTACACTTTGCATGACCGTTCCATGGCGTGGCACCGAAACCGACGACCGCGTGGCGTTCCCGGTGCCGGTGCCAAGCACGGCGGCTTCCGGGAAACCCGCCGGGCCGGTCGGTCCGCCCTGGATGGCCCGGTGTTCGGAATGGATGGATGGCCCACCCCATGAGTAGTCAGCCCCACGCGGCGATGAGCGCCCTCACGCTCGCTAACGAAATCAAGACCTTGTTCTCCCTGCCCGAGGCGGTGTTCAAGCTCGGCCAGTTGTTGAATTCGCCCTATGTCACCAATGGCGAGATCGGCGAGGTCATCATCAGCGACCCGGCCTTGACGGCGCGGGTGCTGCAACTGGCCAACAGCGGGCTGATGGATTCCCCGGCCAAGATCGAGACCGTGTCCGGGGCCATCGCCCTGATCGGCCGCGAAGCCCTGCGCAACCTCTTGGTCGCCACCACCGTGACCAACCGTTTCCAGGGCATCCCGCCCGAGTTGATCGACATGGAGCGGTTCTGGCTCAATAGCGTGGCCTGCGGGGTGATCGCCCGTTCCTTGGCTTTCCGCTGCCGGGTGTTCGATAGCGAACCCTTGTTCGTGGCCGGCTTGCTGCACAAGGTCGGGCGCTTGGCGTTGTATTCGGGGCGGGCCGATTTGTACCGCCAAGTCCTGGCCCAGCACGACAGCAGCGAGGAGGGGCTGAACCAAGCCGAGTTCAGTGTGTTCGGCTTCACCCATGCCGAACTCGGGGCCGAGTTGTTGCGGCTGTGGGGCTTGCCCGAGCGTTTGCAGGCCGCCGTGGCGTTTTATCTGGCCCCGAGCCTGGCCCCGTGCTATCGCAAGAGCGCCGCCTTGATCCATGTCGCCAGCGCCCTGGCCTCCAATATCGAGCCTTCGGTTTCGCCAGACGAGGCCCTCTATGGCGAAAACGTCTGTTTCGAGAAGGGCGCCTGGAACCTGTTGGGGCTGCCTTTGTACGTGATCCCGCCCATCCTCGACGAAGCCTGGATACAGGCCTTCGAAATCTTTGAGATACTGCGGCCCAATCCCGTGTGACCGCTTTCCAGATTCCCCGGAGGTTCGCCGCCATGGACCCCATAGCCAGCGCCGCGCCGCGGCCCATCGCCGCCAAAGGCTTGCTCATCGATCTGGACGGCGTGTTGTATGTCGGCCAGACCCCCATCGAGGGCGCGGCGGAAAGTCTCGCCCGCCTCCGCGCCGGAGGTCTCGCCCTCCGCTTCGCCACCAACACCAGCACGCTGTCCCTGGCTTCCCTGCACCGGAAGCTGCTGGGCCTGGGGTTGGACATCGACGCCAGCGAAATCATCAGCGCCCCGCAAGCGGCCCGGCTGTACTTGGAGCGCCTGGGTCGACCCCGTTGCGCCCTGTTGCTGACCGGGGATGTGAAAAGCGATTTCGCCGCCGTGGAGGAGGTTGATATTGAAAGCGCCGATTATCTGGTGCTGGGCGATATCGGCCCGGCCTGGGACCATGGGTTGCTGAACCGGCTGTTCAAGCGTTTGATGCTGGGGGCGAAGCTCATCGCCATTCATCGCAACCGCTTTTGGCAGACCGAAGCGGGGCTTTGCATGGATATCGGCGGCTTGGTGGCGGCGCTGGAATATTGCACCGGGCAGAGCGCCCTGGTGATGGGCAAGCCTGCGGCGGATTTCTTCCGGGTGGCGTTGCGGGAGATGAGTTTGGCAGCGGACGAGGTCGCCATGGTCGGCGACGATATCGATGCGGATGTGGGCGGCGGGCAGGCGGCGGGCTTGGCGGGGATTTTGGTGCGGACTGGCAAGTATCGGGAGGCTTATGCGCGGGCTTCGGCGGTGCGGCCCGATGCCGTCGTCGATTCGGTGCGGGAGTTGCCGGGGTTCTTGGGGCTATAAGCGCCGTTGGTAGGTTGCTGGCGTGGCGGGTTGATCCACGCGCCTTCATCCGCCTGGGGGTCGCGCTGTTTTCGGTGCGATTGCCTTGCTCTTGCAGGATCGATAGCTGGAGCTATTTTAAAAACCCAGGGCGGGCCAATATCGGCCTGTCGGCGGACGAACGGCCGGAGTGGACGGATGACAACGGGCATCCCCTTTCCGTATTTGATATGCGCTTGCCCCCTTTCCAGTTCCATGCCGAGAAAATTGGCCTATCGGGAGTTATTAATGGCGACCTTGGCGGGGGACGCCCTGCCGGTCACGCCGGTTTCGCTCTGGCTGCACCATCCCGGACTCGACCAGGATGGCGAAACCCTGGGACGCGCCAGCGTCGAATTCCAACGCGCTTTCGATCTCGATTTCAGCAAAATCACCCCGGCCTCCACCTATCAGGTCCGCGATTATGGATTGACCGATACCTGGGACGGCGACCGTTTCGGGCGTCGCACAGTGGTGGGGCGGGTCGTCGCCCAGGCCGATGATTTATGGGCGCTGCCCGATTTGAATCCCCAAGCCGGTTTCGTGGGTGGATTGCTCCGCGCCGCCGTGGTGACCCGGCGGAGCCTGCCCAGCGCCATCCCGGTGCTGATGACGGTATTCAATCCGGTGTTCCAGCTTGGCCTGCTGGCGGGCGCGGAATTATTCGCGGCCTTGTTGCGGGATTTCCCGGCCCAGGTCCGGGCCGGCCTGGGCCAGATTACCGCCAATACCCTCCGCTTGATCGCGGCCTTGGTCGATACCGGCATCGATGGCATTTATTTCGCCACCCAACATGCCCAGCCGACAGGACTGTCCCTCGCCGACTACCGGGAATATGCGTTGCCCGGCGACCGGGCCTGTCTGGCCGCCGCCGCCGCGCTGCCCTGCAATGTGCTGCATGTGCATGGCGCGGCGGTTTATACCGATTTGCTCGGGGATTGGGCGGGCTTGCCCGTGGCCATCCTCCATTACGATACCCAAGCCGACAATCCGCCGCCGGCCTTCCTGACGCGGTGCTGGCCGGGCGGGATCAGCACCGGCCTGTCCCATACCCACGCCGTGTTCGCTGAGAGCGCGGCCCGGGTGGCGGCGGCGACCGGACGCTTGCTGGCCGAGTGCCGGGGGCCGCGATTCGTGCTGGGTGCGGGTTGTGCCTTGCCCTTGGTGGCGGGTACCGCGCAGATCGCCGCTATCGTGGATGCGGCGCGGTCGCCCAGCCCGGCCGTTTGGGGGGCGACGACGCCATGAACGGGGTTTTGCCACTGGATCACGGTGGGCCGACCGACCGGCCTTTCGAACCGTTCGCGCCCGAAGCCATCGAGCAATCGGTGCCGACCCGTTTCGCCACCATCGCCCGCCGTTATGCCGACCGTCCGGCTTTGCTCGACCGGCAGCGCCGGTTCAGTTATGGCGAGGTGTGGGAATCCGTTGGACGCTTGGCCTTGAGGCTGGCCGGAGCCGGGCTGATTCCGGGCACGCCGGTCGGTATCCTGCTCGGCCATGACGCGCTGTTTCCCATCGCGATGTTGGGGGTGTTGCGGGCCGGCTGTGGCTATGTGCCGCTCGATGCCGGGTTTCCGGCGGAGCGCAACCGCCTGATCCTGGCCCAGGCGGGCATCGCCGCCCTGGTCACGGACCAAGCCCATTGGGCCCAGGCCGCCGGGTTGCTGGCACCGGAGTTGCCGTTGTTGGTCATGGACGATGCGGGGGTGGCCGCGCCGGATTGCGCCCTGCCGGAAGCCACCCCGGATAGCCTCGCCTATATCCTCTACACTTCCGGCACCACTGCCGCGCCCAAGGGCGTGTTCCAGAACCACCGCAACCTATTGCACGATGTCATGCAATACACCAACGCGGTCCACCTGGGCGCGGACGACCGGTTGACCCAGTGCTATTCGCCCAGCGTGAACGGTGCCATCCGCGATATTTATGGTGCCCTGCTCAATGGCGCGTCCTTGCACATCCTGCCGCCGGGGGAGGGCGTGGACCTGGCCGGGTTTGTCCGGAAGCGGCGCATCACGATCTACCATTCCGTGCCGGTGGTGTTCCGCCATCTGGTCCGCGACCTGGACCCCGGCCAGGGTTTCGACGAAGTCAGGATCGTCTATATCGCCGGCGACCGTCTGGATGGCGGCGACGTGGCCGCGTTCAAGCGGCATTTCCCCCTGGGGGGGTGGCTGTACACCGGCATCGGCGCCACCGAGGCCGCGACCCTCTACCGCCACCGCTTTATCGGCCATGCCACGCCCATCGAACCGGAGCGGGTGCCGGTCGGCCACGCCATCCCCGACCGTGAAATGCTGCTGCTGGGGCCGGAAGGCGATCCCGTCGCCACGGGTGAAATCGGCGAAATCCATGTGGAAAGCCGCCATATCGCCCTGGGTTATTGGAACGCCCCGGCATTGACCGCCGAACGTTTCGTCCCGCACCCGCGAGACCCTGGTGTCCGCCGCTACCGTACCGGCGACCTGGGACGGCTGCGGCCCGATGGTTTGTTGGAGTTCCTGGGCCGCGCCGACCACCAGTTGAAAATCCAGGGCCACCGGGTCGAACCCGCCGCTATCGAGGCCATTTTGAAAACCCATCCGGGTGTGGCCGAGGCGGCGGTCTTGGGCCGTCCCACGCCGGGTAGCGGGGAACCACGCCTGGTCGGCTATTGGACTACTGCCACCGCCCCCGATGCCGGACCCGATGCCGCCGCCCTGAAAGCCTTCCTGCGGGAACGCTTGCCGCCCTACATGGTGCCGGTCCGGCTGGCCCGGATCGAGGCGCTGCCCCTGCTGCCCAATTTCAAAATCGACCGCGCCGCCCTGGCCCAACTGGACCCGCCCGCCCCGCCGGAAACCGTCTTGCCGACCACCCCGCTGGGTTGGAGCCTCAAGCGCCTGTGGGAAAACCTGCTGGGGTTGGATGCCATCGGCATGGACGACGATTTTTTCGAACTGGGCGGGAATTCGTTGCTGGCGTTCACCCTAGTCACCCGGATCACCCAGGCGTTGGGCCGGGAATTGCCGTTGGTGGCCTTGTTCGAGCATCCGACCCTGGCCCGGCTCGCCCGCCATCTGGAACAGTCCGCGCCCCGCGTGGCGGGAGGCTTGGAACCTTTACGGGCGGAAGGCCGGTTGCCGCCTTTGTTTTTCGCCTATGGTGTGCTCGGTCAGAGCCTCTATGCCCGTCCACTGCTGCCTTATCTCGACACCGACCGGCCAGTCTATGGCTTCAAGGCGCGGGGTTTCGGCGACGGCCTCGTTCCAGACGAAACCTTGGAAGCCATGGCCGCTTATTGTCTTGGGCAGATACGCGGCCTTCAGCCGACGGGACCGTACCATCTGGCGGGCTATTCGTTCGGCGGGCGGCTGGCGTTCGAGATCGCCCGCCAATTACGCCTTCAGAGTCAAGACGTAGCTTTCCTCGGCATTATCGATGCCAATGCCCCGCCTCCTTTGCCCGGTCCCACACCCGTCCATGGGCAAAATGATTCCACCGGTCGCAACCGGGTCGCCGCCAGGAACCGCGCCGCTTCCCAGCGCTATGCGGCCCATAGCTATCCGGGTACCGCAGTGTTGTTTTTAAGCCACGACTGGCCGGAGGAACGCTATGTTCTGCCCGATGCGGGCTGGGCGGGCTTGGTCCAGGGCGGCGTGCGGCACCATGTTCTCGCCTGCGCGCATCTCGATCTGGTACGAGAGCCTTGGGCAGCCCAGTTGGGTGGTTTGCTCGACCGTTGCCTGCGGGAAGGCGCGGACGGCGGGGAAACATGGGCGGGCGGCGATCCGCGTTGGCCGGAACTGTGGCGGGAAGCTGCCGAACTCCGGCGGCGGGGCGATATCGCTGGCGAAATCGCCGCCTACCGACGGGTATTGGCGTTGGGACAGGCACCGTCGGCTTGGGTTTACCGCGACCTGTATCTGGCATTGCGGGCGGTGGGCGATCCCGGGGCCGACCGGTTCGGCAACGAGGCCCCCATTCACCTCGCACAGCACGCGCCCGCGCTGTACCTGCTTGGCAAAACGGCGATGCAAGAGGGCGATCTAGCCCTGGCCGGGCGCTGCCTGGAACAGGCTATCGCCCTCGATCCCGACCAGCCGCTGGTTCGCGGACAACTCGTCCGCTTGCGACTCCGGCAGGGCCGGGCGGCGGAGGCGGACGAGCATCTGAATGGGTTGGCCGGGTTCACCCTGGGACGCTCCACCCAATTGCACCGCTGGATTGCCAGGTTATTACTAGACTGCGGCCATCTGGAGGGCGCGGAACGCCATTTCCGCCACTTGGCCGGATTGGAGCCGCAAAACCCCCGACCCCAAGCCGTGCTGGGCTGGACCCTGATCCGGCGGGGCTGTTGGATCGAAGCGGAGGAATGCTATGGCCGGGCCATCGCGCTCGATGCCAACTTCCCTGAAGCACACAATGGGCTCGGTCACGCGCTACGCCCCCAAGGCCGGATCGATGAGGCTATTGCCGCCGTACGGCGGGCCGTAGAACTTGCGCCTGGGCAAAGCCAGTTCCAGACACATCTGGAGGTGTTGTTACGCCAGCGCGGTTGATCCTGGTGTCGGCGTACGCCATGGCCTGGGGCTGACGCTGGGGCAAGATCATTGGGGGAAAGGAAACCCACGGCATCCACCCGCTATAAAATGCCCCCTCCGTTTCCCATCGGAGGTTTCCCCATGAATGCCACCACCCTGCACACCGGCACGCTCGCCCACCTCCGCGGCGACCCTTTCGCCCAACCCGATGCCTTGGAAATCATCCCCGACGGCGCGTTGGCCGTGGACGCCCAGGGCCGCATCGCCGCCTACGGTCCCGGCCCCGAACTCTTGGCCCGCTTCCCGGAGGCCCGGCGTATCGATCACGGCCCGGATTGGCTGATTCCCGGCCTGGTCGATGGTCATATCCATTTCCCACAGTTCTACGCCACCGCCGCCCCCGGCGGGCAATTGCTGGATTGGCTGGAACGCTCGGTGTTCCCGGCGGAAGCGGCCTTCCAGGACGCGGACTTCGCCACGGCGACCGCCGGGCGCTTCGTCGCCAAACTGCTGGCCTCGGGCACCACCACTGCCCTGGTGTTCGGCTCGCAGTATTATCCGGCCAATGCCGCCTTGTTCGCGGCGGCGAAGCGTTCAGGCCTGCGCCTTATCGCCGGGATGACCCTGATGGACCGCAACGGCCCGTCGGTCCTGTTGCAAACCCTCGATCAAGCCCTGGACGGCACGGTCCGGCTGATGGCCTTGTGCGAGGGCGAACCGCGCCTCCACTACGCCATCACCCCGCGCTGGCCCATGGCCTGCACCGAAACCTTGCTCGGGATTTGCGGCGAACTCCTGCGCGACCATCCCACCGCCTATCTCCAAACCCATATCAACGAGAACCCCGGCGAAATCGCGGCGGTGGCGGCCGGTTTCCCGGAGAGCCGCGATTACCTGGATGTTTACGACCGCTATGGGTTGGTCGGGCCTAGCACGGTGCTGGCCCACAGCCTCCATTCCACCGCGCGGGAACTGGACCGCATGGCCGGGGCGGGCTGCGCGGTTTGCCATTGCCCCACCAGCAACCTGTATTTGGGCAGCGGTTTGTTTCCGCTCACGCGCCATGTCGAGCGCGGCATCCCGGTCATAATGGGTACCGATATTGGCGCGGGCACGGGGTTCTCGCTATGGCGGGAACTGGCCGAGGCTTATAAGGTGCAGCAATTGCAAGGCTTGGGGCTGGACGCGGCGCGGCTGCTTTATCTCGGCACCCTGGGCGGTGCCAAAGCCCTGCGGCTGGACCATGCCACCGGCAATTTCGCGCCCGGCAAGGACGCCGATTTCTTTGCGCTGGCCGTTGGCGGCGACGCTTATCTCGCGGCCCGGCTGGCGCGTTGCGGCAGTTGGGAAGAACGCTTGTTCTGCCTGCTCCATCTCGCGGGTCCGGCCCAGGTCCGGGCCACCTACGTACAAGGACGGATTGTCACGATTTTTTAACCTTGCGGGATTAAACTCGCGTGGTCATCCGTCCGCTTTGGAAAACCCCGGCGGATCGGTTCCGCCCTTTCGAGCTTCCATAGAGCCACCGATGAACGATTCCCTCAATCCCAGCCGTGTTCCCGCCCAGGCCACAGCCCCGGTCGATGCGGTGCTGGTCACTTTGGTCCACTACGGGGCGCATGGACGGATGCGCGTCAAGGTCAAGGGGCTTTATCGCTCCGAGGCGATGCGCCATGCCCTGGAAGGGCTGGTGGCGACCCACGCCATTTTCGTTGCCATCCAGGCCAATCCGGTCACGGGCAGCGCGGTGGTGCATTTCCAGCCCGGACTCGCCCTGGCCGGGTTGGTGGAGGAACTGGAAGCCTGCGTCCGCGAGCATTGGCGTGGCGGCGCGATCCGGCCCGCCGCCAGTGCCCAGGCCGAGCGGGCGGCTCCGGCGGAACCTGCGGCCCGTACCCAGCGTCCCGCCGCCGGACAGCGCCCAGGATTCAGCCTCCGCTTGCCCCGCTTACGGCGCGGCCCGGCCCAGCCGTCCCAGGCCCAGCGCCCGGTGGTGGATTGGGCCAAGACCCAAGCCCCGCCCTGCCAGACTTGGCACGCGGCGGAAGGCGGGGTGGTGCTGGACGCCTTGGAAACCCACCGCGAAGGTTTGCAAGACACCCACGCCCTGGTGCGCCTGGACCGCTACGGTCCCAACGTCCTCAGCGAACAGAAACCGCGCTCGGCTTGGTCGATGATCTCGGGCCAATTGCTGAATCCTCCGGTGGCTTTGCTGGGACTGTCGGCGGCGGTGTCGGTGGCGACCGGCGGCGTGGCCGATGCCCTGGTGATTTTGGGCGTGGTGTTGATCAACGCCGCCATCGGTTATTCCACCGAAAGCGCGGCGGAAAAAATCATCGGCAGCCTGGGCACCATGACCCCGACCCACGCCAAGGTGGTCCGTGGCGGTCAGCGCCGGGAGATCGTGGTCGAGGAGGTGGTGCCCGGCGATATCCTGGTGCTGGAACCCGGCACCTACATCCCCGCCGATGCCCGTTTGCTGTCCAGCAACCGCCTGACCGTGGACGAATCGGCCCTGACCGGCGAAAGCCTGCCGGTGGGCAAGCATCACGGCTTGGTGGTGGCCGAGGATACGCCCCTGGCCGACCGCAAGAACATGGTGCATCGCGGCACCGTGGTCACGGGTGGCAGCGGTTTGGCGGTGGCGGTTTCGACCGGGCGGCATACCGAAATCGGCGTGATCCAATCCCTGGTTGGCGAGGTCAAGACCCCGGATACCCCGCTGCAACGCCAATTGGACCAGATGGGCACCCAACTCGCGGTGCTGTCGGGGGCGATTTGCGCGGGGATGTTCGGGTTGGGGCTGGTGCGCGGCTTCGGGGTGCTACAAATGCTCAAGTCCTCGATTTCGCTGGCGGTGGCGGCGGTGCCGGAAGGCTTGCCCGCCGTGGCGACCACCACCTTGGCGCTCGGCATCCGCCAGATGCGCGAGAAAAAGGTACTGGTGCGGCAATTGCCCGCCGTGGAAGGATTGGGCTCGATTCAAACCTTGTGCCTCGACAAAACCGGCACCTTGACCGAGAACCGGATGCGGGCGGTGGGCGTGGAATTGTTCGAGCATTCGGTGACGTTCGGGACCGACGGTTTCCTCGCCAACGACGAGCCCATCGCGCCCTTGGAACGCGCCGACCTCAAGCGTTTGCTGGACATGGTGACGTTGTGCAGCGAGGTCAAATTCATCGACCGGGGCGATAGCCTGGGCCTCGATGGCTCGCCCACCGAGTCGGCCTTGATCGAAATCGCCCTGGCGGCGGGGGCCGATGTCCGGGCCATCCGCGAGGCGTATCCGCTGGTCAAGACCCTGCATCGCGCCGAGGACCGGCCCTATATGGTCACGGTCCACACCGATGCCGGGGCCGGACACCTCATCGCCGTGAAGGGCAGCCCCGCCGATGTGCTGGAACTCTGCTCGCATCGCTGTTTGCCCGACGGCACCTCTATCGAACTCGACGATGAGCAGCGCTCCACCATCCTGCATTGCAACGAACGGCTGGCCGGACAGGCGCTGCGGGTGTTGGGCGTGGCCTACGGCCATTCCGTCGATACCTCGACCGCCGCCGTGACCCAAAACCTGATCTGGCTCGGCCTCGGCAGTATGGAAGACACCATCCGCCCCGGCATGGCCGAACTGATGGCGCAATTCCATTCGGCCGGCATCGATACCGTGATGATTACCGGCGACCAAAGCACCACGGCTTTTTCCGTGGGCAAGCGCCTGGGACTCAGCGGCGACAAGCCGCTGGAAATCGTCGATTCGGCCAGCCTGGAAAAGCTGGAGCCGGAACTTTTGTCCGGCATCGTCAACGACACCACGGTGTTCGCCCGCGTCAGCCCGGCGCACAAGCTCAGAATCGTGCAATCCCTGCAAAAGGCCGGGCGGGTGGTGGCGATGACCGGCGACGGCATCAACGACGGCCCGGCCCTCAAGGCCGCCGATGTCGGCGTGGCCCTGGGCGAACGCGGCACCGAGGTCGCCCGTTCGGTGGCCGACGTGGTGCTGGAGGACGATAACCTCCACACCATGATTACCGCCGTGGAGCAGGGCCGCACCATCTACGCCAATATCCGCAAAAGCCTCAGGTTCCTGTTGTCCAGCAACCTGGGCGAAATCGAGATGATGCTGATTGGCACCGCCATCGGCGCGGGTGAGGTGCTGAACCCGATCCAATTACTGTGGATCAATCTCGTCACCGATATCCTGCCCGGTTTGGCGCTGGCGCTGGAACCGCCGGAACAGGACGTCCTCAAGCAACCGCCGCGCGACCCGGCGGAACCCATCATCCGCAAAGACGACGCCCTGCGCCTGGTGCGCGAGTCCTTGGCCTTGACCGGGGGCGCGATGAGCGTCTATGCCTACAGCCTGATGCGCTATGGTGGCCTCACCGCCAATGCCGGCACCAATGCCTTTATGACCGTGACCCTGGCGCAATTGCTCCACGCCATCAGTTGCCGTTCGGAAAAGACCGGCGTGTTCCATCCGGGCGAGCGGCCCAAGAACCGCTATCTGACCTATGCTGTCGGCGGGTCGATCCTGTTGCAGATCGCGGCGGCGTATATTCCGCCGCTACGCGCCCTGTTGCGGCTCGCGCCCATCGGCCCGGTCGATTGGCTCGCCATCGGGGCCGGGGCGACCTTGCCCTTCGTGGTCAACGAGGGCATCAAGCGGCTCCAGCACCCGCCGGAACCCGCGTCGGATTTTGGGAAATAACAACGAGATTGAGGTGCTGCGATGAGAAAGAGCTTCCTGTTCACTTCGGAATCGGTCGCCGAGGGCCATCCCGACCGCGTTTGCGATACCATCGCCGATGCCATCGTCGATAGGTTCTTGCAACAAGACCCCTATTCCCATGTCGTCACCGAATGCGCCCTGTCCAAGGGGCTGGTGTTCGTCGCGGCGCGGTTCGCCTCCAAGGCCACGGTGGATATCCCGGAATTGGCGCGGCAGGTGGTGGGCGAGGTCGGCTACCGCAAGGAAGGTTTCAACGCCTCGGAATGTACCGTGGTCACCAGCCTCACCGCCCAACCCCTGGAACAGCGTTACGCTTGGGACGAGCGGCAATTGAGCGACAAGGAACTCGACCGCATCGAGGTCCGCAACCAAACCACCCAGTTCGGTTTCGCCTGCAACCAGACCCCGGAATTCATGCCCTTCCCCATCGCCATGGCCAACCGGCTGGCGCGGCAACTGCGCACGGCGCGGGAATCCAAAGCCATTCCCTATCTCTCGCCCGATTGCACCACCCAGGTCGGCGTGGAATTCGTGGAGGGCGTGCCCCAGCGCATCCACAGCGTCACCTTGATCGTGGGCCAGCAAGGCAAGGTCCAGGTCGAACCGGCCAACCTCAGGAACGACTTGCTCAAGCATGTGGTGATGCCGGTGTTCGCGGGCGTCGCCCTCAAGCCGGACGAGGCCACGGATTTGTTCGTCAATCCGCGCGGCGGCTTCGCCAAGAGCGGCCCGGTGGCCCATTCCGGCATGACCGGGCGCAAGACCGCCAGCGACACCTACGGCGGCTACGCCCGCCACGCGGGCTCGGCGCTCTCGGGCAAAGACCCCTGCCGCATGGACCGGGTGGGGGCTTACGCCGCGCGCTACGCGGCCAAGAACGTGGTGGCGGCGGGCTTGGCGGAGGAATGCGAGGTGCAACTGAGCTATACCATCGGCCAAGCCCGGCCCGTGAGCATCGAGGTCCGCACCTTCGGCACCGGCACCGTTTCCGAGGATTTGATCGAGAGCCGTCTGGCCGAGTGCATCGATTTCCGGCTCGGGGCCATCATCCGCGATTTCGACCTGCGCCATTTACCCTCCAAGCACAAGGGCGGCTTCTACGCCCGCTTGCCGGTGAATGGGCATTTCGGGGCTTCGTTCACCGAACTGCCGTGGGAAAAGCTGGACAAGGCGCAGCACTTGCGCTGATTCCCTGGCCGCTCCGTGCGAATCATCCGGCCCGCGCCGCGGGCCGCCGCCCTCCGTCCCGCTTGAAATCCTCCGTCCTTTCCCGCCATCATCCCGCCGCGCTCCCAACGGGGGCCGCTTCCGCGCACGACCATCCGTCAACGCAAGGCCGGGGAGATATCCAGTGGCGAACACCGACAAGCACATCCTGGTGGTGGAGGACGATCCCGAGGTCGCCGCCTTGCTGGAACGCGGCCTCCGCGAAGAGGGCTATGTCGTGCGCCGGGTCCAGGACGGCGTAGCCGGAATGGCGGCGCTGGAATCCGCCCTCACCGATCTTTTGATCCTGGATATCAACCTGCCCGGCGTGGATGGCCTCGAAATCTGCCGCCGGGTCCGTGCCCAACCGGGCTATCTCCCCATCATCATCGTCAGTGGCAAGAGCGCCGAGAGCCAGCGCATCCTCGGGCTGGAACTGGGCGCGGACGACTACCTGGCCAAGCCGTTCTCGGTGTTGGAATTGGTGGCGCGGGTGCGGGCGCTGTTCCGTAGGGTCGAGGCGCTGGCCCAAGCGCCCCAGGGCGCGGCGTTGCGGGGCGGACGTTTCGTCCTCGATCCCGTGGCCCGCGAAGCCAAGCTGGACGGCGCGGTGTTGAGCCTCACCGCCCGCGAATTCGATCTGCTGCATTTCTTCATGCGCCATCCGGGCCGGGTGTTCAGCCGCTTGGAATTGCTCGACCAGGTCTGGGGCTATGGCCACGACGGCTACGAACACACGGTCAATTCCCATATCAACCGCCTGCGCGGCAAGGTCGAAGCCGATCCGGCCCATCCGGCGCATATCCTCACCGTGTGGGGCGTGGGCTATAAGTTCGCGCCGGACGGCGGGTCGGCGGCATGACGGGCCGGAATCCCGGATGAATCGGCCCGGCCCGGCCCGGCGGCGCATCGGCCTGGGCGTGGGCAGCGCCTTGCTATCGCTCGCGCCAGCCTGTGCCGGGGCCGACGAAGCCGGGTTTCCCGCGATGGAATGGCATGGTTTCGCCGATCTGCGCTATTTGCATGTCGAATCCGACCCCACCTGGCTGGACCGGGCGTTGGGCAAATTCCGCTATGGCGATGGGGGTTCCACCGATCTGGTCCGTGCCAACGAAGCCGCCTTGACGGCGCGGATGCGGTTGGGCTGGGATTGGACCGCCACGGCCACGCTCAAGGCGGCGGATCGCCAAACCCATCCCCTCGACGCCACCGAAGCGTTTTTGCACTGGCGACCGGCCAGCATGGAATCCCTGCGCTACAGCGCCCGGCTGGGCGCGTTCTTCCCGCCGGTCTCGCTGGAAAACACCGGTACCGGCTGGACCAGTCCCTATACCCTGACTTCCTCGGCCATCAATACCTGGGTCGGCGAGGAACTGCGCGTGTTCGGCGGCGAGGCGCAATGGGCCCTCCGGCTTGGGAATGGCGACCAACTCGGCCTGTTCGGGGCCGGTTTCGGCAACAACGACACGGCGGGTGCCTTGCTGGCTTGGCGCGGTTTCAGCCTGCACGATTACGAAGCCACTTTCGGCGACCGCCTGCCCCTGCCCACCCGGTCCGGGGTGATCCAAAGCATTTTCCCCAAGCAGGCCGGTTCCACCCAACCTTTCGTCGAGGTCGATGGCCGTCCCGGCTATTACCTCGGCCTGAGCCTGGAACGGCCCGGCCTCGCCAAATTCCGGGCGTTGTATTACGACAACCGCGCCCGCACCTCGGTGGTCGAGAATGGGCAATATGGCTGGCATACCCGTTTCGCCAGCCTGGGATTTAAATCGGAACTGCCCTGGGCGCTGGAACTGATCGGACAGGGTTTGTTCGGGCGGACCCAGATGGGTGCGCCGATGGGCGGGGTGTTTCCGGTCGATGCCGACTTCCATGCTTATTCGGTCCTGCTCAGCAAGGCCAGCGGCGGGCACCGCCTGAGCCTGCGGCATGATCGTTTTTCCGCGGGCGGCGACGATTTGTTCCCACAGGACGATAACCGGGAATCGGGGCGGGCTTGGACGGTGAACTACAACTACAGCTTCGATTTCCATGTGCAGCACCAGTTGAACCTGGAATTCGTGTGGATCGACAGCAACCGCCCGGCCCGCGAACTGTGGGGCGAGGCGGCGCGGCAGCGGGAAAATCTGTGGCTGTTGTCCTATCGGGTGTTCTTTTGAGACGGTTGGCGGCGCTGGTCCTATGGGCCGGATGGCTGTCGGCGCGGGCGGCGGTCCTCTCCGGGGAAGTGCGCGACGAGGCGGGACAACCCTTGGCGGAGGCGGTGATCCTGGCCCGCCCGGCCCGGCCCGCGCCGCCCCGTCCACCGGCCACAATGGTCATCGACCAGCGCGACCGTGAGTTCATCCCCCATGTGTTGGCGATCCAGCGGGGCGATACGGTCGATTTCCCCAATAGCGACCGCATCCAGCACCATGTCTATTCCTTTTCCCCCGGCAACGCCTTCGAGATCAAACTGTATAAGGGTCGGCCCGAGCAGCCGGTCCGTTTCGGCCAGGCCGGCGTGGCGGTGTTGGGCTGCAATATCCATGATTGGATGCTGGGCTATGTCTATGTCGCCGACACGCCTTATTTCGCGGTCAGCGACGCCGAGGGGCGCTGGTCGCTGTCGGTACCCGCCGGGGAATACCGGCTGGCCGTTTGGCAGCCCGACGCCGAGCGCGACGGCGAACTGCCCGGCCCCGCCATGATGGCGACGGAAGATACGCCGATGGGCTGGAACCCGGTGATTCCGCTCAAACGCCTGCACCGCAACGGCAAGCCGCCCGTCCATCCGCAACAGGAAGCCTACCCCGGTGAACCTTAGTTTCCAGGCCCGGCTGGCGCTGTTTTTTTCCGCGCTGCTGGTGGCGGCGCAGGCGTTCATCCTGTTCGCGGTTTACGGTTTATCCAGGGCCAATGTCATGGAGCGGCTGGGCCAGGAATTGGCCTACGACGAGCGCATCCTCCACGCCTTCCTGACGGAGCGGGGCGAGGGCATCGCCAGCGAGGCGCGTATCCTGGTCGCCGATTTCGGTTTCCGCGCCGCCGCCAGTGCCGCCGACCCCGAAACCGTCCGCTCCGCCCTGGATAACCTGAACGACCGCATCCGCGGCCATCGCGCCTTGTTCGTCGGCCTGGACGGCCAGGTCGTCGCCGATACCGCCGCCCAGGGCCGGGGCGCGGCCTTCGCCTATCCGGCGGCGCTGGTCCGGGCGGAAGAGCAGGGCAGGGCGACCCTGTTCGGTTTTCTGGACGGTGTTTTCCATGCCTGGGCGGTGGTGCCGGTGCGGGCGCCGGTCACTATCGGCTGGGTGGCGATAGGCTTGCATATCGATCAAGCCTATCTCGGGCGGTTCCTCGATCTGGCCCCGCCCGGTCTGGCGCTCAGCCTGATCGAGCCCGCCGCTCCGCATGGCTATGTACTGGCGAGTTCCTTGCCTGCCAGGGCGCGGGGCGAATTGGCCCTGTGGCTGGGCGGGCCGGGCGGCGGCGAAGGTTCCTGGCCGCGGCGGGCCGAATTAGCGGGTCAATCCTATCTTGTGGCGGTGCGGCCCTTGACCGGGGCCGACCGGCCCGTCCTCGCCGTGCTGCAACTCGACCTGGGCAGCGCCATGGAACCCTATACGATGCTGTTCTATCTGGTCCTGGGTTTGTCGCTGTTCGGGCTGGGGGCGGCGTTGCTGGGCGGCTATGCCTTGGCCCGGCAACTCGCCCGTCCGGTGCGCGATCTCGCCAGCGCCGGCGAAGGACTGATGGAAGGCAAGCTGGACGCGGCC
Source organism: Methylomagnum ishizawai (assembly GCF_900155475.1). Taxonomy (NCBI): domain Bacteria; kingdom Pseudomonadati; phylum Pseudomonadota; class Gammaproteobacteria; order Methylococcales; family Methylococcaceae; genus Methylomagnum; species Methylomagnum ishizawai. The sequence continues at coordinate 106,454 of NZ_FXAM01000001.1, read as the reverse complement.
TTGCCGGAGGGGCGCGGCGACGAACTCGGACGGCTGGCGGAAACTTTCCGCCGCGCCGGGCGCATGGCGCTGGAAATGGGCGAACTCAAGCACAAGGACCGCGTGCGCCGGGAGTTGGTCGCCCATGTCTCGCACGATCTGCGCTCGCCCCTGACCGCGCTGCGCGGCTATCTCGAAGCCATGAGCGCCCAAGCCGCCCCCTTGACACCGGAAGAACGCGAGCGCTATCTGGCGGTCGCCGTGCGCCACAGCGAGCAACTGGGCAAGTTGGCGCAGGAGTTGTTCGAGTTGGCCCGGCTGGAATGCGACGAGTCCAGTTTCCAGCCGGAGGCGTTCCCGCTGGCGGAATTGCTCCAGGACGTGGCGCAGAAATTCGAGTTGAGCGCCCGCCAGCGCGGTGTGGAATTGCGGGCCGGGGCCGGACCGGAATTGCCCTGGGTGCGGGCCGATCTGGCCTTGGTCGAGCGGGTGTTGACCAATCTGCTCGATAACGCCCTGCGCCATACGCCACCCGGCGGGCGGGTGTGGGTGGAGGCCGAGCCGGGGGAGGGCCGGATCGAGGTCGCGGTGTCCGATACCGGCGTCGGCATCGCGCCGGAACACCTGCCGCGCTTGTTCGCTTGGGATTCGCCCTTGAGCCGCCGCGGGGGCGGGATCGCCGGGGGCTTGGGCCTGATTTTGGTGGGCAGGATCGTGGCCTTGCACGGCGGGACGATCCGGGCCGAAAGCGTGCCGGGGCGGGGTTCGGTGTTCCGTTTCGACCTGCCCAGGGCTTGAGCCCGTATTGTCACGGCGATTTGAAGCCCGCGTGAGGATTCCGTGATGTTTGGAATCGCATAATTCCGCCACCCGAACGCAAGGGTTCGGATCAATCCTCACTTTCCATGGAGTTCTCGATATGCGTGCTATGAAACTTGCGCTGCGTTCCGTCTGGCTGGGTTTGGCGGTCGCCTCCACCGTCCAGGCCGGTGGCGTCTACACCGCGACCAACGACGCCGCGGGCAATGCGGTGATGGCGTATCACCGCGCCAAAAATGGCGATTTGTCGCCCATCCAGGTTTATCCTACCGGCGGGCTGGGCACCAGCGCCGGGTTGGGCAACCAGGGTGGCCTCGCCATCGCCCAGAACGCCCGCTGGCTGTATGTGGTCAACGCGGGTAGCCACGACATCACCGCCTTCGCGATTGGTGGTTCCCAAGGCGGTTTGCGGTCGATCCAGCGCATCGCCTCGGGCGGGAACAAGCCCATCAGTCTCACCGTGTTCGGCGATCTCCTGTACGTGCTGAACGCCGATAGCGACAGTGTCAGCGGTTTCCGCATCGGCGATAACGGCAAGCTGTCCCCCTTGCCCGGTCCGGCCCACACCCTCAGCGGCACGGGTGTCGGGGCCGCCCAGGTCCATTTCAGCACCGATGGCCGGACCTTGGTGGTGACCGAGAAGGCCACCAACCACATCGTTAGCTTCGATGTGGACGGCCTGGGCGGGCTGGGACCGGCGATGATCACGGATTCCCCGGCGCCGACGCCGTTCGGCTTCGCCTTCGGACGGCGCAACCAGTTGTTCGTGACCCAGGCCAACGGCGGCAGCGCCGGGGCCAGCAGCCTGGCGGTGTTCACCGCCCAACCCGGCGGCAAATTGTCGCCCGTCGGCAACCCGGTGGCGACCCGGCAAACCGCCGCCTGCTGGGTGGCGGTCACGCTGGATGGCCGTTTCGCCTACACCGCCAACACCCCGAACGATACCGTGAGCGGGTTCCGGCTGAGCGAGAATGGCAAGCCGGACTTGCTCGATCCCAGCGGGGTCGCGGCCAGCTTCGCGGCGGGTTCCAAGCCCGTCGATCTGGTCCTGAGCGACGACAACCAATACCTGTATTCGCTGAACAGCGGCGCGGGGTCGATTGGCCTGTTCCATATCGAAACCGACGGGGCGCTGGCGCCGATGAGCGGCGGGGCATCCGGGTTGCCCGCGACCATCAATGGCTTGGCGGCGTTTTAGGGCATTTTCACGTTGTTTGTAAGGTGGGCGCGTATTCCGTGCCCAAGGCGGGCGGGTTCCCAAACAGAGCTTGGGAACCCGCCCGCCAGCGATTCCTAGGCATCCCGCGGCCGCTTGGCGTACTCCGCGTCGAAGGCCGCTTCCAAAGCCGGGTTGATCCCGCGCAAGCCATCCACCACCGCCTTGGCCCAATCGAAATAATCCTGCTTGCGCGACAGCCGCCAACCCGCCGGGGGACGGTGGCTGAGGTCGCGCAGGTTGGCGATCTTGTCGGCGATCTTGACCAGCTTGGCCCGCTCCGACGCCTTGGGCGCGTGCTGGACCTGTAGCCGCTTGCGTTCCGCCGCCGGCAGCGTGGTGTCGTCCGACACTTCCAGCACCACGCTGGTCACTTCCCTCCCGAACTCGGCTTCCAGTTCTTCCCAAGTGGTCGCGGTATCCTCGATGGTGTCGTGCAGCAGGGCCGCGAACAGCACCACCGCATCCCCGACCCCGCCTTCGTTGGCGAGGATGTTGGCGACGGTGAGCGGGTGGTTGATATAGGGCGAGGCTTCGGCGTCCTTGCGGCGCTGGTTCTTATGGCGCTCGGCGGCGAACAGGGCCACGCGGAGCAGGTCGGCGGCGCTGTTGGGTAGCGGGGATTCGGCGGGGGGATGGGGGTCCATGGCGCGGGTTCCGGTCGGCTGGATAAGGAGTGGTTTGCTGGGTAATTTAACATCCAGGGCGGTCCGGCGGGGTGCTTTTTAGGCGGGCGGGGCTTGGGGATCGGGGTGGAGCCGGTTTGGGGCGCGAGGCTGTTCTGGCAAGGTTTGCGATTCCCGAGGCCGGGATTCTTGATCTGGCTCAAACAATGCTATGATCCGACGCTTCAAGAAATTCACCGTTTATCGATTCTCGCATTCGGAGGGAAAAGCCATGTACAGGGAAATCAACGGAACCGGCTGGCGCGTACCCCCCATCGGCCTGGGCGCGATGCCCTTGTCGATCCAGGGCAGGCCGGACCCCGGCCAGGCGTTCGAGGTGATCCGCACCTTCCTGGACGCGGGCGGCGGCTTGATCGACACCGCCAATGTGTACTGCCTGGACGATGCCGATATCGGCCATAACGAGCGCTTGATCGCCCAGGCGCTGGACCATTTCGGGCAGCGCGGCCTCGCCTTGGTCGCCACCAAGGGCGGACTCAGGCGGCCCCAAGGCGATTGGGTGGTGGATGGCGATCCCGCCTTCCTGCGCCGCTCCTGCGAGCAAAGCCTGCAAGCCCTGGGCGTGGAGCGTATCGCGCTCTACCAACTGCACGCGGTCGATACCCGGCTCGGCTTGCTGCCCTCCCTGGAAGCCCTGGTCCGGCTCAAAGAGGAAGGCAAGATCGAGCATATCGGCCTGTCCAATGTCGACCGCGACCTGCTGGAACAGGCGTTGGCCCATACGCCCATCGTCTCGGTGCAGAACCGCTGCAATCCCTTCGAGCAGCATGATTTCACCTCGGGCTTGGTGGATTTTTGCCGGGAACGCCAGATCGCCTATCTGCCGCACAGCCCGGTGGGCGGCCATCGCGGCCATCAGCGCCTGGGGCAAAACGCCTTGTTCGGCCAGCTCGCCGAAAAATACGGGGCGACCCGCTATCAAATCGCCCTGGCCTGGTTCCTGGCCAAGGGCGAACACATCCTGCCGATCCCCGGCGCGAGCAAGCCCGCCAGTATCGCCGACAGCCTGCGCGCCCCGGCCCTCCGTCTGGATGCCGCCGACGTGTCCGCCATCGACCGGCTGCGGGAGGCGGTTTGAGGAACGCCGCTCCGGGATCGCGTTGGGCTTCCCGTCCGAGCCGGGCGCGCGCCCTATCGATCCCGGCACCGATTCGACCACGCGCCCGGAAGGCGTAAGACAACAACAACGGGGAAACACCATGGTATTGCCGGACTACGCGGGCGGAAGCATCGTCAACCTGATGGCGAGCTTGATCCAGGGCTTGGGCGGGGAAGCTACGGGCTATGCGCCCTTGTCGATCCTAAGTCCCCAGGAAGTCGCCGACTACCGGCAGGTGGTGCTGCTGGTGGTCGATGGCCTGGGCTGCGATTTCCTGGCCCGCCGTGCCCGGCGTAACCGGCTCGGCGGCCTGGTGCGCGGCTCCCTGACCTCGGTGTTCCCTTCCACCACCGCCGCCGCCATCACCACCTTCCTGACCGGGGTCGCCCCGCAACAACATGGGCTGACCGGCTGGCATATGTATTTCCGGGAACTGGGCGCGGTCATCGCGGTGCTGCCCGGTACGCCGCGCTATGGCGGTGTGGCGCTGTCCCAGGCGGGGGTGGACGCCAACAAGCTGTTCGACCACTTGCCCGTGTTCGACCGGGTGCCGGTGCCGGGCTATGTGGCCGTGCCGCGCCGGATCATCCATTCCGATTTCAATTTGGCGCACCGGGGCAAGGCCGAACTGCGGCCCTACGACGGGCAGGAGGATTTCTTCCTGACCCTGGCCCATACCCTCCGCAAGACCCCGGACCGCAAGTTCGTCTACGCCTATTGGCCGGAGCTGGACCGGATTTCCCACGAGGCGGGCACGCTCAGCGCCGAGGCCGATTGGCATTTCGCCGCGTTCGAGGAAGGTTTCCTCAGGTTCCTGGACTATATCAAGGGCACTGGCACCCTAGTCCTGGTCACGGCGGACCATGGTTTCATCGATGTGCCCGAGGACCGGCGCATCCGCCTCGACGACCATCCCGCCCTGGCCGCTTGCCTGGCGCTGCCTTTGTGCGGGGAACAGCGGGTGGCGTATTGCTATGTGAAGCCGGAGCGCTGCGGCGATTTCGAGGCTTATGTCCGCGCCGAACTGGGCCATTGCGCGGACTGGCTGCCTAGCGCCGAATTGATCGGGCGGGGCTTTTTCGGGTTGGGGACGCCGCATCCCGCCCTCTTGGACCGGATCGGTGATTACACCCTGGTGATGAAGGAGGACTATGTCATCAAGGATTGGCTGCCGGGCGAACACCGCCACGAGCATATCGGGATGCACGGCGGTGTCAGCGCGGCGGAGATGCGGGTGCCTTTGATCGTGGCGGCGGCGTAGGGGCGGGCTGCGAACCCGCCCCGGCGGGGTCATTTGCCGGCGGTTTCGGCGGGTTGCTGTTCCGTCGGCAGGGGGGCGGCCACCGGGGGCGGTGGGGTGGAACCGCCCGAATCCAGTCCTTCCAGTTCCAAATCCATTTCCTTTTCCAAATCCTCGTCCACCGGCGGGTTGCCATCGTAGATCAGGTATTTGCGTTGCTGGAAATAGGCGTTGCGCATGAATTCGTAGCGATCCACCGAGGCCTCGTCCATGATCTTGGTGGCGCTCAGCAAATCCGCCCGCATGTCCACGGTCTTGACGATGCCCGAACCCCAAGGAATGGCGACCGGATTGATCCAGTTGATCGGGTTCGACATGGTGTCCCCGGCCACGCCGACCACGCCGCGCGGGGTGCTGGGACCGATGAAGGGCAGCACCAGGTACGGTCCCGAGGGGACGCCCCAGGTGCCCAGGGTCTGGTCCAAATCCTCGTTGTGCTTGGGCATCGAGAGGTGTTTGGCGACATCGACGAAGCCCCCCAGCCCCAAGGTGGTATTGACCACCAGGCGCCCGACATCCTGGCCGGTTTGCAATAGCTTGAATTGCAACAGGTCGTTGCCGATGACCGCCACGTCGTCCACATTGCTGAAGAAGTTGGTGACGCCTTGATCGACTATCGAAGGGGTGATGTATTGGTAGCCACGGGCCACCGGCTTCATCATGTAGTCGTCGAGCTTGTCGTTGAAACTTTGGACTTCCCGGTTCCAGCCCTCCCAAGGGTCGCGGGGATCGCTCTGGGGGGGGGTTCCGGTATTGGCGCAACCGGCGAGGCTGGCGGCTAGCGCGAACCCGAGGCTACGCCGGGCGCGGCTTGGATGGCGACTTATTTTCATTGTGTGGTAAGCCCTTGCTCGGAAATCTGGCGGAAGTCTACCGGCTTGGCCGTTGGGCGGAAGCTTCGGCGCGGCGTTAAGCTTTAAACCCAGGTAGATACACAAATATAATGAGCTTGCCCAGCCGAGTCGAGGAAAAATCGCACTTTTCTAATGCACAATCCAGCGCATCCCGTTTTCGCCCGCCGTTTCCGCGGCTTCCTGCCGGTGGTCGTCGATATCGAGACTTCCGGGTTCAATCCCACCAAAAACGCCGTCTTGGAAATCGCGGCGGTCATCATGGAGATGGACGGCCAGGGCCGCCTGCATCTTGCGGAGACCCACGCCAGCCATGTCAAGCCGTTCCCCGGTGCCAAGCTGGAACCCTCGGCGCTGAGCTTCAACAAGATCGATCCCTTCCATCCGTTCCGCTTCGCGCTGGACGAGAAGGAGGCTTTGGACAAGCTGTTCCACCCGATCCGGGCGGCGGTGAAGCGGAACGCCTGTACCCGCGCCGTCCTGGTCGGGCACAATCCGGCGTTCGATCTCGGGTTCTTGAACGCCGCCGTGGAACGCGCCGGGATCAAACGCAATCCCTTCCATCCCTTCAGCACCTTCGACACGGCGACCCTGAGCGGCTTGGTCTACGGCCAGACCGTGCTGGCCAAGGCGGCGCAGGCGGCGGGCCTGGCATGGGACGGCGAGCAAGCCCATTCCGCCATCTACGACGCCGAGCAGACCGCCCGGCTGTTCTGCGGCATCGTCAACCGCTGGGCGGACTTGGTGGAAACCGAAGGCCGGTTCCATGGGCCTGGGGCCGAACCCGAACCCTCAGCTTGAGGCTTCCGGGTTGGCGCTGCCGGTCGTGGCCAGATGCTGCTGCAACTCTCCCTTCTGGAACATATCCAGCATGATGTCGCTGCCGCCGATCAATTCGCCCTTGATATAAAGCTGGGGGAAGGTCGGCCAATTCGAGTAGGCTTTCAGCCCTTCCCGGATTTCCGGGTCTTCGAAGATGTTGACAAAGGCGTAGTCGGTGCCGCACTGCTCCAGGATTTGCACGGCCCGGCCCGAGAAACCGCATTGCGGGAAGTTGGGCGTGCCCTTCATGTACAGGATGACGGGGTTTTCGGCGAGTTGGGCTTTGATGCGGTCGTTGATGTCCATGCTTGGCTCCGTGGGCGGGTGATTTCCGAGTCAATCTATCAGATATTGGCATGGGGCGGAAAGCGCACCACCCCGGTGCGGAACCGTCGCCGATGGGGCATGCCATCCCGCCGTTCCCGGCGGCGGTCCGTTCCCCGCCACCCTGCTTTAAGTCCGCCGGGGTCCTGGTGGATAATCCCGGCTAAACAAACGCCCAACCATCCCGTAACCGTAGGAGTCCCTTCATGCATTCCATCACCCTCATCCCCGGCGACGGCATCGGCCCTTCCATCGTCGATGCGGCGATCAAGGTCATCGCAGCCGCCGGCGTCGAAATCGCCTGGGATCGGCAACTGGCCGGCATGGCGGCGGTCGAGAAGCACGCCAACCCGCTGCCCGACGCCACCCTGGAATCGATCCGCAACAACCGCCTGTGCTTCAAGGGACCGCTCACGACCCCGGTGGGTGGGGGCTACCGCAGCGTCAACGTCACCCTACGCCAAGCCTTCAACCTGTACGCCAACGTCCGCCCGGTGATCTCCTTCGAGGGCACCGACACGATGTACGACAACGTCAATCTGGTGACGATCCGCGAGAATACCGAAGGGCTGTACGCCGGGATCGAGCATTTCATCAAGGTGGACGCGGAGAAGATCGCCGCCGAGAGCATCGCGGTCATCACCAAGGTCGGTTCCGAGCGCATCATCCGCTATGCCTTCGAGTACGCCCGCAAGGCCCAGCGCAAAAAAGTCACCCTGGTCCACAAGGCCAACATCCTCAAATGCACGTCCGGCCTGTTCCTGGAGATCGGCCGGGAAATCGCCAAGGAATACCCGGACATCGAGTTCGACGACAAGATCGTCGATGCCACCTGTATGCACATGGTGATGAAACCGCAGAGCTTCGACGTGATCGTCACCACCAACCTGTTCGGCGATATCCTGTCGGACTTGGCGGCGGGCCTGATCGGCGGCTTGGGGCTGACCGCCGGGGCCAATATCGGCACCGACGCGGCGCTGTTCGAAGCGGTGCATGGCAGCGCTCCCGACATCGCCGACAAGGGCATTGCCAACCCGACCGCCATGATCCTGGCCGGGGCCATGATGATGGAGCATATCGGCGAGCTGGCCGCGGCCCGCCGGATTGAGCAGGCCGTGCGCGAGGTGATCCGCGAAGGGAAATACGTCACCCCCGACCTCAATCCCGAATCCACCTGCGGCACCGCCCAGATGGCCGAGGCCATCTGCGCCAAGATCGGCTAAATCAGCCTTGCCCTCGGGGACGCATGGCGCTATGCTTTGCGCCCTCGTTACTGTCCCCATCGTCTAGAGGCCCAGGACACCGCCCTCTCACGGCGGCGACGGGGGTTCGAATCCCCCTGGGGACGCCAGCCTAAAACAAAAAAGCCCGGCTTGATGCCGGGCTTTTTTGTGCGCGTAAGATCAAAGCGGCGCTGTCGTTCGTGCTACTGGAACCTGGCCTTGTATGGCTGGCACTGTGCTAGCCATACCTTCGACTCGCTGTGGCGGTTCTACAAAGTCCACCACAGCGGCCCGACCATGGCCACGGCCTTCCGCCTGCATATCGTGGAAATACTGCTGATTGGCGCTGTTCATCGTGGTGACGGGGGTGTATGCCACCTGGCGACAATAGGGATAGGGCACACCACGGCTACCCGGTGGGAATGCAGTATTTACCAGAGGGGGTTCTTATAAACAGCCCGATTCCCTATCTACGCCGCGTAACTAAGGAAAGCTACGTACACCCAGCTGGGCAAGATTTACGTATCCTAAACTGGCTGATATTGCTTGTGTGACGATCTGTAGGCAGACGTGAAAATGGAGAACCTAAGGATCGTAAGTCGATCCATAAGGTTCCAGGCCAATACGGAATCGTCCAAGTGATGGTGACAAGGATGGTGTTTTTTCATTCCAGCATGGAAGGTATACGGCGATGAAGGAATTATATTTTATCGCTTTGAGTGCTGCACTGTGGTCCGGCCTTTTATCCTGCACAGCGGGAGCGGCCATTAATTCGGTCACGGTCAAGGATATCAACCGCAACGTATTGCAATCCAGTGTTTCTATCAACGATTCGTTTACCATCAGCACCCCGCTGGATCATGGTAATTTCGTGGAATTCCAAGACAATATCGCAGGGGGCGGCGGTTTCACTAAGGATATTGTTTTTTTTCTGTCCGATTCGGCGTTCGGATGCGGGTTTTTGACCAGCTTTCAAACCGTGGCCGGATTGGATTTGAACCTGACGGGCAGTTCCGCCCTCAAGCCTTTCAAACCTGTCCGCCATGCTTATACCTTCGCCGGGCTTACCAGCGGTATCACCTATACGCTGGTCGCCAGCGGTAACGCCATCGACCCGCACACCGGCTTCGCGGGATCATTCCAGGTGTTGGCGGTCTCCGAACCCGAAGAATGGGCCATGATGGTGGTGGGCGTCAGCTTGATCGCCTTCCAAATCCGCCGCAAGCATAAGGCTTTGGGGCAAGGACAAGGAACCATTTCCGGTTAGCTGGATTTTGCATATCTGTGTCCGCGAAACTGTTTTGGAATCCAAGAGGTTTGTCTTGGCCGTGCATGGCCCCGAAAGCAAGTTTTGGGCGCCAAAGACCCCCCTGAAAACGGCTTTGCGCTGACATCTATCGATACTCGTTCCCAAACCCGGTTTGGGAATCCGTAATCAATATGCGTGGCCTGTATCTTGGGAAATAGGCTGCACTGCGTGGCGGATAAACAAGGATGTTGTATCAGATGAAAAAATCAGGGACGCTCTTGCGGAATACCCGCCCGCCGCGTTGGCTCAAAGGCAATCATGGCGCATATACGGAAACCCAGGCCGAACTCGAATGCCTGCCCTCGGCCCGACTGACCAAAGCCCCTTCCCATGGGGCCACCTCGCTGGATTTGCCCGGCGTGATCTTGATTAAATGGCTACTATGCCCGGTGGTGGTTAGCTTGGGCTTGGCCTTGGTCGCTCTAGGCTATGGACATGCGCTGGACCAACCCTATGTGATTCTCGGAGTCCTGGGGTTTCTGGTATCGGCCCAAGTGTTCGACGAAATCAACTTATACCGCGACCGTGCCCGGTTTCCTTACTTCGAGGCGATCAATTCTATTCTGTGGAATTGGTGCGTGGTGTTCGGGGTTTTACTTTTGGTGGGCTATGCCACTAAAACTGCGGGCATGTTTTCCCATGGAATCATTTTCACCTGGTTCGTGATGGTGCCCGTCGCATTGCTGGGTTCGCAACTTTTGGCGCGTAACGCCCTGCGCTCGGTGGCGAACCGCACCAAAGCCCGCAAAGCCGTGATTATCGCCGCCAACCCATTGGGCTTGGCGCTGCATAAGAAAGTCACCGAGGATGCTTATCTAGGTATCCGGGTCGTGGGTTTTTTCGACGACCGCCAAGCTTGGCGCTTGCCCGAAAATATGGAAGACCGGTTATTGGGCCGGGTGGCGGAAACCGCTGATTATGTCCGCAAACATGGGATCGATTTGATCTATATCGCCCTGCCCATGTCTTTACAGCCACGGGTACAGCAGTTACTAGAATCTTTGCGCGATACCACGGCTTCGGTGTTCTTCGTGCCAGATATTTTTATCTTCGATTTGATCCAGGCGCGGTTTTCACAGGTCAATGGAATGCCTGTCGTGGCGATTTGCGATACTCCTTTTTATGGCCTACGTGGACTCATTAAACGGGGTTTCGATATCGTTGGCTCCTTGGCGATTTTGCTGGTGATTTCGCCGGTTTTGCTCTTGGTCGCGCTGGGGGTGAAATTGGATTCACCAGGGCCGGTTTTATTCCGCCAGCGGCGCTATGGCTTGGACGGGGAAGAGGTCATTGTTTACAAATTCCGTTCGATGACCGTGACCGAGGATGGCGCCGCGAATTATACCCAGGTCACGCAGAATGATAACCGGGTAACGGTGTTCGGGAAGTTCATCCGTAAAACCTCACTGGACGAGTTGCCGCAGTTCATCAATGTCTTACAGGGCCGTATGAGTTTGGTGGGACCGAGGCCACACGCCATCGCGGTGAACGAGCAATACCGCAAGCAAATCCTGGGTTATATGATCCGCCATAAAGTCAAGCCGGGAATTACTGGCTGGGCGCAGGTCAATGGATTCCGCGGCGGTGACGACTTGGAACATATGCGCGGGCGCATCGAATGCGATTTGGAATATCTCAGGAATTGGTCTTTGGGCCTGGATTGCTGGATTATCCTAAAGACTGTGAAGGTCTTGTTCGGGGATAAACATGCTTATTAAAGCGGAATTTCCAGGGGTCCAAAGTTTGCCATGGAAGGCTTTTGATGTTTGGGTCAAAGCAGGCTTTGGATTCAGACTGGGATTTATGTCACTTGGATGGTAAGGATTCGACGGAGCGAGACCAAAGGAATGACTAAGGTATTGATCAGGATCATCCTGGTATTTATCAGTCTTGCGCTCGCGGGTTGCGGTGGCTCTGAGGCCAAGCATTCTTCCCAGGTTGTGGCACGGGTGAACCATGCGGAAATCACCGTCCATCAGTTGAATAGCTTCCTGGCACATACTAGGGTCAAAACCGGGGAAACTCCACGGGAGGCTAGCCGCGATGCCTTGGAGACCTTGATCGAACAGGAGTTATTAGTCCAACAAGCGATGCGGGAGGATTTAGAGCGCGATCCTAAAATTATGCTTGCTATCGAGGACGCCAAGCGCCGGATATTGGCCTTGGCTTATCTGGAGCGCAAGGTTTTGCCCAAAGTTCCGCCCACGCCCGAAGACACCGCGGCTTTCTATCGCGAGCATTCCGAACTTTTTTCCCAACGCAAGCTATACCGCTTGCAGGCGTTCTCCATACCCGCCGACCGATTCGACCCAGGACTCCAAAAACTATTGGATCTGATACAAACCCCGCAGGCAACCGCCAATATTTTGCAAGCGCAAATGATCGACTACCAAACCGAATGGCTGCAATGGAGCGCGGAACAGGCACCCTTGGAACTATTGCCACGATTGGTCGGTATGAAACCAGGCGATATTGCTTCCATACAGCGGGGTAAAACCGTATTGCTCCTGCAATTGGAAGCGGCTCTATTAGCGCCGGTGGACGAAGAGAAAGCCAAGCCCGCCATCGAGGCTTATTTGTCCAGCGTCCGCAATGTGGAAGTCAGCCGTATACATTTGAACCGTCTATGGCAGGTGGCGGAAATTCATTATCAAGGCGAGTTCGCCGGGTATGAGCCCGAGACAATGCAACGGTCCAACGCTGGGCAAAATGAATTGACCTCGTCCGATGGGCGGCATCTACAAAAGGGGATCGATGGCTTATGAACAAAGAGATATCTATCGTTTCCACGCTCGGCATGGGAACGATCTTGCGGTGGTGGGTGGTTTTCTGGCTATTGCTTGGGGGTTATGGAGTGGCCGGGGCCGAGGATTATTTATTGGGGCCGGGTGATTTCGTGAAAATCACGGTATTCGATTATCCAGACCTCGCGGTCGAAACCCGCGTCAGCGCGTCGGGCGGGATTACCTTCCCTTTGGTGGGAGAGGTATTGGTTGGCGGTAAAAGCCCCAGGCAGGCGGAAACCCTCCTGGCCCAGAAACTCACCGAACAGGGTTTTATCAAGCAACCCCATGTGAATCTGGTGGTGACCGAATTCGCCAGCCAGCAGGTTTCGGTGATGGGTTCGGTGAGCAAGCCCGGCCAGTATGCCTTGGAGCGGGCCAGTACCTTGTCGCAGGTCTTGGCGGCGGCGGGCGGGGTGTCCAGCGAGGGCGGCGAGGTGGCGGTCTTGGTGCGGACCGCCGGGGGCGGCAATCAGCATCGGGAAATCGATCTGCGTGCCTTGTTCGCGGGCGATGTCTCCAAGGATATTGGGATGACGGGCGGCGATCTGGTGTACGTGCCCAAGGCCCAGACCTTTTATATCTATGGCGAAGTGCAGCATCCGGGCGTGTTCCGTTTGGAGCGCGATATCAATATCGCCCAGGCCATTTCCATCGGCGGCGGGCTGACGGCGCGGGGCACCGACGACGGCGTCGAGGTGAAGCGCCGCGGTGGCCAGGGCGAATTATTGACGGAGACGGCCGAACTCGGGGATTTGGTGCGCCCCGACGATGTGATCTATGTGCGCGAAAGCTGGTTCTAGGAGCCGTCCATGACCTATACCCAAATGTTTTTGATCCTGGCGGCGCGGTGGCGGGCGGTGCTGGCGGTGTTTCTGGGCGTGGTGGGGTTGGTCGCCGGCCTCAGTTGGGCGCTGCCCAAGACCTATACCGCCCGGGCCTCGGTGTTGGTCGATTTCAAGGGCGTGGACCCCATCACCGGGATGATCCTGCCGGGGCAGTTGCTGACCGGCTATCTGGCGACCCAGGTCGATATCATCACCAGCCACGCCGTGGCGCTGCGGGTGGTCGATAGCCTCAAACTGACCGAGGTTCCCGAACTGGTCGAGAAATTCGACCAGGAAACCGAGGGCCGGGGCAGCGTGCGCGATTGGGTGGCGGACCGCTTGGTGAAGTACCTGGACGCGAGGCCGGGCCGCGATAGCAGCGTCATCGCCATCGAGTTTTCCAGCACCGACCCGGACTTCGCCGCCGGGGTCGCCAATGCCTTCGCCCGCGCCTATATCCAGACCAACCTGGATTTGCGGGTCGATCCGGCCCGCACCCAGGCCTCGTGGTTCGAGGACCAGATCAAGAATCTGCGCGGCCAGGTGGAAGCGGCCCGGCAACGGCTGTCGGAATACCAGCGCCGCACCGGCATCGTGGCTTCCGACGAAAAGCTCGACGTGGAAAACGCCCGGCTGGCCGAACTCTCCAGCCAATGGGTGATCGCCCAGACCCAGACCTACGATATCCAGACCCGCCAGCGCCAAGTCGCCGAGGCCGAGGCCAAGGGCCGCTTGGAAGAATTGCCCGATATCCAGGGCAACGCCTTGATCCAGAACCTCAAGCACGCCCTGGCCCAATCCGAGGCCAAACTGGCCGAGACCGCCGATCAACTCGGCCCCAAGCATCCGGTCCACCAAAGCGCCCGCGCCGAGCGCGACAGCCTCAAGCGCAAGATCGCCGCCGAAATCCAGAATGTGAAAGGTTCCCTAGCCCACGCGGCGGCCCAGGCCCAGCAGCGCGAAACCCAGATCGAACACGCCCTGGACCGCCAGAAAAACCGCGTCCTCGAACTGAAGGAAGGACGCGACCGCGCCATGGTGCTGACCCACGAAGTCGAGAACGCCGAACGTGCCTACGACAGCGCCCGCCAGCGCACCGAGCAAATCCGCCTGGAAAGCCAGCGCAGCCAGACCGAGATCGCCGTGCTGAATTCCGCCGTGCCGCCGTTGTGGCCATCCAAGCCGCGCCTGGCGCTGAACCTCGCCATCGGCGTGGTCATGGGCGTCCTGTTCGGCGTGGCCTGCGCCCTGTTGCGTGAGGTCTTCGACCGCCGGGTGCGGGCGGAAGACGATATCGGGCGGGGTTTGGGCGTGCCGGTCCTGGTCAGCATCGCCCCAGGGCGGACGCGGCGTCCCGCGTTGGGCTTCCTCCAAAAACCGGCTTTGCCCCCACGAGGAGGCCCATATCCATGAAGGAATTACACAAGGAATCGCACGCGGAACCCGTCCGCGTCGAGCGCTTGGAGCGCCGGGCCGGCTTCCCGCAAGCGCTGGCCAGCAAGCCCATCGGCAAACTGTTGGCCGAAACCGGCAAGATCGGTTTCCTGGATATCGACGCCATCGAGCGCCGCCAGCAGGAGCGGGGTTTGCGCTTCGGCGAGGCCGCCGTGAGCCTGGGTCTGGTCGAGAACGCCGATGTGGAAATCGCCCTGGCCCGGCAGTTTGATTATGCCTATTTCGTGCCCGGCCAGCCCGAGGCCCAGGCGTTCAGCCCCGAACTGACCCTGGCCCATGCGCCGTTCGGCGACCGCGCCGAGGTGTTCCGGCGTTTGCGCAGCCAATTGAATTTGCGGCTGTTCGGCTTGGAAGATGCCACTGCCTTGGCGGTGGCCGGCCTGGACCGGGGCGATGGTTGCAGCTATGTCGCCGCCAATCTCGCCGTGGCTTTCGCCCAATTGGGCGTGCGGACCTTGTTGATGGACGCCAATCTGCGCGAGCCGCGGCAGCACCGCATTTTCGGGCTGGCCCAGCGTCAAGGCTTGGCGGATGTTTTGGCCGGACGCCGCGGCACCGAAGTCATCGCCGAGATCGGGGCTTTCGGTGGCCTTTCCGTCCTGCCCGCCGGGACCGTGCCGCCCAATCCGCAGGAATTGCTGGACCGGCCCGCCTTCGCGGCCTTGTTGCGCGAGTGCGGGCGGATTTACGCGGTGGTGATCGTGGATACCCCCGCCGCCAACCGCTATGCCGATACCCAGATCATCGCGGCCAATACCAAGAATGTATTGCTGGTGGTCAGGAAAAACCAAACCCGGATGAAGGATTTGGAGGCGGTGAAAACCCATCTCATCGATGCCAGGGTGGAATGGGTCGCGGCGGTGTTCAACGATATCTGAAACCCGGAACCTACTGGCCGGGAGTGGAGTATGGGCGGATAATTTTTGGAGGCCATCCCATGTCCAAGCAGGGAAAGCGATTGTTATGGATAGTGCTAGGCTTCGTGTTATGGATGGGCTTGGAAAGCGCGATGGCGGCGGATTGGGGCGCGGTATTGCCTCCGCCCGGCGGCGATTTCCAGCCCGCTGCCACGCCTTTCCGCGAGACTTTATGCCTGGGCGTGAAGTTCAGCCAAGGCGAACCGCTTGCCAGCTTATCGAATCTCTCCGAGTTGGGCGTGCGCTGGGTACGGGATAATGTCGGCTGGTCCATTATGGAGCCCACCGCTGGACAGTTTTTAAGCCACTTCCCCAACGACTTCCAGCAACGCCTGGACTATTATAAGGCACATGGCATCGGCGTGGTTTTCATGCTCGCTTATGGCAATCAGAAAGCCTATCCCAATACCCCAGAAAATCCTACCCACTCGGTGAATGCATCGGGTTTCTCCCGTTATGCCGCCCAGGTGGCGGGCTTGATGAAAGCCTCCGGGGTACCTTTCGTCCTGGAAATATGGAACGAACCCCATAACGACGCGATACTGCAAAAATTCGGGGGTCATTGGCAGGGTAAAGCGCCTTCGCCTTGGGTGGATCAATATATCAAGATCACCCAGGAATCGGTGCGCGCGGTCAAGGCTATCGACCCTGCCATCAAGCTGTTGACCGATGACGATATGTGGATCGTGCATTATTGGTTTCTCGAAGCCGGTCTGCCCAAGGAAATCGCCGGTTTTGCGGTCCATCCTTATAATGCGCCCGCTAATCCAGAATATACCGCCGTCGCCTATGATACCGATTGGACCCGGCCTTTCAACGTGGTTGATCAGGACCGCTCGTTCCGGTCGGCGGTGCGCCGTTTACGCGATCAAGGCAAGGCCAAACTGGGTTATACCCCGGAAATATGGATTACCGAATGGGGCTGGCCATTAGAAGGGGCGAAAGGCAGTATTCCAGAATCCACCTTGGTGGCTTATCTGCCCAGGACTTATATTCTAGCGGCGGCGGCGGGTATCAAGGCGACCTGCTGGTTTTCTTCCTATGATGCGGTCGATGGTCTCATGGGGTTGACCCGCAATAATGGGCAGCACCGGCAAACCTATTTCGCTTATCAAACCATGGCCCGGCAATTGGGCGATATGATTTTGCTGAGCCAACTCGCCGGTGCCGACCATCCCGCCAGCGGGATACAGGGATTCGTATTCACCGGGGCGCGGGGTCGGAAACTGGTGGTTTGGAGCGTGGAAGGCGCGGCGCCTTATCTCAGTGTTCCCGCGAATGAGAAGACCATCGAGGCGGTCGATGTCTTGGGTAAACCCGTGGCTCTCGATACCAGCGTGCAGGGCAGGCGTAGGATTAAGCTGGGGGCCGCCCCGGTTTATATTTCCGGCACCTGGTTGGATGCGCCTTTGGATATTGGCGTGAATTATTAAGCTGATAGGGTGTGGCGACTCATGGAAATCACGGTTTTCGCAATCCCCGTGATTCTCGCGGGACTGCTCGCATCGGGCGAGGGAATTCTCTATGCGCTGATGATTTGCCTTTTATTCGGCGGAACCGCGACCCTGTCGTTTTCCATGCTCGGAGATGCGCCCATCCTGCCCGCTGTTTTACTCATGCCGTTTTTGATATGGAAAGCGATAGCCAACCGTGGAATATCCTTATCGCCCAGGCTGATAACGTATCCAGAACCTGGGTTTTGGTTATTATTGCTGGTGTTATGGGAAGTGCTGAGCGCCATAGGGTTGCCCCGCTTGTTCTCTGGTGAAACTTATGTGTTTAGCACCAATCGCGGTGTGATCGGCGGCGTGGCCTTGATGCCACTCAAACCGCTTTCGACCAACCTCACCCAATCCATCTATGCCTTGCTCGGTTTGGCGTGTTTCCTCTCGGTGCGTAGCTTGCTGGATTCCGAGCGGCGCATGGCGGGGATGCGCGATGCGGTGTTATTGCTCGCGATGCTGAATATCTGGGCCGGGGTATTGCAGTTGGCGGAGAATAACCTGGGTTTTCCCAGTGTATTGAACCTATTCCGCAATGCGAGCTATGCCACGTTCACTGGCGGCGAGGTCGGAGGTTTATTGCGTATTTATGGTACGTTCCCGGAAACCTCGGCATTTTCATCGTTTACCCTGGCTTTGTTCGCGTTCACGGCCAGCCTGTGCCGGGATGGGGTGCGCGGGGTTTATAGCGGTATCGTGGCTTTGGCGTCCTTGGGCTTGTTATTGATGACGACTTCTTCGACCGCTTATGCGGGCTTACTGATTTATGGAACCCTCGCCACGGCGGTGGCCTTGGCCCAGGCCTATTGGCATAGGCAGGCTTTGTATTTGGGACCGACCACGCTGATGGTGGGGGTGGTGGTTTTGGCTGGGTGTTTCCTGGCGTTGAGCCAGCCGCGAATCTTCAGCCGTATCTTTGAATTCTTCGATTTGACCCTGGTGAATAAACTGGATAGTGCCTCGGGCCGGGAAAGAAGTTTATGGAACCAGCAAGCTTGGGTTAATTTTATCGATACCTATGGGCTAGGGATAGGCTTTGGCAGTGCGCGGGCCTCTAGTTTTCCCATGGCGTTGTTATCGAATATCGGAGTGATTGGCGTCGGGTTGTTTACGCTGTTTTGCTCGCGGTTATTCGCCGTGCCGGTCTTCGTGGAGTCCGCCACGGTCGCGGCGGTGGCCAGGGCGGCGCGGCATGGTCTGATGGCGGTGCTGGTGGCGGGGGCGATTTCCGGGACCATGGCCGATCCTGGGATGGTTTTCTATACCCTATCCGCCGTGGCGGCGGCGGGTGGGGTCTGCCGAAAACCGCAATGGGAATCCGCCCGGGACGGGGCTGGTTTCAAGCCACGCCAATATCCCGATAGCCATTCCTGGCGTGGGCATCCAGGCAAGGTTTGAACCATACGCAGTTTCTCATATAGCCGACCCCAGCAGGAGCGCTGGATAATACCTACACTATTAGTCGGATAATAGCGTCAGGGCCGTTTTGGCTTATTCGTCTGACACGACAGGGATGTGATCGATATGCGGGATCAGGGATATTATCCGGTCCGGGCGCTGGCCCTTGGGGTTTGATTATGAGTCAGCACGGGATCGCTTATCTATCGCCCCGGCAAACGGTGTTTATCAATGGCCGTTTCCTGGGGCAGCGGGTGACGGGAATACAACGGTATGCCCGCGAAGTATTGGCGGAGTTGGATTCCCTATTGGCCCATGGCGAAGGCGATGGCCTGAGTTGTCGGCTGCTCGCGCCCAAAGGGGTCGATTTACCCGAGTTGCGGGCGATTCCCGCCGAACAATTCGGGTATTTCCGGGGCCATTTGTGGGAGCAATTCGATTTGCCTTGGCGGGTCGGGCGCGGTTTTTTGTTCAGCTTCGGCGCGACCGGGCCGGTGTTGAAGCGGCGGCAGTCCATCACCGTCCACGATACTTCGGTGCGGCGGATTCCCGAATCCTTCGGCTGGCGTTTCCGGCTCTGGCACGAGGTTTTGCTGCGCTCCATCACCCGGCGCTCGCCGCTCACCATCACCGTGTCCCGCTTCAGCGCGGAGGAAATCGCCCAGTGCTTCGGCGTGGCGGAGGACCGGCTCAGGATCGCCACCGAGGGCTGGCAGCATTTGAGCCGCATCGAGGCGGACGACGCCGTCCTCGACCATTACGGGCTGGGGACCGATCCCTACGCGCTGGCGGTCAGCAGCCCGACGCCCAACAAGAATTTCGCCACCATCGCCGAGGCCATCCGGCTCCTGGGCGACGCCGCCCCGCCTTGCGTCGCCGCCGGGATGGCCGACCCTGGCGTGTTCCGTAGCGCCGCGGCCCATCCCGAGGCGATCAAACGGGTGGGTTATGTCTCCGACGCGGCCTTGAAGGCGCTGTACCGTAAGGCGGGCTGTTTCATCTTCCCTTCGTTCTACGAGGGTTTCGGGATTCCGCCGCTGGAAGCCATGGCCTGCGGCTGTCCGGTGCTGGCCTCGACCGCCCCGGCGGTGCGCGAGGTCTGCGGCGAGGCCGCGTTGTATTTCGATCCCAAGCGTCCCGATCAACTGGCCGGGCAAATCCGGGCGGTGTTCGCCGACGCCGGGCTGCGCCAGCGCTTGTCCATGGCCGGTTTGGCGCGGGCCAAGCGCTATTCCTGGAAGGAAAGCGCCCGGCTGAATCTGGCATTCATGCAGGAGGCTTTGTGCAAAACTTGAGCGGCAGCCCACGGCGCTTGCAATTGCAAGCCCCATCCCCCGACAGCCCGTCGCTACCACATGCCGCCACCGGGCCGTTGCGGGTCGCCGTGGTCCATGAATGGCTGGTGAGCCGGGCGGGTTCGGAAAAAGTGCTGGAGCAAATCCTCAAGGTCTATCCGCAGGCCGATTTGTTCGCCCTGGTGGATTTCCTGGACGAGGGCGAGCGGGCGTTCCTGGAGGGGCGCCAGGCCCGGACCAGCTTCATCCAGCGCCTGCCCAGGGCGCGGACCTGTTACCGTCATTATCTGCCCTTGATGCCGCTGGCGGTCGAGCAATTCGATGTGTCGGATTACGACCTGGTGATTTCCTCCAGCCACGCGGTGGCCAAGGGGGTGATTACCGGGCCGGACCAAATCCATATCAGCTATGTGCATACACCGATCCGTTACGCCTGGGATTTGCAGCACCAATACCTGCGCGAATCCCGGTTGGAAACCGGCTGGAAATCCTGGGCCGCGCGGGCTTGCCTGCATTATCTGCGGCTCTGGGATACCCGTACCGCCCATGGGGTGGATGGTTTTATCGCCAATTCGGCCTATGTCGCCCGACGGATACGGAAAGTCTATGGCCGCACGGCCAGCGTGGTGTATCCGCCGGTGGATACCGGGACTTTCCAGCTACGCCGGGATAAGGAGAATTTCTATCTCGCCGCCGGGCGCTACGTGGCCTACAAACGCATGCCCTTGATCGCCGAAGCCTTCGCCGCCATGCCCGATAAGCGCCTGGTCATGATCGGCGAGGGCGCGGAATTGGACCGGGTGCGGTTCCTGGCGCGGCGGGCCGCCAATATCGAGGTGCTGGGTTATCAGCCCGGCGCGGTGCTGGCCGACACCATGGCGCGGGCCAAGGCGCTGGTGTTCGCGGCGGAAGAGGATTTCGGCATCACCCCGGTCGAGGCCCAGGCTTGCGGCACGCCGGTGATCGCCTACGGCGCGGGCGGCGTGCTGGAAAGCGTGGTGGCCGATCCCGACCCCGAGCGGGGCACCGGCTGGTTTTTCCCGCGGCAGACGGCGGCGTCCCTATGCCAAGCCGTGCGCGAGTTCGAGTCCATGGGCGGCTTCAGGCCGGAAGTCTGCCGCGCCAATGCCGAGCGCTTTTCCCAGGAGAACTTCAGGCAAGCCTTGGCCGATGCCGTGGGGCAGGTCTTGGCGCGGCAGTCCGACCATCCCCTGCTGGCGCGGTTGGGATTATGCCCCTGAGTTTCCAGGCGCCGTCATGAAGCGCGGCCAGCGGTCTTCCGCCAGGAATCGGCGCGGGAAGAAGCGCCGCCGCGCCGCCCGGTTGGAGCCGGCCAGCCCACCGCTCGCGGCGCGGCAGGAAAAACCCCTATCGACCCGGCATTCCTTGGGGTTTGTCTATATCGCCCATGTGTTCCGCTATATCTATGGGCTGATTCTGATTCCCTATTATGGCCGGGTTTTGGGGCCGGAGGAATATGGCAAGGTTTTGGCGGCTTCGGCCTTATTCCAGGTGATATGGCTGTGTGTCGAATATGGTTGCTCGGTCGCGGGGGTGCGCGATCTGGCCGGAACCACCGACCGTTCCGGTATCGCGGCCCAGGTCGGACGGCAAACCATGGCCCGCGTCATCATGATTCCCCTGGCTATCGCCATCGGCGTGGGCGGGGCTTGGCTGTCCCCGGTATTGCGGACCGAGCCGGAATTGATGGCCTACGCCATCGCCATCGGCATCAATTCTGGATTCAATCTGGGATGGTATTTCCAGGGCACTTTGCAATTCCGCACCCAAGCCTTGTTGGAAGTGTTCGGATTCGCGCTCAGCCTGGGGTTTATCTTGCTGATGGTGCGGGACCGGGAAGAGGGCGCGCGGGTTTTGGAGGCGCTGTTATTATCCGGCTTAATAATCAATGGTGTCGCCTATGCCTTGGTCACCCGCCAAATCAATTTGAAGTATCTCAGCTTAGCAGGTGCCTGCCGACTGATATGGGATTCCACGGCTTTATTCGCTTCCCGTGGTTTAAGAGTCATGATGGCGAATGCTTCCACTTATCTCTTGAGTTTATTCGCGTCCGCTGCCCAGGTTGGTTATTACGGGCCCGCCGAGCGCTTTTCCAGTGTTGGCTTGAGTTTCATGCAGCCGGTAGGCCAGGTATTGATAGGTACGGTGACACGGCATCTCAGCTCCAGCGAAAATGAATGGGAGGCTTATCGCTTGATGCGCAATGGAATACTGTTCATGCTTGGATTCGGAGGTTTGGCCTTGCTCGCTGCCGTCGGGTTATCGGCTTGGATTATACCGTTGATCCTGGGGCCGGGTTTCGAGCAAACTATCCTGATTATGCAGATATTCGGGTTTATGTTCCCCTTCGCCGCGTTCAACCAAGCGGTTTCCAGCTACGTCCTGATACCTTTGCGTAAAGATGCCTACATCATCAAGGCCACCGCGGTATGCGCGGTATCGAGCATCGCCACGGTATTGGCGAGCGCCTTATTCGGCGAAGTGGGCGGCTCCACGATGGCGGGGGCGCGGGTGGTCGCCGAGGTAGTGACTACCTGTTTCCTGGCGATGGTTTTGATGAAGTTGGACTTGGGTCGGAAGATATTCATGGAGAACCCGGATGAAATTAGTCGTGGGCATAGCGACTGCGGGTCGCCGCGAGCAACTGACACAAACCCTATTTCAACTCGCTAAGCAAACCCGGCTACCGGATGCCCTGGTGATTTGTCCAGCGGAGGTCTCGGATTACGATCCAGCCGTGGCCGGCATCCTGCCGTTCCCGGTGCTAAGCGTGGCCGCGCCACGGGGTTCGTCGTCCCAGCGCAATGCGATTATTGCCGCCTGCGCTGATGCCGATATTATGGTGTTTTTCGACGATGACTATTATCCCAACCCCGATTACCTTGCCGAGGCTGAAAAGCTATTGCAGTTACAGAATATTGTGGTGGCACGGGGATATTTATTGGCGGACGGCATCGGTGGGCCAGGTATCGAGCAGGAACAGGCTTTGCGTCTGATCGCGGATAGGAAGCCATTGCCACCCTGGGATTCCGCAATTAAGACAACTTATGGAGGTTATGGCTGCAATATGGTTATCAAGATGGCCACGGTGCGGCAGCATGGGATAAGGTTCGACGAGAATTTGCCTTTATACGGTTGGCAGGAAGATATAGATTTCAGCCGCGCTTTGGCCGCTTATGGGCGTGTCGTGATTTGTCTGCGGATGACCGGGGTTCATCTTGGCACCAAGCGGGGCCGCACTTCCGGCCTGAGATTCGGGTATTCCCAGATCGCCAACCCGGTTTACCTATGCAAAAAAGGCACGATGTCACCGGGATACGCGGGTTGGATGGTGCTAAAAAACCTATTGGCGAATATCCTTAAATCCTTGTGGCCGGAACCTTGGGTGGATCGGCGTGGTAGGTTGAAAGGGAATATCAGGGCTTTGGGCGATTTGGCACGGGGTCGGATGGACCCACGCCGAATCTTATGCATGGAATAGCGGGCGGAGAAATAGCGTATGGAAACCAGCGGAAAGGCATGGCTAGCGCGGACCAGGGTACTCGAAATCGATGGTTTGCGGGCTATCGCCATGACCATGGTGATCGCCCAGCATTGCGGATTATTACCGTTTGGCTGGATGGGGGTTTGGCTGTTTTATGCGATTTCTGGTTATGTCATCACCCGTGGCTTCGTCGCCGAAGAAAAAATCGAACAGGATATCCGTAGGCGCTATGCCCATTTTATGCTGCGGCGTTTCTTTCGGATCGTGCCGATATATTTTATTTATATCATCATTAATATAGTCTTATTATCGGCTTTAAGCCAGTCCGAGCCGCTCCAAGATTTGCCTTATCTCGCCAGCTTCACCTTCAATTGGCAGATGATATTCGGTTACGTGCCGGGCAGTGGAGCAGGTACTTGGAGCGCTTTCGGACATCTTTGGACGCTGAGCGTCGAAGAACAATTTTATTTGCTATTTCCCATTATTGCCCTGGTCGTGCCGGTTCATTCTCGTTTGCCAATTACGGTTTTTTTTATTATATCTGGTCCTATTATTCGTTATTTTTATTCCTCGGTAATAACCCCTATTAATCCTGATTCAGGTTGGGCCGCGTTCGCCGTGTACGCTTCATCCATTTGTCACTTCGATGCTTTTTTGCTGGGTTCGCTGATCGCCAGGGTAGAGCCGAAGTTGCACGGCAATCATCGTTTGTCTGATGCGGCTTGGGTGGTCGCTATGATATGCGGTTTGGTTTACGTGGCCGCTTATCTCAATATTAATCGTGAGGCAGGGGCTACAGGTATTAGCGCCTTCCGTAACATCATTTCCGGGATTATCTTCGGCCAACATCGCGAAGTCTTGCTGTATTTGATCGTCAACTTATTCATGGGGGCGGTGCTGATTCATGCGGTTTTGCGGCGTCCCTTATCTGGTTTATTATCGTCGCGTTTACTGGTTTGGGTGGGGAGTATTTCCTATGGTGGTTATTTGTTCCATGCTTTGTTGCTATGGATGATGAAGTATTTTTTAGGTTCGCCAGTCCGGGAATTGCCGATTCCCGAGCGTGTGCTGTATTTCTCGATGGTCTGGTTGATTACCATAAGTGTGGCTTATATCTCGTTCCGCTGGTTTGAGGCCCCGGTGGCGCGGTGGGGGCGGGCGCGATTATCCAGTGTTTAATATGGCCGGTTTTTTGTTGAGGCGGCTATGAAGGGTGCAAAAAATCATATCTATGGCTTGGACCTCATCCGCTTCCTCGCGGCATTGATGGTTTCGGTATATCATTTGGGTTTCCGTGCTTTGGGCTTCACCCAATTATGCCCTCAATAGCCAGCTCAATATCGCTCCAGATTTGCCCTCGTGGTGGGAATATTCATGGTTTGGTTGGGTGGGCGTGCAAGTGTTTTTTGTGCTATCTGGATTCGTAATCGCCTATACCGCAGAAGGAGCTACATCTTTCGAGTTTATTAGAAGCCGTATTGCGAGACTGGTTTTGGGTCTATGGATAGCGGCGACTATCAGCGCCTTGGTTTTGATGGCTTGGGCGGGTTATATGCTAAAAATTTGATATTTTATCCTATCGGGCCTTGGGTTTATGGTGCTTATTGGACCTTGGGGATAGAGAAGCATTATCGAGTCATAGCTATCCGGCTCCAGAACGGCTTAAATAAATCTTAATTAATGGCTGGGTTTTCTTTAAGGAATGGCAAGCTTAGGATAAGCGGATTTCTGTTGTAAATAACCATCGATAAGGACAGTCAGAAAAATCATGGACGTGCGGATCATATATATCATGGGAGCTGGTCGGAGTGGTTCGACGGTGTTGGAGCGGACTCTAGATTCCAGCCCGAAGGCTTTCGCCTTGGGTGAATTCCATTGCCTATGGCGTTTGCCTTGGGCTCAGATTCTATGTTCCTGCGGAGCTAGGTTGCAGGAATGTGGATTTTGGAGTCGGACGCTGGAAGCAGCGGGCTTCGCGGGCCGTGATTTGGAGAGATTGCGATTTTTTGAAAACCAAATTATCCGTAATAGATATTTATTATATAAGAGATTTTCATTGCGGACATTGGCGCAAGACCCGCAATGTAGGGCGTTTCTCGAAATCCAATCCCGGCTATTCGATGCCATCCTACACTGCTCGGGTGCCGATATACTCATCGATAGCTCAAAAGCTGGGCCTAGGGCTTGGATTCTTGCCCTGGACCCGCAGGTCGGTTTCCTACATATACGCCGCGATGCTGCCGATACCTTGTTTTCCAGTCAAAGGCCGAAATGGGATAAGGCGACCACGGCTTTGATGCGGAAGCGGTCGTTGCTGGGCGCGGCTTGGGATTGGTTCAAAGTGGAGCATTCGTCCCGGTTGTTGGCGAAACACCGGCTTATTAAGCGCTTGGATTATGAAAAGTTCACCGCCGCGCCCAAGCCTGCTTTGAATACGGTGTTGGGTGCGGAATATCGCGATCTCGTCGATTCGATTGCTTGGGTGAATGAAACCACGGTGCGACCTTCGGCTGAATATCATTCGCTACAGGGCAATCCCGACCGCTACGATAAGGGTTTGATAAGAATTTCGTTCCGGGAGCCGATTTTGGACGGATTTTCCTGGACCCAGCGCTATGCCATCAAAACTACGGGGATGTTGCTGGATTCTATTTATCCCTAATAGGGCGCGGAGCGTCCGGGGCGACGTTCCCACGTAGAACGTGGGAACGATGAGGATTTTAAAACTTCAGGCCCAGACTGGCAAAAACCATATTGTCCTGGAAATTTTGGTGGGGATAATTGGAAGTACGCTGGGCGGCTTGATAGGTAAGGCTGGCCTCGGCATTGCGGGCGAATTGATAACTCGCCACCACTTGCTCGGTCCAAAAATTATCCTCGCGGGTCTTGACCCCGAAGACGGTGCTGGGATTGCCTTGGTAGGACCATAGTTCCCAAGCCAGCCGGGCGTGTAGCGAGATTTTTTCGGTGGCCGACCAACCCGGAGTCAAACTTATGCCGTCCACCAGGATATAACTCGCGGTCAAATCCTGGAAACTGCGGAGTTGCCGGTAGGTCGCGAATTCGATCTGGGTCAGATGGGTGGGGGTCCAGAGGTAATCTAAGCGCCAGGTCGGTCCTTGGAAATTGCGTTGGGGAAAATCCGGCTGGGTACGGCGCAACCAGCCGATATTGCCTTGCAACTGGGATTTTCCGGTGGGTTTCCAAAGACTGTCTAGGACCACCTCGTCGTCGGTATAGCTGTTATCGATTAAGGTGAGGAAATCGATTTGCCGGTGGGGTTGGAAACCATCGCTATGCCGATAGCGTAAACCCACATAACTATCCTTGAACGCTGTGGATTGATAATAAATCCCGCCGCTTCCGGTATTGGCGACGAGATCGAGGAATTGGCGTTGATCGGCGCTGTGTTGGCTGTCCAGCCATAGGTATTGGCCATTGATGCGCCAGCTAGGGTGGAACCAATAATTGATATCGAACAGCGCGGTATGGTTGGAAATCATATCCTTGCCGAAGAAGCCGGTATTGGTGAAACCGCCGATGGCCCGCTGATAGCCATAGCTCATCAAACCATCCCAATCGCTGCCGAGTTGCCATTTCCATTTGCCGTTGACGAAACCGTTGAGGTTATCCAGATAACTATGGTTGGCGTAAGTTTGATAGCCCAGGTTGCCATCGACAGCCAGGCTCTGCCGTCCCCAGGGATATTCGATTTTGAGTCCCGCCGCGATCCGGTTGATGATATCCCAGCGCTGGCCCGTATTCGCCACCAGGGTGGGATTGGCATTATGGGTTAGGCGGAACAGGTTGTCGTCGTAGCTGAGGGTTTCGGTGAAATTCGGCTGGAAACTATCGGTGGGATCGGCGGCTCCCCAGGCCGGGTCGCCAAAAAAGAGGGTGCATAGCAGCGTGATATGCCGGACCCGGATGGCTATTCCAAGGCGGTTCATTCCGCCGGAAAATTCCTGGCCGTGGTTGATGCATCCTTGCGATGCCTTGGCTTTCCATCCCAAAGCTTACCCCCTTTATAGCAGCCGGGTTAATCTACGGCTGGGCCGGGTGGCCGGGGTATCCGTAGCGATACCTATATGGTCGAAGCCGGTTTTTCCTAGGATGATATCGACACCATCGATCCGCGACGACGGGGCTCGACCCGGCCAAGGCATGGCCCGCCGCCGTCGCCGGACTCTCCTTCCAAGCAGCGGCCTAGCGCCAGGGAACCCATGCACTGCAAATCCATCTTCGACCAAGCGCTCGCTGAACACCGGGCCATCCTCGACCGGCTGCCCGAGGGCTATCCCGCCATCGAACGGTTGGCCCGGCTCATGCGCGAGTGCATCGCCCGCGGCGGCAAACTGCTGTGGATGGGCAACGGCGGCAGCGCCGCCGATAGCCAGCACCTCGCTTCCGAGATCGTTGGCCGCTTCCGCCGCGAACGGCGCGGCCTCGCCGCCATCGCCCTGACCACCGATTCTTCCGTGCTGACCGCGGTGGGCAACGATTTCGGCTTCGAGCGGGTGTTCGCCCGCCAGGTCGAGGCGCTGGGCCAGCCCGGCGATGTGCTGATTGGCATCTCGACCTCGGGCAATAGCGCCAATGTCGCCGCCGCCCTCCGCGCCGGGCGCTGCATGGACCTGACCACGGTCGGGCTGTTGGGTGCGGGCGGCGGGCAGATCGCCGGGCTTTGCGACCACGCCTTGATCGTGCCCAGCCACGACACGGCCAGGGTCCAGGAAGCCCATATCCTCATCGGCCATATCCTTTGCGAATTACTGGAAACCCTCCCATGAACCCACAACGACACTTGCTCGAAGCCGTGCGCGGTGGATTCCGCGCCGCTGGAACCTTGGAAATCCCGCGTATTTTGGTGGTCGGCGACTTGATGCTGGACCGCTATCTCTGGGGCGAGGTCGAACGGGTTTCCCCGGAAGCGCCGGTGCCGGTGGTGCGTTTGCGGCACAGGACCGAGCGCTTCGGCGGGGCCGCCAATGTCGCCGCGAACCTCGCCGGGTTGGGCGTCGAAACCTGGGTCGCGGGCTATCTGGGCGATGACGAGGCCGGGCTGCGGCTGACGGAGATGTTGGCGGACACCGGCATCCACGGCGGCGGCTTGGTGCGTTCGGCATCGCGCCCCACCATCACCAAGACCCGCGTCATCGGCGGACGCCAGCAGATGCTGCGCTTGGACCAGGAAACGACCGGAGCCTATCCGGGCGCGGAGCGCGGGCGTTTGCTCGGTGCCGTGCTGGAACGGCTGGAGCAGGCACCCATCGCCGCCCTGGTCCTGTCGGACTACGCCAAGGGCGCATTGGACCCGGAGCTATGCCAAAGCCTGATCGGCGCGGCGCGGGCCAAGAACATCTTCGTGTGGGTCGATCCCAAGGGGCTGGATTACCGCAAATACCGCGGGGCCAACGCCATCACCCCCAACCTGCGCGAAGCCGCCCAGGCCGTGGGCGAACCGGCCCAGGACGTGGCGGCGGTGCTGGAGCGGGCCGGACGGTTGCGCCGCGAACTGGGCCTGGATTTCATCGCCGTGACCCGTGGCGAGCAGGGCATCAGCCTGGTCGAGGCCGAAGTTACCCGGCACCTACCCGCCCAGGCCCGCGAGGTGTTCGATGTGTCGGGTGCGGGCGATACCGTCATCGCCGGTTTGGCGGCGGGCGTCGCCGCCGGTTTGAGTCCCCTGGACGCCTGCCGCCTGGCCAACCACGCCGCCGCCACCGTGGTCGCCAAGGTCGGCACCCTGCCGGTGGACCGCGCCGAATTGCTCCGCGCCATCGAACAGGCCGGGATCGAGACCCAGGCCGACAAAATCCGCGCCCTCCCGGACCTTGTGCGACAGGCGGAACATTGGCGTTCGCAAGGGGAAACCCTGGTGTTCACCAATGGTTGTTTCGACCTGCTGCACGCCGGCCATGTGGGCTATCTGGAAGCCGCCAAGCGGCTGGGGCAAAGGCTGGTCGTGGGACTCAACACCGACCGCTCGGTGGCCGCGCTCAAGGGACCGGACCGCCCGGTGATCCACGAGGCCGATCGGGCGCGGGTGCTGGCGGCGCTGGAGGCGGTCGATGCCGTGGTGGTGTTCGACGAGGACACGCCGCTGGCCTTGATCCAGGCTTTGCGCCCGGATGTGCTGGTCAAGGGCGACGATTACGCCGAGGCGGAGGTGGTCGGTGCCGCCGAGGTCAAAGCCGCCGGGGGCCGGGTCGAATTGATCCCGGTGCTGGCGGGCCGCGCCACGTCCCGGATCATCGCCCGTCTGGTCGGCCAGGCCGCCTAGCCCGCCATGATCGACGCCGACATCCGCCGCCGCGCCCCCAAGCGGGGCCGCTACCTGTTCCGCCATCCCGCCCTGCGTACCGTCATCGGCGGCCTCGATGCGGTGTTGGAAACCTTGCACCGGCCCTCGCCGGAACCCTTGGATATCCGGCCCGGCAAAATCCTGGTCTGCAACCAGGCCCATATCGGCGACGCCATCCTCGCCACCAGCGTCCTGCCGGTGCTCAGGGCAGCGTTCCCGGAGGCCCGGATCGGCTTCCTGGTCCATCCCGGTTCCGCCGAAGTCCTGGCCGATCATCCCGATATCGCTTGGGCGCACTGTTTCTCCCATTGGCGGCTCGACCGCCAGGAATCCGCGCTGTGGCGCAAATTGGCGCGGGATGGCCGGTCCCGCTACGCCGCGATCCGGGATATCCGTGCCATCGGCTACGATCTGGCGCTGGACCTTTATCCTTATTTTCCCAATAGCATCCCGCTGCTGTTCGCCGCCGGGATTCCGTTGCGGTTGGGCTGGACCAGTGGCGGTTGCGGCGGGCTGTTGACCCACGCGCTGGATTGGTCGCACGGCCCGGACCATGTGGTGGACCATCACCGGCGCTTGTTGGGCCAACTCACCGCCTGCCGCGAGCATTTGCCCTTGGCGCGGCCCCGGCTGCATGCTTCGGAGACCCTCCGGCGGCGATGGCGGGAATTGGCGGCGGCGCGGGGGATTCCGGCGGGGTTCATCGCCTTCCATGTCGGCGCGGGCGGCGTCCACCGCCATTGGCCGGACGGGCACTGGCGCGAACTGGCCGCGCTGTGCCTGGAGCGTGGCCTGTCCCTGGTGCTGTTGGGCCACGGCCTCCGCGAGCAGGCGGTTTGCCGGGCCATCGCCGGGCTGTCCGGCACGATCCACGATCTTTCCGGCCAATTGGACTGGCGGCTCATGACCGAGGCCATCGCCCAGGCCCGGCTCCTGGTGGGCTTGGAATCGGCCTCCGGCCATATCGCCGCCGCCCGCGCCGTGCCTGCGGTGTCGATCTATTCCGGCACGACCCAAACCTCGATCTGGCGGCCCTATCATCCGGCGGCCAAGACCCTGGTCCATCCCGTGCCTTGTTCGCCCTGCCATCTCAGCGGCGGCTGCCCCGGCATGGAATGCGTCCAAGGGACCACGTCTGAGGCCGTGTTCGCCGAAATCGTCCGCGTCCTGGACGCGTAGCCTACCCGTGGTGGGTATCCGACCATCGTTGCGGTATTCCCGCAAAGATTGTCGGTAAATTTCGTGGTCCACCCCGTTCCGGGCCTGGCACCGTCTCGCCCACCTCCCCACCCCGGAATCCACGCACCGCCCCGCGCCACCTGCGGATCGGGCCGATCCGCCCCGCGCCGGGACGGGTTCATCCGGGACTGGCCCGATAATCGCTATCGCCCCTGTCGGCGGTGTGCCTACCCCCACCTTGGCCCATGCATCCATGGGCCTAGCCCGGCCACACCGCCACCTCCCCGATCCTTCACATGGGCTCCCAGGGTAGAAAATTAGAAATATGTGATGCATTTCTAATTCATTTCTCCGGCTTATCTTCATAATAAAGTTACAAGACTAAATTTAGTCTTTAATTTTTAGACATGTTAAAACAAAAAGTCACTATTTATTGACGGTAAAGCCATCCTGCCTGCACGGCGCGGGCCGGGGCGTGGACTGGGCGGCATCCGTCCGATTGGGGCTTTTAAACGGGAGATATCAATGAAGGAAAACTTGCTGCAAGCCGCCATCGGCGCGGCCTTGGCGCTAGGCCCGGTGGCGGGGTCCGCTACCGCGTTCGGACCCTTGGCCAATTTCGATGTCATCAACGACACCGGCCAGACCGCCCATGGGTTCGAGATCGAAATCGAGGATTTGCATCCCAACGAGATCACCTCGATCTTCGGCGTCGCGCCGCGCTGGACCGGCATGAACCGCTACGGCGACCCGGCCATCGTCGAAATCCAGAAGCCCATGGCAGCCAAGGGCTATGCCACCCGCATCACCTTCCAGTCCAAATACAGTGGCGGCTGGGCCGTGGGTACGCCGTCCGGCACCCTGCCGGTCAAGCCCAGCGATAGTTGCTGGCCCTTGGGCGCGTCCGGCCAATACGGGCCGAACTATCCCTGCGACCATTTCGGCATCTCCACCTCGGTCGCTACCGGCCCGGTGAAATACAGCTGGCTGGTCGAATCCACCCCCGGTTCCGCGTCCTTGGCGCCGGTCGATGTCGCGGTGCCGACCCCGGTCTGGACCGTGGTCCCGCAGCCGCCGGTGGTGATCCAACCGCCGCCCCCGGCCCCCAACCTGCCGCCGCCCCCGCCCATCGTGCAGCCGCAGCCGCCCAAGGTGAACGTGGTCATCGCCGCGCCCCGGCCCAATTATTACGAGTTCGGCGAGCCGCGCTGGGTCAAGGTCACGGCGACCGGCACCCTCCAGGATATCGGCATCGAGAACCTCATGGCCGAGGACCGGGTCATCAAGCAAGCCAAGACCCAGGTCCAGGTCGAATGGCAGTTGTTGCAGACCGATATCGGCAGTCCCGGCTCCGGCCAGATCGACCTGACCGGGGTGGCGCTCGATCCGGGCGCGACCGGCGTGGTCTACCGCTTCGAGTTCTACGCCTATACCGGCGCCCGCGACCCCGAGACCAACCAAGCCCTGCCCAAGACCTCCGACACCCCGCAACAGCCCGATCCCGCCGACCTCGGCAAATTCCTGGTGGCCCAGAACGCCGGGCTTAATTTCGACGGCCAGATTCCCCCGGCCCCGCCGATCCCGGTCGCGCCGACCCTGAACGCCACCCTCGCCGGGGCGGTGGTGAATTCGCCGTATTCCCAGGTCATCGGCGCGACGCCCGGCGTTCCCGGCGATCCCCTGAGCTTCGCCGTGACCGGCTTGCCCCAGGGGTTGAGCCTCGTCGGCGATACTATCGGCGGCACGCCCACCGTGGTCGGCGATTTCCCCTTGAACATCACCGTCACCGACACCGTCAACCAACTCTCGACCGTCGGCACGACCTCGCTGAACGTGGCGGACGCGCCCATCGTGTTCGGGTTGAGCTTGTCGCAGGGCACGGTCGGCGCGGCCTATGCCGAAACCCTGGCCGCGGGCGGCGGCTATGGCGGCATCACCTATCTGGTGTTCAACAACAGCCTGCCGCCGGGCCTGTCGCTGTCCGGCAACCAGATCACCGGCACCCCGACCACGGCGGGCAGCTATAACGTGACCTTGCTCGCCAAGGACAGCCTGGGTTTCATCGCCAACGCCAGCCAGACCGTCACCATCGTCGCCGCGGCGGTGCCGCCGCCGCCGGTGGCCTGCGCCGACAGCCACCTGGTCATCACCAACGTCGGCCCGGCCTCGGTGGACGTGGGCGGCGGGGTCGCCAATGGCGGGCAGAGCATCCTGTATCCGGCGGGCCAGGGCGCGGCCCAATACCAGGTCGGCGATCTCCTGAGCTTTTCCGGCACGCTGGACGGCCAGGGTTATTGCGTGGCGGACACGCTGTCCTCGCTGCCGGGCCTGAACCTGCCCGCCTTGAGCTTCCTGCCCGCCACGGCCGGCAGCGCCTACACCACGGCCTCCATCGCGCCGGTCGGCGGTATCGCCCCGGTCACGGTGTTCGTGAGCGGATTGCCGCAAGGGCTGGGCTTCGATGGCGCGGTCATCTCCGGCACGCCGACCACGCCGGGCACCTATACGCTCACCATCACCGCCGCCGACGCCATCCACGAGCAGGTGGTCGCCACCCCGCAACTGGTGGTCGATGCCGCCGTTTGCTCGGCCAGCAACGCGGTCATCACCAATATGGCGAACCGCGGCGCGTGGTTCGAGGTGAACGGCGGCATGAACGGCGGCGGCCAGACCGTGACCTATCCGGCCCAGAACGCCACGGTCATCAATCCGCCCCTGACCCCGCTCACGGCCTGGACCCTCGGCAACCTGGTGAGCTTTCAGGGCACGCTGGACGGCATCGGCATGTGCCATCCCACCACTGCCACGCTCTCGCAGGGCTTGGGTTTCGCCGTGCCCGTTTTTGCCAACGCGGCGGTGGGCAGCGCCTATGTGTCGGTCCCGCTCGCGCCGACCGGCGGCGTCCCGCCCTATAGCGTGGCGGTCGGCGGCTTGCCGCCTTCGTTGGGCGTGCAGGGTTCGGCCATCGTCGGCACCCCGGCCCTGGGCCAGCAGGGCACCTATCCCTTGACCATCACGGTCGGCGACGCCACCGGGCGGGTCCGTGTCGTCAGCGCCAGCCTGACGGTCGATCCGGCCCCGGCCCTGGTGCTGGGCGCCGCCAGCCTCCCGGCGACGGGCACGGTGGGCGTGGCCTACACGGGGTCGGCGACCGCCGGCGGCGGGGTCGGCACCCTGGCCTGGACGGCCACCGGCCTTCCCACGGGCGTGAACATCGCGTCGGACGGCACCCTCTCCGGCACGCCGACCGCAGCGGGCACCTTCCAGCCGGTGCTGACCGTGACCGACGCCCTGGGCCAGACCGCCAGCCTGGGCGCGGCCGTCATCATCGCGCCCGCTGCCCAGCTTTCCTGCACCCTGCCCAAGGGGGCCAAGCCAACCCAGGGCAAGAAGAAAGTGACTGCGGTCGGGACGGGCTATTACTACGCGGGGACGGTCAAGGTGGTCTACGGCGATTGCACCCGGCTCGAACTCAATGGCGGAGCCAAGGCGATCAAGGTTGGGGATATCGCGGAATGGGAGGGGTATGTACGGGCGGACGGTAGCGTGTTCGCCCGAATCCTGACCATCAACTGAGCGGATGGGCCAATGCGGCCCGGCCTTTTGTGACCGATTTCAAAGACACCGGCCGACCTGGACGGTAAAGTTGATCCCGTCCTGGTCGTTGGCTTCAGCGGCCAGGATGGGATCACCAATTTTCCTGTGGCTTGACACGCCGCCATTCCCTGGGGAGTGGCGGCGTTTTTTATTGCCCGGCGCTTCCCCGGTCAGCGGCAGGCATAGGCTTTGGCTTTGGCCTCGCCGTTGAAGGCACCCACTTGCCTGATGTCGCTCCACACGATATGGGTCGCGCCGATGGCTCCGGCCCGCTTTTCGGCGTCGGCCTTGGCGATGGGTTGCCAGCCGAAGTGCTTGCCGTAGCCCGAACTGCCCGCGACGGTGCTGAGGTATTGGCAACCCCGGACCTGTGCTTCGGACACTTCGTCCGGTTTGGCCAGGGCGGAGCCCGTGGCGGCTAAAACGGCGATGGCTAGGACGGCGCGGGAAAGGCTGGGCGACATGGCGGCTTCCTCCTAAAACTCTCGATCTGTTCTTGTAAGTGATATACATTATTGGTGCATTTTTGCACCAAAGTGGTGTATAGCCTACATGGTTTCGTATCGATATGGAATGCTGGGCGGCGAAATTTTCGTAAAACCGTCGCCCTGAGGAAGGCGGCTTTTTTTAAATCATTAATTTGGTTTTATTTTTTGTCTTGATGTGGGGCGGGTGAGCGTAGGCTGGGTAATCGCGCCCATCTGGCCGATGGGAAGATATGCACCTGATTGGGGAGTATTTTCGCACCAAAACGGTTTGGCGTGGATTCGGGGCGGGGCGGGGACGTGGGGCGCGGTCTGAAGACCGCTCCCACAGGAGGGGAGGGGAAGGAAGGCTTAACCGAGCAGGTGCCGCACCATGTCCCGTTCGATCATGAGTTCGGTTTCGGTGGCCTTGATGCGTTCCTGGGTGAAGGCGTCGATCTCCAAACCCTGGACGATGGCGTAATCCCCGTCCCGGACCCGCACCGGGAACGAACACATCACCCCCGGCTCGATGCCGTAGCTGCCGTCGCTGTGGACCGCCATACTGGTCCAGTCGTCCGGCGGGGTGCCCAGGACCCAATCCCGCATATGGCCGATGGCGGCGTTGGCGGCGGAGGCGGCGCTGGATTTGCCGCGGGCCTGGATGACTTCCGCGCCGCGCTTTTGCACGGTGGGGATGAAATCGTTCTCGTACCAATCGCGCCCGACCCAGTCCAAGGCCGGTTTGCCATCGACCAGGGCGTGGCAGAGGTCGGGATGCTGGGTGGTGGAGTGGTTGCCCCAGACGGCGACCTGCCGGATATCGCGGGTGGTGCGGCCGCATTTCTGCGCCAATTGGCTGACCGCGCGGTTGTGGTCCAGCCGGGTCATGGCGGTGAAGTTGCGCGGGGAAATGCCGGGGGCGTTGCGCAGGGCGATGAGGGCGTTGGTGTTGGCGGGATTGCCCACCACCAGCACCTTGACCGAGCGTTTCGCCGCCGCGTCGATGGCCTTGCCCTGCACCGAGAAGATATCGGCGTTCATCTGCAACAAATCCTGCCGCTCCATGCCGGGGCCGCGCGGCCTCGCGCCTACCAGGAAAGCCAGGTCGGCATCCTTGAACGCCACTTCCGGGTCGCTGGAAATGATCACGTCCTCTAGCAAGGGCGAGGCGTAGTCGATCAGTTCCATGTTCACCCCGCGCACGACGCCAAGGGCTTCGGGGATTTCCAACAGCCGCAGCGCGATGGGCTGGTCATCGCCCAGGAGGTCGCCCGCGACCAGCCGGGACAGCAACACATAGCTGATTTGTCCGGCCGCTCCCGTGACGGTGATTTGCACAGGCGTTTTCATCTTGATTACCTTATGGCGGTGGGGGAAGATTCGGCGCGGTGGAGCAACGGGGTTGTTCCGCCGGTGGGGGTCAGGCGACGGCGAAGCCTTTGCCCTGGATGGCCTGCTTGATGGTTTCGGGGTCGGTTTGCGCCTCGTCGTAATCGACTTCCACCGTGTTGGCCTTGAAGGAGGGCGTGACCGCGGCGACCCCGGCCAGGGCCGATACCGCCGTCTTGACCGTATTCTCGCATCCGCCGCATTTCATGCCGGTTACCTGTAGGACTATCGTTGCCATGGCATTCACCCTCTTAGCGATATTGGCTGGTTGCAATCGGCCCCAGGGCCGGGTCCGCCGGGAACTTGGCCCTTGTGGGGGTCGCCGGATTATAAGTCGCATCCAAGCGCCGGGCCAAACCCCGGCATCCCGCCACGCCGGCCCGTGGGCGCGTCCGGTTTGAGCGCGGCGGATAGCTTCGGCCCCAATCTCGCCCGCCAGGATGGCGAGCTTTATTACCTCGAACAGTTCATCCCCGCGGCGGAGGCCGACCACTGGCTGGAAACCCTCCTGGCCGGATTGGCGTGGCGGACGGAGTCCATCGTCGTCGCGGGCCGCGCCGTGCCGGTGCCGCGCCTCGTGTGCTGGTATGGCGATGCGGAAGCCCATTACCGCTACGCCGGCGTGGATCATGCCCCCGAACCTTGGACTCCCGGACTCGCGCTGCTCAGACAGCGGGTCGAGTCCCGTTGCGCTCGGCGCTTCAACAGCGTGCTGGGCAATCTCTACCGCGATGGCGAGGACGCCATGGGTTGGCACGCCGACCGGGAACCGGAATTGGGACCCTGGCCGTTCATCGCTTCCCTGAGCTTCGGGGCCGAACGCCGCTTCGACCTGCGCCACAACCGGAGCCGCGAAATACTGAATTTACCCCTGGCCCATGGCGGCTTGCTCCTGATGGGTGGGATGTTGCAGCATCATTGGCGGCACCGCGTTCCGCGGCAGCCGGGAATACGCGCCCCGCGCATCAACCTCACCTTCCGGGCCATCCTGCCCCCGCCCTGAGCCATGGCCGATATCCTCCCCTTCCGCAAACCCAAGGCCGCCAAGAAACCCGACACCACCCTTTGCCGTAGCGGCTTCCATCGCTGGAAGGTGGACAAGGACAAGGTGTTCGACGTGAAGCAGGGCAGGCTGGTCACGGCCTACCGCTGCGAGCGTTGCGGGGCGCTCAAGACCGAAGCCCGCTAACCTGGGCGTCCCGCCCGCCATCCACCCTGTGAGAACCTCCCTCATGAGTTCCGAACGCCCCGATCCCGATGCCTTGCTCGCCAAGGTCGAACGCGACGAAGCCAAGGCCCGCCGCGGTCGGCTGAAGATTTTCTTCGGGGCCGCCGCCGGGGTGGGGAAGACCTATGCCATGCTGCTGGCCGCCCGCGAACGCCGCGCCGAGGGTATCAACGTCCTGGCCGGTTTGGTGGAGACCCATGGCCGCAAGGAAACCGCCGCCCTCCTGAAAGGCTTGGCGGTGTTGCCGCACCAGGCCATCGAATACCGCGGCACCACCTTGCGCGAATTCGACCTCGACGCCGCCCTCAAGCGCAAACCGGCCTTGATCCTGGTCGATGAATTGGCCCACAGCAACGCCCCCGGCTCGCGCCATCCCAAGCGCTGGCAGGATATCGAGGAATTGCTGGACGCCGGGATCGATGTCTACACCACGCTGAACGTCCAGCACCTCGAAAGCCTCAACGACGATGTGGGCCAGATCGCCGGTATCCGGGTGTGGGAAACCGTGCCCGACACCGTGTTCGAGGCGGCGGACGAGGTGGAGCTGGTGGACCTGCCGCCCGGCGAATTGCTGGAGCGGCTCAAGGAAGGCAAGGTCTACCTGCGCGAACAGGCCCAGCGCGCCACCGAGAATTTCTTCCGCAAGGGTAATCTGATGGCGCTGCGGGAACTGGCCCTGCGCCAGACCGCCAGCCGGGTCGATGCCCAGATGCGCGATTACCGCGAGGACCACGCCATCCGCGATGTCTGGCAGGTCGGGGAGTTGATCCTGGTCTGCGTCGGCCATACGCCCCTGGCCGAGCGGCTGGTGCGGGCCGGCAAGCGTTTCGCCACCAGCCTCCGGGCCAACTGGATCGTGGCCTATGTCGAAACCCCCGAGCTTCAGCGCCTGCCCGCCGAGCGCCGCGATTTGGTGCTGCGGGTGTTGCGCATGGCCGAGCAACTCGGCGCGGAGACCGTCACCCTTAGCGCCCCCGAGATGAGTACCGCCCTCCTCAAATTCGCCAGGGAGCGCAATGTCACCAAGATCGTGATGGGCAAGCCGACCCGGCGCGGCTGGCGGCGCTGGCTGTTGGGTTCGGTGGTCGATGTCCTCATCGCCGAGGCCCATAACATCAACCTCTATCTGCTCGGCAGCCCCCGCCCCGGCAGCCTGCCCCAAGGCGAGGAGGTCGAGGAGGCGCCGGTCCTGTTCCGCAAGCCGCCGCCGCCGGGAATGAACGATCCGGTCAACCGCCGCCGCCACACCAGCTACGCCGGCTATGGCTGGAGCTTGGCCGTCACCGCGCTCTGTAGCGGGATCGCCGCCCTGATGCGCGGCAGTTTCGACCTCGCCAACCTGGTGATGATCTATCTGGTCGGGGTGATCGTGATCGCCACCCGCTACGGGCGCGGCCCCTCGGTGCTGGCCTCGGTGTTGAGCGTGCTGTCGGTGGATTTCCTGTTCGTGACGCCGTACTACAGCTTCAAGGTGTCGGACAGCCAATACCTCATCACCTTGCTCGCCATGCTGGTGGTGGCGGTGGTGACCAGCCATCTGATGTCCCATGTGCGCTATCAGGCCAAGGTGGCGGGGCACCGCGAACGGCGGGCGACGGCCTTGTTCGCCATCAGCAAGGAACTGTCGGCCAGCCGTTCCGAGGAGGAGATCGTCGGCTGCGCGGTGCGCCATATCCACGGCGAATTCGGCGGCAAGAACATCATCCTGTTCGCCGACGAGGAAGGCCGCATCGTCTACCCGGTGGGCCGCAAGCAGGAAGAATCGCTGGAAGGCTGCGATTTGAGCGTGGCGCAGTGGGTCTACGACCACAACGAACTGGCCGGGCTGGGCACCAATACCCTGGCCGGGGCCAACGCCATCTATTTCCCGCTGGCGGCGGGCGACAAGGTGCTGGGCGTGTTGGTGGTGCAACCGGCCAACCTGCGGCGGGTGTTCCTGCCCGAGCAACGCAAGCTGCTGGAAACCTTCACCGGCCAGATCGTCCAGGCCATCGAGCGGGTGCGCCTGGCCGAGCAGGCCCGCACCGCCGCCGTGCAGATGGAGGCCGAGAGCCTCAGGAATTCCCTGCTCAGTTCGATTTCCCACGACCTCAGGACGCCGCTCGCCACCATCGTCGGTTCGGCCAGCGCCCTGATCGAGAACGGCTCCGGCCTCAAGCCGGAAGACCGCCGCGAACTCAGCCGCACCATCCACGACGAAGCCCTGCGCATGTCGCGCCTGATCGATAACATCCTCGACATGGCGCGGCTGGACGCCGGCGCGGCCCGGCTCAACCGCCAATGGCACATGCTGGAGGAAATCATCGGCACCGTGTTGAACCGCCTGGGCAAGCGCTTGGAGGGCCGCGAGGTCGAGGTCAAGCTGCCGCCGCATATGCCCTTGGTGCATGTGGACGCGGTGATGATCGAGCAGGTCCTGACCAACCTCCTGGAAAACGTGGCGCGGTATACTCCGCCCGACAGCCCCATCGAAATCTCCGCCGAGAAATCGGACTTCACCCTCACGGTCGAGGTGGCCGACCGGGGGCCGGGCATCCCACGCGGGCAGGAGGAGCAATTGTTCGAGAAGTTCTACCAGGTGGACCGGGAAAGCGCCCAGAGCGGCGTGGGCTTGGGGCTGGCGATTTGCCGGGCTATCGTCGAGTCCCATGGCGGCTATATCCGCGCCCGCAACCGGCCCCGCGGCGGGGCGGTGTTCTCCTTCACCCTGATGCAGGACCAAACCCCGCCGCCCCCGCTGCCCGAGGAGGAAGCCTAGGCCGCCGCCATGAGCAAAGCCAACCCCGCCATCGTCGTCATCGAGGACGATCCGCCGATCCGTAGATTCCTGCGCACCGGCCTGTCCAGCCATGGTTTCCAGGTGTTCGAGGCGGATAGCGGGAAGCAAGGCTTGGTCGAGGCCGGGATGCGCAAGCCCGATCTGGTCATCCTGGATTTGGGCCTGCCGGACATGGAGGGCATCGAGGTGGTGCGGGCCTTGCGGGAATGGAGTCCCCTGCCGATTATCGTGCTATCGGCCCGCAGCGCCGAGCAGGACAAGATCGACGCCTTGGACGCCGGGGCCGACGATTACCTGACCAAGCCGTTCGGGCTGGGGGAATTGCTGGCCCGCATCCGGGTGGCGCTGCGCCATCTGAACACCGGGGCGGGTTATGCCAAGGACGGGGTGTTCACCACGGGCAAGCTCAAGGTCGATTTGGGCAAGCGCTTGGTCTACCGCGACGGCGAGGAAGTCCATCTCACCCCGATCCAGTACCGCTTGCTCGGGGTCTTGGTCAAACACGCGGGCAAGGTCTTGACCCACCATCAAATCCTCAAGGAAGTCTGGGGTCCGAACGCCCTGGACAACGCCCATTACCTCCGCATCTACATGAGCCAACTCCGCCAGAAGCTGGAGGCCGATCCGGCCAAGCCCGAATATTTCCTTACCGAATCGGGCGTGGGTTATCGGCTGAAAGTGTGAATCCCACCGGGTATTGCCTATGAATGCGCCCTTCCAGGCCGGGACCGCGCTGTTATTGGCGGCTTTGGCCATGATGCCCCCAGGTGCCGCCGCCGAGACCGGCCCGGTCCTGACCCTGCCGCCCGCCGACCGCGCGGCGATAGAACGCGCCCTGGGCCGGGGCGTCCTGGGCAAGCCGGTGCCCGCGCCGGTGATCGCCGATCCCGCCCATTACCTCGCCTTCGCGCCGGGGGTGTGGACCTATCAAATCCGCACGGGCGCGAAGGGCCATCCCGCCGAACCTTACCGCTGGAGCCACGAGGGCCGCGGAGAGCAAGGCCCGCGCTGGCGCTACGATGCCGGCGGCGAGGAAACCGGCTTCGTCGAGTCCCGCGCCGATGGCGTGTACCTGACCGGGGTGCGGGAAGTCCGCGATGCGGCCACGACCCGCTACGCCCCGCCCGAACCCCTGTTGCTCAAGGGTTTGGCCCCCGGACAGGAGCGGCGGCAGCGCATGAAGGTCCGCGTCTACGAGGATGACAGCCCGGAGCCGGTACACGAGGGGGAATTGGATGTGGTCTACCGCTATCTGGGCGCGTGCCGGTTGGTGGTGCCGTTCGGTAGCTTCGACGCGGTGGTGATCAAATCGAGCTTCGCGGGCCGGGTCGGTCCCGCCGAACTCGACGATGTGCAATACCGTTTCTTCGCGCCGGGTGTCGGCACCGTGGCCTTGATGGAAAAACGCGAGGTCTCGGCCTTTGTCCTCTACAACTTGCATTTGGACGTGGGTAAGGTCTTGGTGGCCAGGCCGAAATAGCCGCGCCTTGCCAAAGCCCCGCGCCGCCGTCTACCCTGCCCCTGGCCGCAGACAACGACACCCGATCCATCCAAAGGGGGATTCATGCACAAGAAGCTGATATTGACCGGCGCTATCGCCGTCCTGTTGGGCGGCTGCGCCCTCCTGGGCAAGCACTATCCGCCGCCACCGCCCGGCCTGACCGCCGAGGAAGCCGCCGACCGCCTGGAGGAATCCAAGCGCGAATACGACACCTGCATCCAGAACCGCGAGCCGGGCCGCCCCACCTGCGACCGGCTGGAAGACCTGTACGAACGCGACAAGGCCAACTACGAGGCGCTGTCCCGCTGATGAAAGGGCCGGGCACCGGGGCCGCCCGTGCCCAGGGCTGTTGGTGAGGTGGGCGCGTATCCCGTGCCCACCGCGGCGGCCCGTAAAGGGTGGGCTACGCTGAGGACCGTGCACCCCCAAACCGGAAATGCCCTAGCGCAACAATAACTTCCCCAAGCCGCCCAAACCCTCCGCGCCTTTCAACAGCGTGGCCTTGTCCACCGAACCTTGGAAATTGAAGGGCACTTTTCCCAAGGCGCCCAGCCAGTTCAGCAGGTTCAAATGGCCGCTGACACCGTATTGCACCCCGCCCTTGGATTCGAGCTGCATGATTTGCTGTAGCACGCCCAGGGTATTGGCCTTCACCTCCACATCCATGGTCGAAGCGCCCCGCTTG
Source organism: Methylomagnum ishizawai (assembly GCF_900155475.1). Classification (NCBI taxonomy): domain Bacteria; kingdom Pseudomonadati; phylum Pseudomonadota; class Gammaproteobacteria; order Methylococcales; family Methylococcaceae; genus Methylomagnum; species Methylomagnum ishizawai. The sequence goes on along the minus strand of NZ_FXAM01000001.1, from coordinate 64,015 downwards.
ACCAGGGTCAGCGGGCTGCGGCTGATGCCGGTCGCCACCGGCTGGCCGTTCAGGGCCAGGCTCACATCGGCCCCGTCCAGGTTGACGTTCAAGTCGTTGGGGTTTTCCACCTTGAGCTTCACCAGGAAGCTCGGTTCGGTCAGGCTGATGTCCTTGATCGACAGCCCGGCCAGCGAGACCTTGGGTTCCTTGAGCGTGCTGAGTTGTTGGGTCAATCCCCCGAGGCCCGCGCAGCCGGAGAGCGCGAAGCCCAGGACGACACTGGAAAGCAGGGTGGCGGATTTGCGGACGGTGGTCATGGAAGGTATCCCGTGGGAGAGGTGGATGAGGGCGCTAGTTTAGTGGCTGGCCGGGACGGGATGCCATGCCCGGCCAGCTCCGGTGCCGCGGACCGCTGTGGGTTGAAGTTCAGCGGTGGGCCAGGTGCCGCAGGATTTCCCGTTCGGCTTCCACCCAATCGTGGAATTCGTCGCCGGGCGCGAAACCGCGTTTTTCGGCCCGGAAATAGGCCGCCTCCGCGATCATGGCCTGCAAGGCGGAGGGATTCGGCAGCTTGGGCGCATGGGCGGGGCTCAGGCCGAATTTCACCACATCCAGCAGGCTCCCGCGCGGCGGCTGGGGCTTGGCGAGCGGGGACGGCCGCGGCGTGGTCCGCCAGGTGAAACCGAATTTCAGCAATTGCCAGGCGTTCTGCCCATCCACACCGCGCAGGCCCATTGCGGCGGGCCGGGTGTCGGCCAGGGTGCCGAACCAGGCATCCCATAGCGACAGCACGAAGCCATAGTTATGGTCGTGTTCTTCGCGCCGGGCCGAGTGATGCACCCGGTGCAGGGCGGGCACGATGGCGATATGCGCGAGCCAGCGTTCGCCCCGGAACGCCAGATTGCTGTGATGGAACATCACGAACACGGTGATGATGGCCTCGTTCGCCAGCACCAGGGTGGCATCCACGCCCACCACTACGATGAACAGCGCCTTCACCAGGGTCGTCAGCAGCACTTCCACGATATGCAGGCGGAAAGCCGTGGTGACGTTCATGGCCGGGTCGCTGTGGTGGACCTTGTGGAACAGCCACAGCCAGTCGAACGTATGGTTGGCGCGGTGCCAGCCATACAAGGTCAGGTCCAACAACAGGAACGACAGCGCCGCTTTCCAAAACGAGTCGCGCAGGCCGCTCAACAAGCCCCAGCCCGCGTAATGCTCGGCCACCAGCCACAGCGAGGACACCGACAGCAGCGACAGTAAGGTGTCGTTGAGGAAGAAGGTGCCGAGGTTGGCGAGGTACGACTGCCGGTAGACCTGGGGGCGGCGCTCGGCGCGGGAAGACGGGGCTTCAAGGGCCAGTAGCGTGGCGAAGAAACCCAGCACCGCCAGGGTCTGGCAATCCGCTGTGGAGAGTTGGGGCAGGCCGATAGCCGGTAGATTGAAGCTCGGCAGCTCGAACTCGGGCAGTCTCAACTCTGGGAGATGGAGTTTCAGGCTCGAAGTGAATTTGCTGAACATGTTGATCCTCCTGGGAGGTTCGTGGGAATCCTTGCCCGGCCTTGGGTGCCAGGAACGGAAGCTGCAATCATAGGGGTCGGGTTGACAATCACCAACAAGATTTGCTGATTGTTTCGATAATCCGCCGATATGGGCGTTGAGGGAAGCGATTTCGAGGTGCGGCAGGAGGAAAGATTGCACGCTGGGATGAAATTCATCCGCTCGCGGGAGGAAAGATGGCGGGGTGGCCCGGACCGCTCCGGTCGTTATTGGTCCACATGGGAATGGCGCGGGCCGTCCCTGGCCCACGCCTCAACCGTTCAGCCCAAATCCAGCGGTACGAACATCGTCGCCTCGCCGCGTTGGATCAAGAGGGCCAGATGTTTGCCCGCCTTGGCGGCGAGTTCGCGCAATTGCCCGGCGTCGTTGATGGGCTGGCCGTTCACCGCCAACACCACATCGCCCGGCGCGATGCCGGCCTTGGCGGCGGGGCCGGCCACCCGTTCCACCACCAAGCCGCCCTTGATATCGGCCTGCCGATGTTCCTCCGGGCTCAAGGGGCGCACCGCCAACCCCAAGCGGCCCTTGGCCTCGGTGGGTTCGGCACTGGCCTGGGCGGGTTCTTGCAATTCGCCGACCTTGAGCGCCACTTCTTCGTTTTGGCCATCGCGCCAGAGGGTCAGCTTGGCCTCCGAACCCGGCTTGAGATCGGCCACCAAGGGCGGCAATTCCCTGGAATCGTGGATCGGCTGGCCGTTCAGGGCGACGATGATATCGCCGGCCTTGACCCCCGCCCGCGCCGCCGGGCCGTCCTCCGGCACCATATCGACCAGGGCGCCTTCCGGCCTGGACAGGCCGAAGGAATCGGCCAGGGCTTGGTTCATATCCTGCACCCCCACGCCCAAACGGCCCCGGCTGACCTTGCCATGGTCGAGCAATTGCTGTTCGACCTTGAGAGCGACATCGATGGGGATGGCGAACGACAAGCCCTGGTAGCCCCCGGTGCGGCTGTAAATCTGCGAATTGATGCCGATCACCTCGCCCTGGGTGTTGAGCAACGGCCCGCCGGAATTGCCGGGATTCACCGCCACGTCGGTCTGGATGAAGGGCACATAGCCTTCTTCCGGCAGCGAGCGCGACTTGGCCGACACGATCCCGGCGGTGACGCTGTTCTCGAAGCCGAAGGGCGAGCCTATCGCCAGCACCCAATCGCCGACGCCGGTCTGGGTCGGGCTGCCCAGTTTCAGCGTGGGCAAATCCTGGGCTTCGATCTTCAGCACCGCCGTGTCGGTGGGCTTGTCGACGCCGACGACCTTGGCGCTGAACTCGCGCTTGTCCACCAGCTTCACCGTGACTTCCGACGCGCCCTCCACCACATGGGCATTGGTCAGGATCACGCCATCGGGCCGCACGATGAAGCCCGAACCCATGCCGTGCATCGGCGTTTCGGCCTGGGGCGGTTGGAAGCGACGGAAGAATTGCGAGAACGGGTCGTTGGGGTCGAGCTGCGGGATGTCGCGGGCGCTGACCTTGGTGGTGCCGCTGACGCTGATGTTCACCACCGCCGGGCTGCTCTGGCGGACGATGCTGCCGAAGTCGGGCAGGGTCACGGTCGGGGCGGCGGCGGGGACCGGCGCGGCGGCGATTTGCGCGGGCGGAGTCGCGGTCGCCGAAGCGGGCTGCGGGCTATCGCCGCCGAAACGGGCATAGCCCGCCACCAGGACACCGGCGATGGCGGCGGCGATCAAGCTATGGCGCAGGGTTTGGGTAGGCATATTCACCTCCATTCGATGGATTAAGGCGCGATACGATTCGCGATGGGAACACGATAAAGCCTGGGTCTTAAAACTGACTTAAAACCAAGCCCGGCCCTACGGTCGGAGTCCAGGGCTGGTTTTGGTGATGCGGGTCTCCAAGGCAAGCTTTGAACTCCGGCTACGTTGGGGGCGACTGGCGGTAAAATCGACACCTCCTCCCCCAACTTGCCGGAGCGGCCCGTGTTCAAGCCGACCACGAAACAGCGGAAACTCATGCTTTGGAGCCTAGGGCTGTTGGTGCCGTTGGGCTTGTATGCCTTGGCCGGGTTTTACCTGACGCCCTGGCTGGTCCGCGCCCAAGTCCTGCCCCGGCTGTCCACCCGCCTGAACGTCGGACTCAGCGCCCAATCCGTCGCCTTCGATCCCTTCGCCTTGCGGCTGGTGCTGAAGGGCTTCGCGCTCAAGGACAAGGAAGGTCGGCCTTTGATCGGACTGGGTCGTTTGGAGGCCGATCTGGCGGGCCTGGGTTCCTTGGGCCAACGCGCCGCCACGCTCGAACTCAAGCTGGATGCGCTCTCGGTCCACCTCCAGCGCGGGGCCGATGGCCGGCTCAATCTCCTGGCCTTGGTGCCGCCGGATGAGGGCAAGCCCAGTGTCGGCGGAGGATTCCCATTCCTGCTGACCCATTTCACGCTAGCGCGGGGCCGGATCGAATACCGCGATATTTCCGGCCCGGCACCTTTCGTCATCAGCCTGGGCGATATCCGCCTCGACCTGGAAAACCTGGGCTCCACCACCCAAAATCCCGCCCATTTCGAGTTCTCCGCCACGACCTCCCAGCGGGAAACCCTGAGCATCGGCGGTACGCTGGCGCTGGCACCGTTCGGCACGGCGGGCAAGTTGGAAGCGCGGGATTTGGATTTGGCGGTTTGGGTGGGCGGGCTGGCCCCGGCCCTGCCGTGGCGGCTGACTTCGGGCAAACTGGGTTTCCAGGTTGAATTCAGCGCCGCTGCCGGGGATAAACCAGCCATCGACCTCAAAGCCGGGGAGGTCGTCGGCACCAACCTCGCGGCCACCGCGACCGGCGCGGGCGGGGCCGTCATCAAGCTCGGCGGATTGAAGCTGGCCGGACTGCGCTACGCCGGGGCCGCGCAGTGCCTGGACCTCGATTCGATCCAGGTCGAAAACGTCGATTCGACCTGGGCCAAGTTCGCCCATCTGGACGCCGGGAAGCTGGCCTTCACCCTGGCCGACCGCAAGTTGACCTTGGAATCGGCCCGGCTCGCCACCGCCAGCACCCCGCAAGGCATCCAACTCGGCCAACTCACGCTGGGCAAGCTGGCCTACGCCCTGCCGCAACAAAGCTTGGGTCTGGATGTCGTGGCGCTGCAAAGCCTCGACACGCCCTGGGCCAGCCTCGGCCAGTTCAGCGCCGGGGGTTTGACCTACGCCGTGGCCGAACAAAGCCTCAAGCTGAAATCCGCTGCCCTGGACGAAGCCATCGCCGACCAGGAAGCGGCCAGCGACCGATGGCGGGCGGCGGGCCAGGATTCGGAGCGGAAAGCGGCATCCAACGCGGCCGAGGGCAAGCCCAACCCCGCCGCCGCATCCGAAACCCCGGTCGCCGCAGCCAAGCGCGAAATCCCGCTCCGCGTCCGCATCGGCTCCTTGAAAATCGCTGATGTGGAAGTGTCGCTCAAACGCCGGGTGGTGGATATCGGCACGCTCACCACCGACCAAGGCGAAATCGGCCTGCGCCGCACCGCCACGGGCGAATTGAAGGTGCCGGGATTGCCCGACGCGCCGTCCGCCCCGTCTTCCGGCGACCGGGCCGGTGCGTCCCCGCCGCCGGACCCTTGGCGCGTCCGGGTCGATCAATTCCGGCTCACCGGCTACACCCTGGGTTTCCGCGACGAAACCCCCGCCACCCCGGTCCGCATCCGCCTCGACCCGGCCCATCTACGCATGGATGGTTTTTCCACCGAACCCGGCCAGGAGTTCCAATTCCTGCTGAACACCGGCCTGGGTGAACAAGGCAAGATCGAAGTGGACGGCCAGGCCCAATTGTTCCCCTTGAAATCGGAAATGCGCTTCGGCGTGGACAAGCTGTGGCTGCGTTCGGTGCAGCCCTATTGGGAGAAATTCGTCGGTTTCAATTTGGCGCGGGGCCGCTTGAACCTGTGGGGCGATTTGGTGGTGCGCCAGGATAAGGATATCGCGGTGGATTATTCCGGGGCGTTCGATATCGTCGATTTCACCGCCGTGGACCGGCGCGAAAACCAGGATTTGCTGCGCTGGCATTCGCTCAAGTTCGACGGCGTGGTGGTCGGCACCGCCCAGCGCCGCGCCAGTATCCGCAGCATCACCGCCGACCAATCCTATTCCAAGGTGTTCATCGGCCCGGACGGCGCTTTGAACCTGACCCGCGACCTCATCGTCCCGCCCGCGGAAACGCCAGCCCAAGCCGCGCTGCCGCCGCCCAGGCAAGCCGCCGCCCCCACCGCGCCCTGGTCCTATGTCATCGGCTCGGTGCGGGTGGTCGATGCCCATATGGATTTCAGCGACCTGACCTTGAATCCCAGTTTCGCCACCCAAATCCGCGACCTCAACGGCAATATCCGCGGCCTGTCCTCGCAGGAGAACGCCAAGGCCGAATGGTTGTTGGAAGGCCATATCAACCAGAGTGCCCCGGCCAAGCTCTACGGCCAGCTACAACCCGCCCATTTCAAGGACAACACCGATGTGAGCCTGGAATTCCGCGGCGTGAACCTCACCACGCTCTCGCCCTATTCCGGCAAGTTCGCCGGCTACCGCATCGAAAAGGGCAAGCTGGATATGGACCTGCGCTATAAGCTCAAAGCGTCCAAGCTGGAGGTGTCCAACCGGATGGTGCTGGATCAACTCGTCCTGGGCGAGCGGGTCGAAAGCCCGACCGCGACCAGCCTGCCGGTGGATATGGCGGTGGCTTTGCTCAAGGATTCGGCGGGGAAGATCGATATCGACCTGCCCATCAGCGGCGATTTGAGCAATCCCCAATTCAGCCTGGGCAACCTGTACTCGACCGCCGTGCAGCAGATGTTGACCAAGCTGGTGGGTTCGCCTTTCAGTTTGCTGGGCAACCTGGTCGGCGGCGGCGACGAGAAGCTGAGTACCGTGCGGTTCCGGGCCGGGGATGCCGAGTTGTCGGCGGACGAAAAGGGCGAACTCGACAAGGTCGCGGCGGCGCTCAAGGAACGGCCCGAACTCAAGCTCAACATCAAGGGCAGCGCCGATCCGGTGCAGGACCGCATGGCCCTGGCCGAGGCCGCGCTGTTGAAGCAGTTGCGCAGCGACCGGGCGGCGGAATTGCGGGCCTTGGGCCGGCGGGTGGCGCAGACCGAGGGCTTGGATTTGTCGGACGAGGATTATCGGCGTTTGTTCAGCCGCTATTACCGGCAGCGGCAAGCGCCTGTGCCCGCCGTGGTGGCACCGCCCAGCGGCCAGGAACCCAGCCTGGAAGGCGCGACCTTCAACGCGGCCAAGCGGCGGGTGTTGGAACAATGGAATGTCAGCGAACTGGAATTGCGGCTGTTGGCCCAGGCCCGCGCCGAGGTCATCCGCGATTATCTGGTGAACCAGGCGGGGTTGCCGGATAAGCGTATCTACCTGTTGGATGTGCGCTTGAATCCGCCGGAAGAGAAGGAGATCAAGGCTTGGTTGAGTGTGAGCGGGGCTTGAACGGAATCAGGCCGCGACCCACCGGGCGATTTCGATATCTTTCCTGAGCCGGTCGTTGACCATCGTTTGCAGGGCGTCGGCCCCGCCCCCGCATTTCTGGCCCAGGAATTGGGCGATATCCGGGTCGAGATAGACCGGGATTTGGATCGCCTCGGCGGGTACGAAAAATTTGCCTTGTTCGGCTTGGGAGAAATCGTATTCGTCTTTCATTTTGTTCACACCGGGTCTGTCAAGCCAGCCCGAACAGCCGCCGCAAGCCCGCGAAGCCCATGGCTCCCGGCGGCGGAATCCGCGCCAGGAAGCTCTCCCGCTCGGCGCTGTTTTCCCAAGCGCGGATCAGTCCCGTTTGCAGGCGGGCGAAGGCTTCTGGCAATTCGGTGGGTTTAGCGCCCGCCGCTTGGGCTTCGGCAAGATACTTCTCGAAATAGCCACGGGTTTTATCATCCAAGTGCAAGCGCAAGCCCAGTTGCGCCACCGCCATGCGGGCTTCGACAAAAGCCCGGTCGTGATAACGCGGGTACAGTTCGGCAAAGGCGACTCCCAGCCCGGCGAGGGTTAATTTGGCATCGTAGTCATCCGGTGCCGCCGCCCCGGTCTGGTCCGCCAGCGACCAACCGCTTAGCCATGCGTTCAGCGCGTGATTGTCCGCGCCACCGGCACAGGTGGCCCATTCGTACCAAAAGCCCCGGTTATCGCCGACTTCCCCGGTGAATCCGGCCAGTACGCGGGCACCTTCTCCGGGTTCGTTGGCTTTGCGGTAGATACGCGCCAAGTTGACTGCTAGCTTGTTATTTTCCGGGTCTTTGTCCAGCAAGACCCGGCCTATGCGGATGGCAAGCTCGGGTTGCTGTTGGGCAAGGAAATGGTTGGGAAAGTCGAAATCCCAGCGCGGCAACTCATAGACGTAGACCCCTTTGGATTTAGCACTCAAAGCCGCGCTCGCCAAGGCTTCGTAAAATCCGCCCATTTCTTCTCCAATATCCTCCCGCATCACCGCAACCGCCAACTCGGCAATCCGATGGTGACGGGTCAGCAGCACCGTACCGCCACCCGCCGCCGCCTCGCGTCCCAAGGGATGCAGCACGGTCTTGTGCAAATCCCCGGTCGAACAGCCCAAAGCTTCGGCCAACACCGGGCGCGATAGGAAACGCAAGCCCTCGGCGTGCATGGCGGCGATATAGGCAAAGGCCAGATACAGCGAACCACCGCCCGCCAGCTTGGTTTCGCTCAAGCGGTCCAGCAGGCTACGCACATGGGCACGCAAACCATCGCCTTTGCGGACCTTCAGCACGCCGCCCAGCAATGCGCCCTCGCCCTGGGCGGCTTCGGCTTTCGCCGCTTGGAACAACTGGCGGCTCAAATCGGACGGGTTGGCCGCGCCGTCGATATCGCCATCCACTGTGGCGAATTGCAGCCACGCCCCGGCGATATCCGCCGCATCGGTTTCGCTCAAGCCGCTCAAGACGACTTCGGCGAATTCGGCGGAGCGCCGCCAATCTAGGCCGAGGCCACCCGCCGCCCGCCAGTCGCTATCCCGCGCCGCCAACAACAGGCGCACATCGCCACGCCCGGCGTTTTTCAATACCTCCGGCAGGTTTGAGAGCTTCTTAGTCAGCAAATCCGCCGTGTCGGTGGCGATCAGCCAGGGCGTTCCGTGCTTGGGCAGGCTGCGCAAAAGCTCGGCGGTCAAGACCGCTTCATCATCGTTCCGCCACAACACCCGCAGCTTAGGCTCGCGTTCCAGCGCATCGACCACGGCTTGCCGCAAAGCCATGGATTTACCTTCGCCCCCCGGCCCGGTCAGCAACACCACCAAGGGCCGCTCCTGGCTTGGGTAGGCGGCGATCTTGTCCACCAAAGCCCCCACCACCGCCCGGCGCGGCAAATCCGGGCACAGGGCCAGCGCCCAATCCGGCTCGGCACCGTCGAAAAAGCGGCTGGCTTCTTCGGCGGATATTTCCCGGCGCACCAACGCGGTGAAATCCAATACTTCCCAGCCTTGCGGGGCTTGCCATGGGGCGGGTTGGGCGGCTTCCGGCATCGGCAGGGGATAGCGCCACCATTCGCCATTGCCCGGCACCTTGCGAATCTCGGGAAACCGCCCGGTTTCGACTGGCCAATCCATATTGTCGGGATTCCAAAACCGGGGACTCAGCCGCACTTCGTTTTGGGCAAAATCCAACTCGCCCCATAGCAGGCCGTTTTTCCATATATCGCTGTCGTGGGCCTGGAACGCCGCGCCCGCTTGGACGACCAGGAAGGATTCACCCGCGCCGTCCTCCGGGCGACTTTCCGCCCGGTGCATGTGGCCGTGCAGGTAAATCACCCGATGGCGACCGAACAGGGTACGCAAGCGCCGCTCCTGATCTTCGATCAACCAACGCAGCGGGTGATGACCCAGCACGAAGCGGGCATGACAGCCTTCGGTTTTTTTCAACGCCGTTTCGGCCAATTCATAGCCGGGTGTGAGTTTGTCCTTGTCGTGCTCGTCCATGGCGAGCCACGCGGTATTGAGTCCCACGACGCCGATTTTCCGGCCCTGGATTTCCACAGTTTCGGCAAAAGCGCCTTCATCGGATTTCACCCAACTGGGTGAAACATCGCCGGGCGCGAGTTTTTGGTATTGGCCGAATCTGGGCAAAACCACGTCCCGCGCCGATCTTCCTGTTTTGGAAGGTTCGAAGAACTTGGTTTCGGAGTTTGCGGCTTTGATCCGGTCAAACGTCGCGTTTTTAGAGCGGTCCACGTCGTGATTGCCGGGCACGGTGAAAATCTTGCCATTCCATGCCGACCCTCCCAGAGCTTCCTGCAAAGGCGAGAAAAAGCCTTTCCGAAAATCCTCGTACTCGGCCTTCAGCCCCTTGTTGGCGATATCGCCGGTGATGAAGATCAAATCGGGAACGAATCCGGCTTGTTTTTGTTCTTTCACATGGGCGATGAGTTTGTCGAACAAACGCCGCTGCGCGTAATTGTCCTTGCCCACATGGAAGTCGGAGAGATGCAGCCAACGGAGGGGAGTTGTCATGGTTCAAGCCAAAAGTTGAGATCAATCTTGCATGGGCGACTCTTATATTTTACATAGGTGTCGGCGAAGCCTGTACCCACTCCCTCTCGAAGCCAGGACCGATGTTCCGCCTTGGTAAATTCCCTCCATGGACCATGACCACACCTACAAACTCCTATTCTCCCACCCCGAAATGGTCGCCGACCTGCTGCCCGGCGATTGGGTGGAAAGGCTGGACTTCGCCACGCTGGAACGGCTCAACGCTTACTATGTCTTGGTTGAACGCGCCCGAACATGCCAGCCTGCGCCGGGCGGCGGGGTCTTCCCACTGAGGATCGGTGGCGGGGCCGGGACGCCGATTCCGCTTGCAATGGTGTAAGCTAGGCGGCTTCTATCCAGCACCACCCAGCGCCACGCGCTTTCCCACCATGTTCTTCTCCGAAACCTTCGATGTCATCGTGGTCGGCGGCGGTCACGCCGGGACCGAAGCGGCCCTGGCCTCGGCCCGCGTCGGCGCGAAAACCCTGCTCCTGACCCAGAGCATCGAAACCCTGGGCCAGATGAGTTGCAATCCCGCCATCGGCGGTATCGGCAAGGGCCATCTGGTCAAGGAAATCGACGCCCTCGGCGGCTTCATGGCCCAGGCGGCGGACCGGGCCGGCATCCATTTCCGGGTGTTGAACGCCAGCAAAGGTCCGGCGGTCCGCGCCACCCGCGCCCAAGCCGACCGCGCCTTGTACAAGGCCGTGGTGCGCCGCAAGCTGGAAACCCAGCCCAATCTCGCCCTGTTCCAGCAGCAAGTGGCCGACCTCATCGTCGAACAGGGCAAGGCTGCGGGCGTCGTGACCCAGATGGGTTTGAAATTCCGGGCGCGGTGCGTGGTGCTGACGGTGGGGACGTTCCTGGCCGGGCGCATCCATGTGGGCCTCGAAAATTACGAAGGGGGCCGGGCGGGCGATCCGGCCTCGAACGCTTTGGCGTTGCGCCTGCGGGAATTGCCGTTCCGGGTGGCGCGGCTCAAGACCGGCACGCCGCCGCGCATCGATGGGCGCACCCTCGATTACTCGGTGATGGAAGCGCAGCCGGGCGACGATCCGGTGCCGGTGTTTTCCTTCCTGGGTGCGCCGGAACAGCATCCCCGGCAGGTGTCCTGTTTCATCACCCGCACCAACGGACGCACCCACGATATCATCCATGGCGGGCTGGATCGCTCGCCCATGTACACGGGCGTGATCGAAGGCGTGGGGCCGCGCTATTGCCCGTCCATCGAGGACAAGATCGTGCGTTTCGCCGACAAGGATTCGCACCAGATTTTCGTCGAGCCGGAAGGGTTGGAAACCCATGAAATCTATCCGAACGGCATTTCCACCAGCTTGCCGTTCGATGTGCAATATGCGCTGGTGCGCTCGATCCGGGGTTTCGAGAACGCCCATATCACCCGGCCCGGCTACGCCATCGAATACGATTTCTTCGATCCCCGCGATTTGAAAGCCTCGCTGGAAACCAAGCCCATGGACGGCCTGTTCTTTGCGGGCCAGATCAACGGCACGACGGGTTATGAGGAAGCTGCCGCCCAAGGCTTGATCGCCGGGCTGAACGCCGCGCTCAAGGCCCAGGGCCGCGAATCCTGGTCCCCCAGCCGCGACGAGGCTTACATGGGCGTGATGATCGACGACCTCATCACCCGTGGCACGTCCGAGCCTTACCGCATGTTCACCAGCCGCGCCGAATACCGGCTGCTGCTGCGCGAGGACAACGCCGATTTGCGCCTGACGCCCAAGGGCCGCGAACTGGGCGTGGTGGAGGACGAACATTGGCGGCGGTTCGAGGCCAAGCAAGCGGCGATTGCCAGGATGCAAACCGAGCTGGCCGAACGGGAAATCCGCCCTAATTCGCCCGAGGCTTTGAGCCTGGAACCGATCCTGACCAGTCCCTTGACCCGCGAAGCCCGCTTGCTCGAATTGCTGCGCCGCCCGGAAGTCCGTGCCGAACATCTGCGCGATATCTGCCCGGCGCTGGCGGCGGTGAACGATCCGCAGGCTTTGGAACAAGTGGAAATCCAGGCCAAGTATCAGGGCTACATCGACCGCCAGCAGGCCGAAATCGACCGCACCCGCCGCTATGAGCATTGGCGCTTGCCCGAGCAATTCGATTACGCCAACGTGGTCGGCCTGTCCGCCGAGGTGCGCGACAAGCTCAGGCAACAGCGCCCGGAAACCGTGGGGCAGGCGGCGCGGATTCCTGGGGTGACCCCGGCGGCGATTTCCTTGCTGTTGGTGCATATCAAGAAGCTGAGCGCCTGAGCATGGAAACCCTCGACCGCCGCCTCGCCGCGGGCATGGAAACCCTCGCGTTATCCCATACCCCTGGACAGCGGACTAAGCTGCTGGCTTTCCTGAATCTAATGCAGAAATGGAACCGCACCTACAACCTCACCGCCATCCGCGACCTCAATACGGCGGTGGACCTGCATTTGCTGGACAGCCTGACCGCCACGCCTTATCTGCATGGTAAAACCATCCTCGACGTGGGCACCGGCGCGGGTTTGCCCGGCATTCCCCTGGCGATCCTGTGCCCGGATAAAGCCTTCGCCCTGCTCGACAGCAACGCCAAAAAAACCCGTTTCGTGCAACAGGCCGTCATCGAACTCGGGCTGAAAAACGTGGACGTCATCACGGCGCGGGTGGAACAATACCGCCCCGAACGGGGGTTCGACACCGTGCTGGCCCGCGCCTTCGCCAGTTTGGGAGACATCGTGGCGACCACGGCGCGGCTATTGGCCCCCAGTGGCCGGATTCTGGCGCAAAAGGGCGTTTGGCCCCAGCAAGAAATCGAAACCCTCAAGGGCCGCGGCGTCCGCGTCCATAAGCTGGCGATTCCGGGTCTGGACGTGGAGCGGCATTTGGTCGAAATCATGGCGGATAGCTAATGGGAAAAATCATCGCGGTAGCCAACCAAAAAGGCGGTGTGGGCAAGACCACCACCAGCGTCAATCTCGCGGCCTCGCTGGCGGCGACCCGGCACAAGGTGTTGCTGGTCGATCTGGACCCGCAGGGCAACGCGACCATGGGTTGCGGCGTGAATAAGAAAACCGTGTCGCCCTCGGCCTACGAGGTGCTATCGGGCCAGGTCCATGCCCGCGACGCCATTCTTTCCATCAAGGAGGTCGGCTTGGACGTGCTGCCCGGCAATTCCGACCTGACCGCCGCCCAAGTGGAATTGATGCAGCGCGACCGCCGCGAATGCGCCCTGACCGATGCCTTGGCGATCACCCGCGCCGAGTATCACTTCGTCGTCATCGATTGCCCGCCTTCGCTGAATATCCTGACTTTGAACGCCCTGGTGGCGGCGGATAGCGTGCTGATTCCGGTGCAATGCGAATACTACGCGCTGGAAGGCTTATCTGACTTGATGGATACCTTGCGGAATGTGCGCGAAACCGTGAATCCACATTTGCAGATCGAAGGCTTGCTGAGGACCATGCACGATACCCGCAGCCGCTTGGCCGGGGAGGTATCCGAGCAATTATTGGAGCATTTCGGCGAGCAGGTTTTCCGCACGGTGATTCCACGTAATATCCGATTGGCCGAAGCACCTAGCCATGGCTTGCCGGTGATGAAGTATGACAAGGCTTCCAAGGGGGCGCTTGCCTATCTGGCCTTGGCCGGGGAAATTGCGCGGCGTAACCAAGGAAAGGCCAAAGCAGGGAAGGGCGCTAAGAGCGCGGCTTGATTGGACGCTGAATCGCTCGCTGTTTAGCCCACGATTGGGCAGGCAAAACCGGCTTTGAAGTTATCCCGGCTGGATTTTCCGGGGTGGATGATATGATTATCAGTGCTTTAATCGCTTTTTTGGCGTTACTGCTGGTCGTCGCAAATATAATGGTCACAATCGCTACGGCTCGTAGTGAACTATTTGAGCCTTTACAAAAAAAGGCTTCGATATGGTTTATTTGGTTTTTCCCTGTGGTTGGAGTTGGCTTGTTATGGTATATCTTGCATGAAGATATGGGTTCCAGGGCCAGAAGTGGCGACAGTGGCAATCGGTATATCGAGGATGACTATCTAGACGGGCATGAAAGCCAATAAAATGTAGCTTGCTATGCTGGGTATCGAAATTTAAGTCGGCAGGTTTTGGCTATGGACTTCATGATTGATTTTACAGGTGGAAAATATTCTTATGACGGCAGATAGCTCTATCCTAGTGGTTCCCCCTCGGACTTTCAATTTGTCCGCGCCGGTGTCTGGAGGCGAACACTATATTTTTTCTACCAAAACCGGGGATGTGCCTAGTGTTGAGCTGCACTTTATTCCATCGGCTATTTTATCTGCGGACTGTACCAATAGAAGCAATATAAAGTTTTATATCTTCGATCAGGATAGGAATCTCAAATTCAGTCATGGTACCGAGCCGTTCATTTTGGATGAAGTCCAGGATTTCGATTCCGGGCGTTTGGCGCTTATAGATGACAAATTCAATATCTTCAATGTTTGTCATTTTTTATTGGATAAGATAACCAGAATACCTTTGTTTGAGTCGGTGAAGCCCGATATTTATCTTTGTTTCTCCCGTAATCAATATGTAGAGGATGTGTTTGCGAAGTTGGGTAGGCGGGTGTTCAGTCCATTCTTGGATATGGCCAAGAAGGGCGTTAGGAAAATATCGATAAGAATTCCAGAGCTATATGTTTCCAGTAATTCGTTCAAAATCAAGCACAGTGGCTTGAGGCATCCCGCCCATGTAGGCGCACCTTGGGCTATCGATTTCCTGCGGAAATCCTTTGTCGAGACGGAGGGCGGCGCAGAACCTTCCCAACCGGCTCCGGCTGGAGTTGGGCAAAGGATTTTTATTTCCAGGAACAAGGCGCTTACCAGGAAAATTCTCAATCAAGACGAAGTGAACAAGGTTCTCGAAAAATATGATTTCAAAACCGTGTTTTTGGAAGATTTCAGGTTCGCCGAACAGGTGGCCATATTCAAGAGCGCCAATGCGGTGATCGGGGTTCATGGCGCGGGGTTGACCAACATCCTATTCTGCGGCCCTAAGAATACCAGGGTCGGGGAGATTCTTCCGCCGCTCTGCGCTACCCGCGCTTATTGGGTGTTGAGCAATGCCTTGGGTTTTGAGTACGGTGCGTTCATTGCCGAGGATAAAGAATTTCCTAAACCGGATTACGCAGGCTGGAAGCATCAGGGCAAGCTTTACAATAAGCGGAATGTTCTGGTGAATATCAAAGCTTTTGAGCGTTTCGTCAAAAATATGGTGTGCTAGGGTATTTCGATTTGGGTATGTGCTCGGTCGTAGGGTGGGCATGTACCTATGCACACCGCTTCCTAGCTATCCTGGTGGGCACGGAATACGTCCCACTCTACAAATAACGTGAAAATGCGCTAGCGGACGATGGGCTTGGAAGATTGGAAAGCCGTCGGCTTATTCAATCCGCCGCCTATTATAGGGTTTCCTGGCTATAGCATATTATGCGGCGGCTCGCCACGACTGCGGATTCATTCAAACGCCAAACACTATGAGCGTGAAAAAACGAGGATTAGGCCGGGGGCTGGACGCCTTGCTCGGTGGGGGTGGTACCCAATTGGAAGTGGTGGCCCTGGAAAAAATGAAGACGGTGGCGGTGGAGCGATTACAGCCCAGCCGGTTTCAGCCCCGCAAGGACATCGACCCGGCCAAACTCCAAGAGTTGGCCGATTCCATCAGCGCCCAGGGCTTGGTACAGCCGGTGGTGGCCCGTACCGTGGGTGAGGGCCGCTACGAGATCATCGCCGGCGAACGCCGCTGGCGGGCCGCGCAATTGGCCGGGCTGCGGGAAGTGCCGGTGGTGGTGCGCGACGTGACCGACCAGGCGGCGATGGCCATCGCCTTGATCGAGAACATCCAGCGCCAAGACCTGAATCCTTTGGAAGAGGCCGAGGCGCTCAAGCGCCTGCTCGACGAATACGGCATGACCCATCAGCAACTCGCCGACGCCGTGGGCAAGTCGCGGGCCGCCGTGACCAATTTGCTGCGCCTGAACGAACTGCATCCCGAAGTCAAACAGCTATTGCTGGCCGGTTCTCTGGAAATGGGTCATGCCCGCGCCTTGCTCGGCCTGGATACGGCGCTACAAGCGGATATAGCCCAGCAGGTCGCGGCCAAGCAACTCAGCGTCCGCGCCACCGAAGCCCTGGTGCAACAAGCCAAAGCAGGCATCAAGTCCGCACCCAAGCCGCCCGCGCCCAAAGACCCTGATATCCGCCAATTGGAAGAAAACATCGCCATGAGCATCGGTGCCCCGGTCTCGATCCGCCATGGCAAACAAGGGACCGGCAAGCTCATCATCCAATACGATAGCCTCGATCAACTGGAAGGCGTTCTGGAAAGACTCCGTTGAATACCACGCGCATTGATCTTTACAAGTGCGGTTGATAGCATACGTCGGAATTTGCATCGGGTAAGCTGAATGGGTCCGAATTCCCTCTTCCCTGTTGTGGGATGGATACTCCGAATGCAGTTATTAGCGGTCGCCCTGATTACCCTTGTGGTCTGGGCCGTGTGGGGTTGGATGCCCGCCAGATCGGCATTTTTGGGCGGTATGACCGCTTTCCTGCCGAACGCTTACTTCGCCGTCAAATTCGGATCACCCGATTCCACCCGGACGGCCAAGGACATCGTAAAACGGTTCTACTACGGCGAAACCATAAAATTAATTACAACCGCCGTACTGTTTGTTTTCATCTTCCAATTGCCTGATATTATGTTTGCCCCGTTATTCACCGGCTTCGGATCGGTATTAGCGGTATTTTGGTTTGCGCTTTTGGCGCGTGGTTAAGGATTATAGAGAGAATACTATGGCAACCGAGGCACACGGTTCTGGCGGAGCCACCGGCTACATCGTCCATCACTTGACCCCCCTGTCTTCCGGCGAAGGCTTCTGGACCTTCCATTGGGATACCCTCTTCTTCTCCGCCGCGCTAGGCGCTTTCTTCTTGATTTTATTCCGCAAAGCCGCGGTGGAAGCGACCACCGGCGTTCCCGGACCCTTGCAGAATTTCGCGGAAATGCTGGTCGAGTTCGTGGACGGCCAAGTCAAGGATGCCTTCCACGGTGATAGCAAAGTCATCGCCCCGCTGTCCCTCACGATTTTCGTGTGGATTTGGCTCATGAACTTTATGGACTTGATCCCTGTCGATTTGCTGCCGCTGATCGGTTCGGCGATGGGACTCGAATATATGCGTGTCGTGCCCAGCACCGATTTGAACGCGACTTTCGGCATGTCCATCTCGGTGTTCTTCTTGATCCTGTTCTATAGCGTCAAGGTCAAGGGTCCGATAGGTTTCGCCAAGGAATTAGCGTTAACCCCGTTCGGGAAATGGATGATTCCTTTCAACCTTTTGCTCAAAGTTGTGGAAGAAATCGCCCGTCCGGTTTCTCTCGCGCTGCGACTTTTCGGCAATATGTATGCGGGCGAGTTGATCTTCATCCTCATCGCCTTGCTGCCTTGGTTTATCCAGCCCTTGCTGAGTTTCCCCTGGGCGGTATTCCATATCCTGATTATTACCCTGCAAGCTTTCATATTCATGGTGCTGACCATCGTCTATTTGAGCTTGGCCCACGAAGATCACTAATCCCTATTTAACTTAACCCACACACTCTCGTTCTGGAGGAGAAAAATGGAAATCGCATCTATCGCTAGCGTTCAAGGTCTGACCGCCATCGCCGTCGGTATCATTCTGGGCATGGGCGCTCTGGGCACCGCCATCGGCTTTGGCCTCCTGGGCGGCAAGTTCTTGGAAGGCGCGGCCCGCCAGCCGGAAATGGTGCCGATGCTGCAAGTGAAAATGTTCATTGTCGCCGGTTTGTTGGACGCCGTGACCATGATCGGCGTGGGTTTGGCCCTGTTCTTCACCTTCGCCAACCCGTTCCTGTCGGCCCTCAAGGGTTAATGCGCTTCCAAACCGGAAGCCGCCACTACGGATTAATTCAAGAGGACAAGCGCTGTGAGTATTAACGCCACTCTGATCGGCCAGATGATCACGTTCGCGCTTCTGGTGTGGTTCACCATGAAGTACGTGTGGCCACCCTTGATGCAAGCCCTGGAAGAGCGCAAGAAGAAGATCGCCGACGGCCTCGCCGCCGCGGACAAAGGCAAGCACGAGATGGAACTGGCCGAAAAGCGTGCGACCACTTTGCTGCGTGAAGCCAAGGATCAAGCCGCCGACCTCGTGAGTCTGGCCCAGAAGCGGGCCAACGAACTGGTCGATGAATCCAAGCAACAGGCCAAGGTCGAAGGCGACCGGATCAAAACCGCCGCCCAGGCCGAGGTCGAACGCGAAATCCAGAAGGCGAAAGAAGGCTTGCGCTTGCAGGTCGCCGAACTGGCCATCGCCGCCGCCGGACAAATCCTGCAAAAGGAAGTCGACCAGGACAAGCACAGGGACATCATCGACAACTTGGCTAAGGAATTGGGTCAAGCATAATGGCCGAACTAACGACATTGGCCCGGCCTTACGCCGTCGCCGCTTACCAGCGGGCCAAGGAAACTGGAACCGCCGCGCAATGGGCGGATGCCTTGGCCTTCGTCGCCGCCGTGATGGATGACCAGCGCATCCTGGCGGCCGCCACGAATCCGAAAACCCAGCGCGAGGCTTTCACCCGCGCGTTCCTCGACCTGTGCCAAGGCCAGTTGGAGGGAGAAACCGGGAACTTCGTCCGGTTGCTCATCCAGAACCGGCGTCTCGGGCTGGTCAAATACATCGCCGAGCAATTCCGGGAATACAAGGCGGAAGACGAGGGTTATGTCGAGGTCGATGTCGCGTCGGCGTATCCCTTGGAGGAGTCCGAACAATCCAAAGTGGTCGCCGCGGTCGAAGGCTTCTTGAAGAAGAAAGCCCATTTGCGGGTCACGGTCGATGCCGCCTTGATCGGTGGCGTCTACATCCGCGCCGGGGACCGCGTGATCGACGCTTCCGTGCGCGGCCAGATCGAGCGCTTGACTAAGAGCCTCTGGAACTAGAGCGAGATAAAGAATCATGCAGCTGAATCCATCAGAAATCAGTGAACTCATCAAGGCGCGCATCCAGAATTTCGATCTGGGCGTAGAGTCGCGCACCGAAGGCACCATCGTCAGCGTCACCGACGGCATCGTGCGCGTCCATGGCCTGACCGATGTGATGCAGGGGGAAATGGTTGAATTCCCCGGCAATAGCTACGGTATGGCTTTGAACTTGGAACGCGATTCGGTCGGTGCCGTGGTCTTGGGACCGTACGAGCATTTGGCCGAAGGCGACACCGTACGTTGTACCGGCCGCATCTTGGATGTGCCGGTGGGCCGTGGCTTGTTGGGTCGTGTGGTCGATGCCTTGGGCAATCCCATCGATGGCAAAGGCCCGATCTACTTCGAAGAACGTTCCCCCATCGAAAAAATCGCCCCCGGCGTAATCGCCCGTCAATCGGTCAGTCAGCCGCTGCAAACCGGCTTGAAGTCCATCGACTCCATGATCCCGGTGGGTCGCGGCCAGCGTGAGTTGATCATCGGCGACCGCCAGACCGGCAAGACCGCCATCGCCATCGATGCCATCATCAATCAGAAGGGCACCGGCGTTAAGTGCATCTACGTCGCCATCGGCCAGAAGCAGTCGTCCATCGCCAACGTGGTGCGCAAGCTGGAAGAACATGGCGCGATGGAACACACCATCATCGTCGCCGCCTCCGCTTCCGAATCCGCCGCGCTGCAATTCATCGCGCCGTACTCCGGTTGCTCCATGGGCGAATTTTTCCGCGACCGCGGCGAAGACGCGCTCATCATCTATGACGATTTGACCAAGCAAGCTTGGGCCTACCGGCAGATTTCCTTGCTGCTGCGCCGCCCGCCGGGGCGCGAAGCCTATCCGGGTGACGTGTTCTATCTGCATTCCCGTTTGCTGGAGCGCGCTTCCCGCATCAACGCCGAAGAAGTTACGAAGCTCACCAATGGTGCCGTGACCGGCCAGACCGGCTCACTCACCGCCCTGCCGATCATCGAAACCCAGGCTGGCGACGTGTCCGCCTTCGTGCCGACCAACGTGATCTCCATCACCGACGGCCAGATTTACCTGGAAACCAACCTGTTCAACGCGGGCGTCCGCCCCGCCGTGAACGCCGGTCTCTCGGTGTCCCGCGTCGGTGGTGCGGCCCAGACCAAGATCATCAAGAAGCTTGGCGGCGGTATCCGTCTCGACTTGGCGCAGTTCCGTGAATTGGCGGCTTTCGCCCAGTTCGCTTCCGATCTCGACGAAGCCACCCGCAAGCAGATCGAACGCGGCCAGCGCGTGACCGAACTGATGAAGCAAAGCCAATATGCCCCCTACAGCGTCGCCCAGATCGCGGTGTCGTTGTTCGCGGCCAACGAAGGCTTCGTGGATGACGTGCCGGTCAATAAAGTCCGTGATTTCGAAGACGCCCTGCAAGGCTACATGAAGTCCGCCCAGGCGGCCCTCATGGACCAGATCAACGCGACCGGCGACTACAACGACGAGATCCAGGCGGGCTTGCGCAACGCGCTGACCCAGTTCAAAGCAACCCACACCTGGTAAGGTTAAAGCGATGGCCGTCGGCAAAGAAATCCGCCTGAAGATCGCGAGTATCAAGAATACTCAGAAGATCACCCGCGCCATGGAAATGGTCGCCGCCAGCAAGATGCGCAAGACCCAGGATAGGATGCAGGCCACCCGCCCGTATTCCCGGAAGATCGCCCAGATCATCCAGCATCTGGCGACCGCTAACCCGGAATATAAACATCCGTTCATGGTCGAGCGCGATGTGAAGAAGGTGGGCGTGATCCTGATTTCCTCCGACCGTGGTTTGTGCGGTGGCTTGAACGCCAACCTATTCCGTCTGGCCCTGCGTAAGCTGCGCGGCTGGACCGAGGACGGCACCGGCGTCAAGCTCTGCACCATCGGCCAGAAGGGTTCGGTGTTCTTCAATTCGGTCGGTGCCGACATCGTCGCCCAGGCCACCAAGCTGGGTGACCGGCCCCACTTGGAGAATATCATCGGCGTCATCAAGGTCATGCTGGACGAGTACAACGAAGGCAAGATCGACCAGTTGTACGTACTCCACAACGAGTTCGTGAACACCATGACCCAGAAGCCCAACCTGGTCCAATTGCTCCCGATCAACGCCGGCGAACTCAGCGAAGAGCCGAACAAGGGCCAATGGGACTACCTGTACGAGCCGGACGCCAAGGAAGTGCTGGACCAGCTTCTGGTCCGGTACGTCGAATCCATCGTGTTCCAGGGGCTGGTCGAGAACAACGCTTGCGAACAAGCCGCCCGGATGGTGGCGATGAAGAGCGCTTCCGACAACGCCGGCAAGCTCATCAAAGAGTTGCAGTTGATCTACAACAAGGCGCGGCAAGCGGCCATCACCCAGGAAATCGCGGAAATCGTCGGCGGCGCGGCCGCCGTCTAAACGGGCCGATCACGCATCACCCCAAAAGATTTTAAGAGGACAACAATGAGTTCGGGCAAAATCGTTCAGATTATCGGCGCCGTCGTGGACGTGGAATTTCCGCGCGAGGTGCTGCCGAAGGTATACAACGCGCTAAACGTCCAAGAAAGCAAAACCGTGTTGGAAGTCCAACAACAGTTGGGCGACGGCGTGGTCAGGACCATCGCCATGGGCAGCACCGACGGTTTGAAGCGCGGCCTCGCGGTCGC
The DNA here is from genome assembly GCF_900155475.1 of Methylomagnum ishizawai. NCBI lineage: Bacteria > Pseudomonadati > Pseudomonadota > Gammaproteobacteria > Methylococcales > Methylococcaceae > Methylomagnum > Methylomagnum ishizawai. The sequence goes on along the minus strand of NZ_FXAM01000001.1, from coordinate 42,365 downwards.
CGACACCGGCGCGGCGATTTCCGTGCCGGTCGGCAAGGAAACCCTGGGCCGCATCATGGACGTCTTGGGCAACCCCATCGACGAAAAAGGCCCCATCGGCGAACAAGCCCGCTGGGGTATCCACCGCAAAGCGCCGAGCTTCGAGGAACAAGCCGCCGCCAACGAGCTGTTGGAAACCGGCATCAAAGTGATCGACTTGGTTTGCCCCTTCGCCAAGGGCGGCAAGGTCGGTTTGTTCGGGGGCGCGGGCGTGGGCAAGACCGTCAATATGATGGAATTGATCCGCAACATCGCCATCGAGCATAGCGGTTACTCCGTGTTCGCCGGTGTGGGCGAACGTACCCGCGAAGGCAACGACTTCTACCACGAAATGAGCGAAGGCGGCGTACTCGACAAGGTGTCGCTGGTCTACGGCCAGATGAACGAGCCGCCGGGCAACCGTCTGCGCGTGGCGCTGACCGGCCTGACCATGGCGGAATATTTCCGCGACGAAGGCCGTGACGTGCTGCTGTTCATCGACAACATCTACCGCTACACCCTGGCCGGTACCGAAGTGTCGGCGCTGTTAGGCCGTATGCCTTCCGCCGTGGGTTATCAGCCGACCCTGGCCGAAGAAATGGGCGTGCTGCAAGAGCGCATCACCTCCACCAAGATCGGTTCCATTACCTCCATCCAGGCCGTGTACGTGCCCGCCGACGACTTGACCGACCCGTCCCCGGCGACCACCTTCGCCCACTTGGACGCCACCGTGGTGTTGTCGCGTCAGATCGCGGAACTGGGCATCTATCCCGCCGTGGACCCGCTGGACTCCACCAGCCGCCAGCTCGACCCGCTGGTCGTGGGCCAAGAGCATTACCAAACCGCCCGCCGGGTGCAGTCCACCTTGCAGCGCTACAAGGAACTGCGCGACATCATCGCGATCCTGGGCATGGACGAACTGTCCGAGGAAGACAAGCTCACCGTGTCCCGCGCCCGCAAGATTCAGCGCTTCCTGTCGCAACCGTTCTTCGTGGCTGAAGTCTTCACCGGCTCGCCCGGCAAGTACGTGTCGCTGAAGGACACCATCGCCGGGTTCAAGGGCATCGTCGAAGGCGAATTCGACGACGTGCCGGAACAGGCGTTCTACATGGTCGGCAGCATCGACGAAGCCTTGGAAAAAGCCAAGCGTTTGGCTGCCTGATAGGGGTAAGACATCATGGCGATGACGATCCATGTGGACATCGTGAGCGCGGAAGCCGCGATTTATTCGGGCCAAGCGGAACTGGTGGTGGCTCCGGCCGAAATGGGCGAAGTCGGTATCGCCGCCCGCCACGCGCCCTTCCTCAGCCGGTTGAAGCCGGGCGAGGTTCGCGTGAAAGTCAGCGCCGACGAGGTCCATCCGTTCTATATCTCCGGCGGAATGATCGAGGTACAGCCGCATCTCGTGACGATCCTGGCCGATTCCGCCATCCGCGCCCGCGACATCGACGAGATGGCGGCGCTGGAGGCCAAGCGCCAAGCCGAGGATATGCTGGCCGATAAATCCGGCAAGCTCGATTACGCCCAGGCCCAAGCCCAGTTGGTCGATGCCATGGCGCAGTTGCGGACCTTGGAGAAATACCGGAAAGGCCGCGGCTGACGCGATCCCACCCAGTACGGAAAAACCCGGCGGAGCAGCGATGTTCCGCCGGGTTTTTTTATTGCCACGATTCCCACGTACAATCGGGGTCGGCCCCCACGCGCCATCGTGTGGATTTTCAGGAAGAACCCTCCACGGCCTACCCCATGCGGAAGCTCAAAATCCTCTACGAATACGCCGCGCTGTGCTTCGGATTGGCGTTCCTGGCTGGCTTGTGCATCGCCTGGTCGCTGCTGGCGGCGACGCTGTGCCGCTGCTTGCCGGAACGCCGGGGCCGACAACTCGGGCGCTGGGTCATCATGGCGGGGTTCCGGCTCTATCTTGCCGTGCTGGGCTGGATCGGCGCGTGCCGTTTCGATCTTTCGGCCTTGGATGCCCTGCGTGGCGGACCGGCCCTGATTCTCGCGCCCAACCATCCCGGCCTGCTCGACGCCGTGATGATTTTGTCCCGCCTGCCGGATGTGGCCTGCATCCTCAAGGCCAGCCTGATGGATAATCTGCTGTTCGGGGCCGGGGCGCGGCTGGCCTGCTATATCCGCAACGATACGGGCCATGCGATGATCAAGCGGGCGGTGCGGGCCTTGGACGATGGCAGCCACCTCCTGCTGTTTCCCGAAGGCACCCGCACCACCCGTCCGCCGGTCAACGCCTTCAAGGGCAGCACGGGGCTGATCGCACATCACGCGCGGGTGCCGGTACAAACGGTGTTCATCGAGACCGATTCGCCCTTCCTGGGCAAGCGTTGGCCTTTGCACCGCCGCCCGGATTTGCCGCTCAGCTACCGCGTGCGCTTGGGGCGGCGGTTCGATCCGCCCGAGGATATCCGCGGCTTCACCCGCGTACTCGAAACCTATTTCGCCGCCGAACTCGGCGTGAACCCCCTATCCGCCCGCCGGCCCGCCGTGCCGGGATACCCACGGACCCGCCAGGAAACCGCCGATGAATCCTCCCTTTGATACCCATCTGGTTTTGATCCCCAGCTACAACCCCGGTCCCAAGGTCCACGCGACCGTGGCCGAGGCGCGGCGCTATTGGAGTCCGGTCTGGGTGGTGGTCGATGGCAGCACCGATGGCACGGCGGCAAGCCTCGCGGCGTTGGCGGCCCATGATCCGGGCTTGGTGGTGATCGTCCTGCCGGAAAACCGCGGCAAGGGCGCGGCGGTATTGCATGGGATCGAATTGGCGGCACAGGCGGGGTTTAGCCACGCCCTGACCATGGATTCGGACGGCCAGCATCCCGCCGCCTCGATCCCGGAGTTCATGGCGGCGTCAATGAGGGAGCCGGACGCCATGATCCTTGGTGTCCCCGTGTTCGATGCCAGCGCCCCGGCCTTGCGGGTCAAGGGCAGGAGAATCTCGAACTGGTGGGCCAACCTCGAAACCCTGTGGAGCGGCATCGGCGATTCGCTGTTCGGCTTCCGGGTCTATCCCATCGCGCCGCTACGCCGGGTGATGGCGGGGCGGCGCTGGATGCGGGGGTTCGATTTCGACCCGGAAGCGGCGGTGCGTCTGCGCTGGCTGGGGGTCGAGGCGGTCAACCTGCCCGCGCCGGTGAAATATTGGAGCCGGGAAGAAGGCGGCGTTTCCCATTTCGATTATTGGCGGGATAACCGCCTGCTGACCTGGATGCATATCCGCTTGGTGTTCGGTTTCATGCTCCGGCTGCCGGTCCTGTTGTGGCGGCGGTTGGTTTGCGGGCGATGAGCAATTGATTGGCGAAGGGCGTGCCTTGGGCCATCGGTAGGACTTCCACCGCGAAACCCAGTCTTTCCAGCAACGCCACCCAATCGCGCAAGGTCCGGCAATGCAGCCGGGCCAGTCCATGGCCCCGGACGAAGGCAACCCAGCGGTCCACCCAAAGACCGAACCCAAACTTCGCGCCGCCCGCAGCGTCTCCGATCCTGAGCAGCAGGGTTCCGCCAGGGGTTAGGGCCGCGTGGATGCGGGCCAGCAAGGCGGCTTGATCCGCGTGGCCGATGAAATGCAGCACATCGAGGATGACCACGGTATCGGGCGTGCCGAGGTCGGCAGCGCGGATATCGCCGGTAACAATGTCCGCGTCCGCGCCCAGGGTGGTGCGGGCGCGGTGGGCGTCGGCGGGCATGAGTTCGATGCCCCGGTAGGCGCGGATACGCGGCGGAGGGGGCCAAGCGTCGGGCCAAGCGCCGCAGCCATGGCGCTCCCTGGCGGCCTGGAGCCAAGCCGCGAGCAAGCCTTGGCCGCAGCCCAGGTCGAGGATATCCGCGTGGTCGGCGATCAAGCCCCGCGCCAAAAGGCCCGCGAACACGGGATCGCCCGCCAATTTGCCCTGTGCGAAATGCCAAGCGAAACGCCCCGCCGGACGGTAACGGGCGGCGGCGGTTGCCACCAATTCGGAGAGGTGGCGGGCGGTCATCGGCGGGCTTCCTCCAAGGTCACGGGTCGCAGTCCGGCGGCGGCGATGGCGTCCAGCAAGGGCGGCAGCGCCGCCAGGACCACGGGTTCGCCCGCCGCCGTCCGGCCCGCGTTGCCATCGTGCAGCAGCAAGATGTCCCCGGCCTTGAGCCCGCGCAGCAGCCTGCGGACCACCCGCGCCGGGTCGCGCTCGCGGGTATCGAAACCCCGGCGGGTCCAACTCGCCAAGGTCAGGCCGAACCGGGCCAGGGCCGGATCGAGCAGGGGATTGCGCAGGCCGAAGGGTGCCCGGAAAAAACACGGGCGGCAGCCGGTGGCCTGGGTCAAGGCGGCCTGTGCCAAGGCTAATTCCTGGGTGAAGCCGGCCCAGCCCGAGGCGGCGAAACCGGGGGTGTGGCGGTGGCTGTGGTTGCCGAGCGCATGGCCGCGGCGGGCGATGTCCCGGCACAGTTCCGGGTGGCGCAAAACCCGCTCGCCGATGCAAAAGAAGGTCGCCTTCGCGCCGTGGCGGTCGAGCAGGTCCAGCACGGCGGGGGTGATTGCGGGATCGGGCCCATCGTCCAGGGTGATGGCGATTTCGCCCCGGAGGGCGGCGGCGCGGGGTAGGGCGGTCCAGTTCGGGCCGAGTAGGCGGCTGCGGGGCCATAGGCCGGCCAGGCTTAGCACGGCTTGGTCGGCGGCGACGATCCCCAGGCTCCAAGCCCACAGGTCGGGTCGCCACAGCCACACCGCGGCCGCGCCGAGATGCGCCAGGACGGACAGGACGATGAAGGGAGGGGGATGCCAGGGGCTAGGGGTATCGGTGTCGGTCATGGACGGGTTGGCTGGCTGGGCGGTGGGTTCTTTGACGGTCCGCGCATGGGGGATATGGTCCGGGACGCCATTCCGCAGGGATAATAAACCGAAACTCGCTATTCAATCCGGTGGGATGCCGCGATCCGGCGGAATCGCTGAAACTACTTTCCGGCCCATCGATCCCAGTTTGCCGCATCCCGGAACCATGAACGCCGATCACCGATTCGCGCCGCATCCCGTACTTGCGCCCCATTATGCCTCCAGCGTGGAGAAGCAAGCCTTCCTGCGCCGGGTTTTCGACCAGTCCGCTCCCTATTATGAACGGGTGGCGGGTTGGGGGTTTTTCGGCACCGGGGATGGCGGTGGTGGATATCGCCGTAGGGACGGGCCTCACCGCCCGCGCCGCCGCCTATATCCTGGGCGATGCCGCCCGGATCGCCTGCGTCGAGCCTAGCCTCGGGATGCTCCGGGAAGCGGCCTGGCGCTTGCCCGCCGCCCAGCATGTCCTCGGCACGGCGGATGCGGTGCTTCTGGCTGGGGATGGCTTTGATTTCCTCAGCATGGGGTTCGCCCTGTGCCATGTGGAGAATCTGGCGACCGCGTTCCGCGAATTCCACCGTGTGCTGACGCCGGGGGGCGGCTGCTCATCATGGATATCACCAAGCCGGACGGTCCCATCGCCCAAGCCTGGGCCCGGCTGTATTTCCGCGATTTCATGCCGCGTTGCACCCAGTTCGTCACCGGCAGCCGCAAGGCCCGCTATCTCATGGAATATTACTGGGAAACCCTGGATTCGATGGTGGAATCGGCCCGCGTCCTGGAAGCCCTGGCGCTCGCGGGTTTCGAGCGGCCGCACCGCCATGTGGAAGCCCGCATCTTCAGCGAATACACGGCGCTCAAAGCGGCCCGGTGAGTGCGGGCTTTCGCGCTTTGGTATGGATTTTGTCAACTACATCCAGGTCCGTCCCGGCGAAAAACGGTATCCTTCGGATACCACGGAACTCCAAGAGGTTTGCCCTGATGCAGAACGCAACCCCCCGCAGCTGCGACGTCCTCGTCATCGGCGGCGGTCCCGCTGGTGCCGCTATCGGCACCTTGTTGGCCCGGCGCGGCTGGCATACGGTCGTGCTGGATAAGGACCGCCATCCGCGCTTCCACATCGGCGAAAGCCTGTTGCCGCTGAGCCTGCCTTATTTCGAGCAACTCGGCGTGCGCGAGGAACTCGACCGGATCGGGCTGAAGAAATACGCCGCCGAATTCCATTCCGTGTATCACGGCAAGCATGTGGCCTTCCAGTTCGGCGACGCCATCGATAAATCCTATCCCTATGCCTACGAGGTGCGGCGTTCGGAGTTCGACCATCTGTTGCTCAGGAATTGCGCGGCCCAGGGGGCCGAAGTCCACGAGGGCTGCCGGGTGGACGGCATCGAATACGCCGACGACGCCATCGCCGCCGTGAGCGCCGTGGACGACCGGGGCGGGCGGCAGAACTGGACGGCGCGGTTCTATGTCGATGCGACCGGCCGCGATACCTTGCTGGCCGACCACCTGGGCGTGAAAGAGGCCAACCCCCGCCACCGCAGCGCCGCCTTGTATGGCCATTTCCAAGGGGCCGAGCGCTGGACGGGCCGCGACGAGGGCAATATCAGCATCTATTGGTTCGATCACGGCTGGTTTTGGATGATCCCGCTACGCGACGGCACTATGAGCGTGGGCGCGGTCTGTCGCCCCGAATACCTGAAAAGCCGCGCCGTGCCGGTGGAACAATTCTTCCGCGATACCATCGCCTTGTGCCCCGGCGTGGCGGCGCGTTTGCAAAGCGCCAGCCTCGTGGGCGGCGTCACCGCCACCGGCAATTATTCCTACCAATCCCGGCGCATGACGGGCCGCAATTTTATCCTGGTGGGCGATGCCTATGCCTTCATCGATCCGGTGTTTTCCAGCGGGGTGCATCTGGCCTTGAACAGCGCCTTCCTGGGGGCCGAGGCGGTGGACGGCCTCCTGAAAGACCCGGCTTCGGCCCAGGCGCGGCTGGCCCGCTTCGAGCGTTCGATCAAGCGCGGTCTCAAGACCTTCTCTTGGTTCATCTACCGCGTCACCACGCCCGCCATCCGCGATTTGTTCATGCACCCCCAAAACGCCTTCCGTATGCAGGAGGCTGTGATTTCGCTGCTGGCCGGGGATATCTTCCGCAATACGCCGCTCATGCTACCCTTGTTCGCCTTCCGCTGGGTTTACCGCATCAATAGCCTGTGGATGCGCTGGCGTGGGGCGGCTACGCCACCGGGTCCGGCCCTGGTCGATGCCGGACCTTGAGTTTCCCTTTGCTGATCGCTTTTCCCATGCGCTGTGTTTCTTCCACGATAGCCGCTCCTTCCCATCCTGCTTCCTGGATGTCCGGTCTCCGCCTCGCCTATGCGCCCGCCGACCGGCTCCCGTTCGCCGGGGCGGGCGAGGCGCTGCTGGGCGTGATCGGTTATGGGGTTTGGCCGGGCGGCCTGGAACCGTCCGCCCTGCCCAGGGCTGATATCCCGCTGCAAGCCTTGGGCGGTCCCGCTTTCCTGGAGGCTTGGTATGCGCCGGGTCCGGTGGAATATGGCGAGGTTGGGGGTATCCGCTATGCCTTGAATGGCGAGTTGCTGTTCGGCAGGGTCCGGGTCGATGCTGCGGAACCCGACGCCGCCGCGCAGGGTGCCTACCGCCGCATCGTCGCATTGGCGCGGGCGCTGGGTTATCCGACCCTGGTGCGGATGTGGAACTACCTGCCCGATATCAACCGCGAGCAGTTCGGGCTGGAGCGTTATCGGCGGTTCTGCGTCGGGCGCTATCAGGCGTTCGCGGAGGCGGGTTCCGCCTTGGGCGAGGATTTGCCGGCCGCCAGCGCCATCGGCTCGGGACGCGATGATTTGTGGGTGGTGTTCCTGGCCGGGAAGGGCGGCGCGACCCAGATCGAGAATCCGCGCCAGATCAGCGCCTACCGCTACCCGCCGGTCTACGGGCCGCGCAGTCCTTCGTTTTCGCGGGCGATGGTGTTCGGGCGGACCTTGTTCATTTCCGGCACCGCCAGCATTGTCGGACACAAGACCGTGCATCCGGGCGATCTCCTCGGACAATGCCGGACCACGCTGGCGAACCTTAGGGCCATCCTGGCGCGGGCGGGAGCCGATGACCTAGCCCGCCTGGGGGACGCCGCCACCTGGAAGGTTTATCTCCGCCATCCCGGCGATTACGGGGCGGTGCGTGATGCTCTTGTCGATGCGTTGCATCCCGCCAGCCCCGTCCTCTATCTGGCCGGGGATATTTGCCGGGGCGATCTGTTGGTCGAGATCGAAGGCGTCGTCCGCCTCCGCTAGGCACCGCCCAAGCCACGCGGCTACACTGCTATACCCACGCTTTCCGTAGAGAATTTCCCGATGTCCGCATTGAATCCGTTAGAACTCGAACTGGCGCGGCTGATGGTCGATGCCTTGAACCTGGATACCGAAGCCGGGTCCATCGACCCCGCCGCGCCTTTATACCGCGAAGGCCTGGGTTTGGATTCCATCGACCTGCTGGAACTGTCGGTGGTGGTTTCCAAGCGCTACGGGTTCCAGATCAAATCGGACGATCCCGATATCACCCGCATCTTCTCCTCGCTGGGGGCGCTGGCCGCCACCGTGGCGACCCGCCGCACCCTCGATTGAGCGCCATGGCCCAAGCCCGCTTGCCCCTGTTCACCGCCTTGGCGTTGGGGTTTCCGCTGCTGTCCTTCGCGCTGCTGCAATCCGGCCTGTTGCCGCCGGTCTGGCTGGGCCTGCCCAATGGCGTGTTGGCCCTGGGCTTGTTGCTGGGATTGTGCGTCGAGGGCGCGGCTTGGGTCCGGGCGGTGGCCATCGGCATGGGCGCGGGGCTGGCTTCGGCCGGGCTGGCCTTGTGGCCCGGTGATGCGGTGGCGGTGTTTCCGGTGGTGGTGAACCTATTGGTGGGCTGGCTGTTCCTGTCCACCTTGCGGCGCGGGCACGAACCCTTGATCACCCGCATCGCCCGCTTGGCCCGCAATGGCGAACCCATGGCGGACGCCTTGCTGCTTTATACCCGCCGCCTGACCGCCGCCTGGGCTGGGTTGTTCTGCCTATTGGCGCTGAATGCCACGGCGCTGGCCGTGTTCACCTCGACCCGGACCGTGGTGTTGTTCGGCAATACCCTGGATTACGCGCTGATGGCCTTGTTCTTCCTGGGCGAATACCTCTACCGCCGCCGCCGTTACCGCGATTACCGCCATGTCGGCCTGTCGCAGGTGATCCGCACCTTGCTCCGGCATGGCTGGCTGGCGCGGGAGAACCCACCCGCGCCCCGCACCGACGCCGTTTCGCAACGGTCTTGAGTCCGCCCGTGGAATTCACCATCCCGCAGCAGCATCCCGCCTTGGCCGGGCATTTCCCAGGACGGCCCATCGTGCCCGGCGTGGTCGTCCTGGACGAGGTGCTGGCGCTCCTGGCCCGGATCGAACCGGCCCGCCGGGTGTCCGGGATCGTCAGCGCCAAATTCACGGGGATTCTGGCACCGGGCGAAGCCTGCCGGGTGGAATTCGAACCTCGCGCCGATGGTGGTGTGCGTTTCATCTGTGTGGCGGCGGGACGGCCCATCGCGTCCGGCCTCCTGGCCCTGCTCCCGCCATGACCGAGGCTTGGCTCAATATTCCCGAGCGCAGCAGCCTGTTCTGGCTGCGGGCCATCGTTTGGATCGCGCTGCGGTTGGGGCGCGGGCTGGCTTGGTTGTTGCTCTATCCCATCACTGCGTATTTCCTGCTGTTCGCCAACCGCACCGGCGCGGCGTCCACGGCGTATCTGCGGCGGATTTTGGCGCGGGAACCGGGACTCGCCGAGCGCTTCCGACATTACCATACCTTCGCCTGCACCTTGTTGGACCGGGTCTATGTGCTGGCCGGGCAGGATCGGCGCTTGGATATCCGGGTGCATGGCCTGGAACTTTTGGAAAGCCGGGCGCGGTCGGGGCGGGGTTGCATCTTGGTGGGGGCGCATCTGGGCAGTTTCGAAATCATCCGGGCCGTGGGCCGGGTCCGGGGTGGCTTCAAGGTCAAAGCCCTGGTGCATGGCGAGCGCACGCCCTTGATCGCGGGGCTGTATCGCAGGCTCAATCCGGCCTTGCACGAGGATATTGTCGATATGGGCAATCCAAGCTCGCTGCTGGGGCTGGATGAGCATATCGCCGGGGGCGGATGGGTGGCTTTGCTGGGCGACCGCGCACTCCATGGCGATAAGCGCGTGTTATGCGATTTCCTGGGGGTACCGGCTTATTTCCCGCAAGCGCCGGTCTTGCTGGGGCAGATACTGCAAGCGCCCTTGCTGCTGTTCGTCTGCCTGCACCGGGGCTGGGGCCGCTACGAGGTCTATTTCGAGACCTTGACCGACGCGCCGCCCAGCTTGCCACGCGGGGAGCGCGAAACGGCGGTACGCGACATCATGCAGCGCTATGCCGGGCGCTTGGAGCATTACTGCCGTTTGGCCCCTTATAACTGGTTCAACTTCCATGATTTTTGGCGGATCGAAGATTAGGGGCGGCGGTTTGGTCTTGCTGGTGTTGTTGTCGGCGGGCGTGGTCCACGCCGCCGGGCCGCCCCCCGCGCTGACGCTGCCGGATTTGTTCGCCCGCCTCGCCGCCCGCTCCCATATGCGCGCCCGTTTCGTGGAAACCAAGACCCTGGCCGTGCTGAAAACACCGCTGCGGCTCGAAGGTACGCTCGAATTCCGCCGGCCCGCCTACCTCGCCAAGCATGTGGAACGGCCCGCGCCGGAGGATTACCTCATCGATGGCGGCAGCGTGACCGTGAGCAAGCCCGCTGCGGGCCAGAAGATCGAATTGGCCCTGGCGGATTATCCGGCGCTGGAGGCTTTCGCCGAGAGCCTCCGCGCACCTTTGGCGGGCGATCTGGCGGGGTTGTCGCGCTATTGGCGTCCCAGCCTGGGCGGATCGCGCAAGCGTTGGCTGCTGGCCCTGGCCCCGGTCCGCCCGGAATTGGTGGCGGTGATCCGTGGCGTCCGCCTGGAAGGTGAGGACGACCGGCTGCTCCGCATGGAGATCGAAGAGGCGGGCGGCGACCATGCTTCCCTCAGCTTCGAGCCGCTTCCGTGAGGGCTAAGGCACCGCTGCTGCTGTGGCTCTTGTGGCTGGCGTTGTGCGCATGGTGGCTGCTATTCCGCACCGCCATCACCACCGACCTGACTTTCTTCCTGCCCCGCGATGCCGGGTTCCTGGATGCGGTGCTGGTGCAGCAGATGCGCGAGGGACCGGCATCCCGCGTATTGATGATCGCCCTGGAAAATGCCGACGAGGCCGCGCTGGCCGCCACCAGCCGCCAACTCGCGGCAAACTTGGCGTCCGATCCGCGCTTCGAGCGGGTGGACAATGGCGCGGTCGGGGCGGGTCTCGCCACCCTGGAACAGCACTTGTTCGCCCACCGCTATGGGCTGGACCCGGAGCCGGGGCCGGAACCATTCACCGCCGCCGCCCTGCATACCGCGCTGCAAGCCCGCTTGGCCGAATTGGCCTCGCCCACGGGGATGCTGCAAAAAGCCTGGCTGACCCGCGATCCCACCGGGGCATGGCAACGCCTATTGCAGGGCTGGCTGGTTGAGCGGGGGCCGGTGGCGCGGCGCGGGGTCTGGTTCGCGCGGGAGGGGCGGCGGGCTTTGCTGTTGGCGCGGACCCGTGCGTCCGGCTTCGATATCGCCGCCCAGGCCGAGGCGCTGGAACGGGTGCGGGAACGCTTCCAAACCCTGCGCACCGATCCCGCCATGCGGCTGGTGCTGGGGGGGCCGGGACCGCTCTCGGTGGAATCCAACCGCCGCATCACCCACGACGCCGCTTGGCTTTCGGGGCTGAACAGCGGCTTGGTCATGCTGCTGTTGTTCGGGGTGTACCGCTCGTTGCGGGTGTTGGGACTGGGCTTGGTGCCGCTCTTGACCGGGGTGGTGTCGGGGGCGGCGGCGACCCGTTGGGCCTTCGGCGAGGTCCACGGCATCACCTTGGGCTTCGGGGCGACCCTGGTCGGGGTGGCGGCGGATTATCCCAATCATTTCTTCACCCATTTGTCGCCACGCGAACCACCCGCCCGCGCCATGGCCCGGATTTGGCCCACGTTGCGACTGGGGCTGTTGACCAATGTCGCGGGGTTCGCGGCGATGCTGTTCTCGGGGTTCGCGGGGCTGGCCCAACTTGCGGTGTTCGCGGGCGGCGGGCTGCTGGCGGCGGGCTTGGCGACGCGCTGGGTGTTGCCGGTGTTGGCGGGAGATGGGACGGTGCGCTTGCCCGCTTGGGTGGAGCGGGGCGCGGGGTTTTCATGGCCTGGGTTTCCGCGCTGGCGCTGGCTGCCCTTCGGGCTGACGCTGCTGCTGGCGGCGCTGTTCATGCTGGGCGGTTCGCCCTTGTGGAACGATGATATCGCTGCCCTCAACCCGGTCCCGGCGGAACGGCAGGCGCTGGACGAAGCCTTGCGCCGCGATTTCGGCGTGCCGGACCTACGCAAGCTGGTGCTGGCGACCGGGCCGGATGCCGAGGCCGCCCTGCGCTTGTCGGAAGCCGTCGCCGTCGATCTCGAAGCCTTGAAGCGCGACCACGCCTTGGGCGGCTACGAACTGGCCGCCCGCTTCCTGCCCAGCCGCGCCGCCCAGGCCAGGCGGTTGGCGGCGTTGCCACCGGGGCCGGAGTTGGCCGCGAACCTGCGCGAAGCCTTGCGCGGGCTGCCGTTCAAGCCGGAGGCGTTCCAGCCGTTCCTGGACGGGGTCGAAGCCGCCCGCCGGCAAGCCCCGTTGAGCCGCGCCGACCTGGCCGATACCCCGTTCGCCGCCCAGGTCGATAGCTTGTTGCTGCCGTTGCAAGACCGCTGGGTGGCTTTGATCCCCTTGAGCGGCATCGCCGACCCTGCCGCCATCGCCGCCCGGCTCGCGCCCTGGCGGGAGCGGGGGGTGTATGACCTCGACCTGCGCGAGGAATCCACCCGCATAGTCCGCGACTACCGGCGCGAGGCCATCGCCTTGCTGGCCGGAAGCCTCGCCGCCATCGTCCTGTTGCTGGGGCTGGGTTTGCGCTCCTTGCCCCTGGCTGTGCGGGTGTTGGCTCCGGTCCTGACCGCCGGGCTGTGTACCGGGCTGGCCATGGCCGTGCTGTTCCATGGCTTGACCCTTTATCATCTGGTGTCCTTGCTGTTGGTGATGGGGCTGAGCCTGGATCAGGCTTTGTTCTTCAACCGCGACGCCGCCGACCCGGAAGAGCGCCGCCGCACCCTGTTATCCCTGTTGGTTTGTGGCCTGAGTTCGGTACTGGCGTTCGGCACGCTGGCGCTGTCGGACATCAATATCCTCCGTTCCATCGGGTCCACGGTGGCCTTGGGTGCCTTGCTCGCCATCGCCTTCGCCGCATGGCTGGCCCAACCGCGTCCCGTTCCGCGATAATTTCCCTATGTTTTTGGAATTAGAAACCCAAGCCCAAGCTTCGGCATTGGCTGTCTCCCCGCCCATGTCCCCCATCGCCATCCGCGCCTACGCCCTGGTCAACGCCTTGGGGCTGGGCCGGACCGCGACGCTGGCGGCCTTGCGCTCCGGGCGTTCGGGGCTGCGACCCTGCGATTTCCCAGGGACCGATCTTGCCACCTGGATCGGGCGGGTCGAGGGCGTCGAAGCGCTCCCCCTGCCCGCACGTTGGGCGCGCTACGAATGCCGCAACCACCGCCTGGCCCGGATGGCCCTGGAATGCGATGGCTTCGCCGACCGGGTGGCGGCGGCTTGCGAGCATTATGGTGCCGGGCGCGTCGGCGTGATCGTCGGCACCAGCACTTCCGGCATCCTCGAAACCGAAGCGGCCTACCGCGACCGCGATGCCCAAGGCCGTCTGCCCCGCGGTTTCCGCTACCGGCAGGTCCAGAATACTTTCGCCCTCGCCGATTTCGTCCGCGATTACCTAGGGCTCGCCGGTCCCGCCGTGGCGATATCGACGGCTTGCTCGTCCAGCGCCAAGGTCTTCGCCAGCGCGGCCCGCTGGTTGGCGGCGGATTGGTGCGATGCGGTGGTGGTGGGCGGGGCCGACAGCCTATGCCTCACGACCCTGTACGGCTTCGCGGCGCTGGAACTGGTCTCGGACGAGCCTTGCCGCCCGGCGGACGTGCTACGCAAAGGCATTTCCATCGGCGAAGGGGCCGGGTTCGCGTTGTTGGAGCGGGCCGGGGGCGGGTCCGGCCTGGCCTTGCTGGGTTATGGCGAAAGCGCCGATGCCTACCATATGTCCTCGCCGCACCCGGAAGGCGCGGGCGCGGCGGTCGCCATGGCCGAATGCCTGGGCCGCGCCGGGCTGGGACCGGGCGCGGTCGATTACACCGTGCTGCACGGCACCGCCACCCGTGGCAACGACAGCGCCGAGGACCGGGCGCTGCATACGGTGCTGGGTCCGGGCGCTCCGTGCAGTTCTATCAAGGGCTGGACCGGCCACACCCTGGGCGCGGCGGGCATCCTCAACGCGCTGGTCGCCTGCCTGTGCCTGGAGGAGGGCTTCGCGCCGCACAGCCTCCAAACCCGGCGGGTCGATCCCGATTTTTCCGCCCATATCCTGCTCGAACCCCGCTACCGCCCCATGAACGCCGTCCTGTGCAATGCCTTCGGTTTCGGTGGCAACAATGCCAGCCTGTTGCTCGGGAGGTTGGGACCATGAGGCGCGTGTATATCGCCGGGATCGGCGTGTCGGGACCGGGACTCGAAGGCTGGGCGGCGAGCCGGGCCATCCTGGCCGGGATCGAACCCTATGCGCCCGCCGCGCTGTCCCGCCCGACCGGGACCGGCCTGCCCGCCACCGAGCGCCGCCGCTCGACCCTGGTGACGCGCCTGGCCGTGGATGTGGCGGGCGCGGCCCTGGGCGGGGCCGACCCTGGCAATATCGTGGCGGTGTTCGCCTCCTCGGGCGGCGAGGTCGAGGTGATCCATGGCATCTTCGAGCAACTGGCCGGGACCGACCGCCGCCTTTCGCCCACGGCGTTCCATAATTCCGTGCATAACGCCGCCTCGGGCTATTGGAGCATCGCCACCGGCTGCCGGGGCGCGGTCGATAGTCTGTGCGGCTACGACGATAGCTTTGGTTCCGGGCTGGCCGAGGCTTTGCTGCGCTGCGGCCAGGAGGGCAGGGATGTGTTATTGGTGGCCTACGACCTGCCACCGCCGTTCCCGGTCGCGGAATTCAGGCCGTTGTCGGCCCCGTTCGGGATGGCTTTGCTGTTGCGGGTCAGCGCCGCGCCGGGTGTTTTCGCTGAACTGCGGGGCGGTTTCCTGCCGGAGGGCTTGCCCGCCACGCGCTTGGACGATCCGGGCTTGGAAAGCCTCAGGCTGGGCAACCCCGCCGCCCGCGGCCTGCCTTTATTGGCCGCCTTGGCCCGTGGTCTGGACACGGAAATCCGGCTCGGCTGCGGCATGGGCGGTTGCCTGCGCCTGGAGGTGCGGCCATGGCTTTGAGCCGCTCCGAATTCGCCCAGTGGCTTCCCCACGCCGGGTCCATGAGCCTGTTGGACCGGGTGTTGACCTACGATGCCGAGCGCCTGCATGCGACGGCCCAAAGCCATCGCGCGGCGGATAATCCGCTCCGGCGCGAAGGCGTGTTGTCCCCCTGCGCCGGGATCGAATACGCCGCCCAGGCCATGGCCGTGCATGGCGCTTTGTTGGCGGGCGGGGGCGCGGCGCGGCAGGGGTTTTTGGCCC
Organism: Methylomagnum ishizawai; assembly: GCF_900155475.1. Lineage (NCBI taxonomy): Bacteria > Pseudomonadati > Pseudomonadota > Gammaproteobacteria > Methylococcales > Methylococcaceae > Methylomagnum > Methylomagnum ishizawai. The sequence continues at coordinate 26,825 of NZ_FXAM01000001.1, read as the reverse complement.
TGGCGCGGGAAATCACCTGGACCGTGGTTCGCCTGGACGATATTCCCGCGGACCTGGATATTCACATCCATCAACTGGCGCTGCGGGCCGATAGCGCGATGTACGGATTCAGCCTCGCCGCCCTGGGCCGGGTCTTGGTCGCGGGGCGGGTGGCGGTGTTTTTTCCAGGGGAAACAGGGTGATGAAACAGGCTTTGGTGACGGGAGGCAGCGGTGCTATCGGCGCGGCGATTGTGCGGGCGCTGGCGGCGGAGGGCTTGCATGTGCTGATCCACGCCTACCGCAACCCGGAACGGGCGGAGGCGCTGGCCGGGGCAATCCACCAAACCGGCGGTTCCGCCGAAACCTTGGCTTTCGATGTGACCGACGCCGAAGCCTGCGCCCGTATCCTGGGAGAACGGAGCGAGGCCCGGCCCATACAGGTCGTGGTCAACAACGCCGGGTCGCACGAGGACGCCCCCATGGTGGGCATGAGCCGCGACCAATGGGACCGGGTGATCGATGTGTCCCTGAACGGGTTCTTCAACGTCACCCGGCCCTTGTTGATGCCGATGCTGCGGACCCGCTGGGGCCGGGTGGTGAATATCGCCTCGGTCGCGGCCCTGACCGGCAACCGGGGGCAGGCCAATTACGCCGCCGCCAAGGCCGGATTGATCGGGGCCAGCAAGTCGCTGGCCATCGAACTGGCGTCGCGCAATGTGCTGGTCAACGTGGTGGCGCCTGGCATCATCGAGAGCGCCATGAGCGGGGCGGCGTTCGACGCCGGGCGCATCGCGGCCTTGGTGCCCATGAAGCGGGCCGGTCGGCCCGAGGAGGTGGCCGATTTGGTCGCTTTCCTGGTTTCGGAACGGGCGTCCTATATCACCGGGCAGGTGTTCGGGGTCAACGGGGGCATGGTATGAAGGCGCAGGGCGCGGAAACCCTGCTGTGTTTCACCCTGTTGCAAATCGGCTTGATTATCGTGGCGGCGCGTGTGGCCGGTCATGCCGCGCGGAGGCTGGGGCAACCCCGCGCCGTGGGCGAGATCGTGGCGGGCTTGATGCTGGGGCCGTCGCTGTTCGGTGCTGTGGCCCCGGACGCTTTCCGCTGGCTGTTCCGCTCGGTGGATGCCGCGCCGCTGACCATTATGAGCCAGGTCGGCTTGATCCTGTTGATGTTCCAGGTCGGGCTGGAATTCGATTTTTCCCATCTGGGGGAGCGGCGCAACCGCCGGGCGATGGTCCTCGTCACGCTGGCGGGCATCGCTGTGCCCTTCGCGTTGGGCCTGGGCTTCGGCTGGGCTTCGGCCCCGGTCCTCGCACCCGGCATCCCGCCCTTGGCCTATAGCCTGCTGATCGGCGTCGCCCTGTCGATCACCGCCGTGCCCATCCTCGGGCGCATCATGATCGAATTCGGCCTGACCCGGCACCGTCTGGGCGTCATCACCATCGCGGCGGCGGCGGTCAGCGACGCGGTGGGCTGGGTGTTGCTGGCCTTGGTGGCGGCGGTGGCCGCGAGCCGGTTTTCCTGGACCGCGACCGCCATCCAAATCGGCGGGCTGTTGGCCTATCTGCTGGCGTCCTGGTTCGTCCTGCGGCCCGTATTGCGGCGCGTGCTGCGCTGGTTTCCCCATGGGCCGGACAGCCTACCGCAGGATTTGTTGGCGCTGCTGTTGGTCGTGGTGTTCGGTTCGGCGCTGCTGACCAGCCAATTGGGGATTTTCGCCATTTTCGGCGGCTTCACGGTCGGGGTGTTGCTGCACGACCGGCACGATTTGGTGAGCGCCTGGAAGCATCAGGTGGAGAACCTGATCATGGTGTTTTTCCTGCCGATCTTTTTCACCTACACCGGATTGAGGACCGATATCGGGAGCTTGGCCAGCGCCGAGTTGTGGGTCTGGTGCGGGCTGTTGATCGGATTGGCGGTGCTGGGGAAATTCGGCGGCTGCTACCTGGCGGCGCGGTGGGCCGGTCTCTCGGCGGCGGAATCGCGCAATATCGCCATCATGATGAACACTCGCGCCCTGATGGAATTGATCGTGGTCAACCTGGGCTATGACCTGGGACTCATCACCCGGCCCGTGTTCACCATGTTGGTGCTGATGGCCGTCGCCAGCACCCTGATGACCGCGCCCGGCCTGCGCCTGTGGTTGCCCGCCGCTGGGCACCGGATTCCGGGCGGGCGGGGCGCTTGAGTTAGCCGCCCGAGCGCTCCCGCAGCAGTTCCGCCAGTTTGTGCCGTGGCAGCTTGCCGGTCTCGTTGCGGGGCAGGGCGTCCAGCAAATGGACTGTGCGCGGTACGAAGGCCGGGTCGAGTTGCTCCCGCAAACGGCGGAGCAGGACCGCGGCGCTCAGGCCGGGGGCCACGGCGAAAGCGACCAAGCGGGCGGTTTTTCCATCTGTCTCGTCGGGCAGGAAGAACGCCCCGTCCACCACGCCGTCGATGTCCAGCAAGGCCCGGTTCAAGGCACCGATAGAATTGCGTTTGCCCGCGATGTTCAAGAGGTCGGCGGTGCGGCCCCGTAGCAGGAAATGGCGTTGCCCTTGCGGCTCGATGATATCGTTGAGCGGGATCGGGGCTGCCAGGTGCGCCGCGTGCAGATGCCCGGACTCGCCGTCCCCGGCCCAGGCGATGCCCTTGAACCAAGTCCATGCGGCACCCTCGACCGTCCTCCGGCTGGCGATGGAACCCGCCTCGGTGCAGCCGTAGATTTCGATGAGCGGGGCGCGGAAGCGGCGCTCGCATTCCCCGGCCAGCCCGGCATCCAGCGGTGCCGTGGCGGATACGATCCGATCCAGCGCGGGCCAGGTCTCGGCTGCGTCCATCATGGCCCGCAGGTGGATGGGCGTTGTCACCAGGATTTTGGGACCGGGGGCTGCGGCCAGGGCTTGCGCGATATCGCCGGGGAAGAAGGTTTTGGCCGCGTCCAACACCCCGCCCCGGCACAGCGGTAGCAGGATACTGAGTTCCAGGCCGTACATATGCTGGGGCGGCACGGTGGCGACGATGCGCTTGCCCCGCACCGAACCCAGCGCTTGCTCGATCAAGCGGGCGCTTTGGCAGAGGGAAGCCCAGGTTTTGGCGTGGGCCTGGGGTTCGCCGGTGCTGCCCGAGGTGAAGGCGATCAAGGCCAAGCGTTCCGGCGGGATCGTGGCCGGGACCGGATGGGCCGGTGGCGGCAGGGTTCCGAGGTCGATCCGGTAGCCGTCCGCGCCCAGGGCGCAGGGTGTGGCGCCGTCGATCAGGCGCAACGCGCCCGGATAGCCTTGTTCGAGCAAGGCCAGATTGCGCGGGCTGCGGTCGGGCGGGGCGAGCGTGACGATGCCCCGTGCCAGACAGGCCGCGAAAGCCACGCAGAAGTGGTAGCGGTCCTCGCAAAAATTCACGGCATAAGGAGCGTCGGGCAGGTGTTCGGCCAAGGCCGCGACCTGGGCCTGGAAGCGCTGCAACGGGATGGTTTGGCCGCGATGGGCCGCGAAAGGGGAATCGGGTGACACGTCTTTGGATCGGTGGCGGGTTGCGGGATTGCTGGGCTAGCGGGACACTAAGTTTAAACGCTCCGCCGGTTAAAATGATGCTGCGGGGCGTGGGGTAAGCCATCCCCGGTTTGGAGCCGAAGCAGCCTTGCTGCCCGAGTGGACACCCTGCCCGGCCCTGGAAGCGCCAAACCCGCCCTTATCCATCCACCGGAGGAAATATGCTGCCCGCCTGGGAAAACCTTTCCGATGCGATCTTCCATTACGCGGAGCGCCGCCCCCTGGTTCCCGCCCTGGTGGAAGGCCCGGCCACCCTGGACTATGGGGAATTCGCCGCCTGGGTCGGTGCGGCCAGCCGTTATTTGTGCGGGCTGGGGGTGGAGGCTGGGGACCGCGTGGGCTTGATCCTCGACAACCATACCGACCATTTCATCCTGGCCTTCGCCCTGATGCGGATCGGGGCGACGCCCATCGAAATTTCCACCGACCTACCGCTGTCGATGCAGGACGCGGTCATCCAGCGTTGTGCTATCAAGGCGTTATTCCTGGAATATGGCACGGCGGCGGGTGGGGGGTTGCCGATCCGGGTGGCCGTCGGGGCGGGGTGGCGGCGCGTGCTGGAAGGTCATGCCGGGGATGCCCGTTGCGATCAGCGGGCCGGGGACAACCGGCTGGTGATCCTCACCTCCGGCAGTTCGGGACCGCCCAAGGCCACCGTCACCACCCACCGCCAGCGCCTAGCCCGCGCCCCGGTCTATGCCGAATTCCTAGGCGGGCGTTGGACGCCAGACGATCCGGGCCATGCCTTGCTCAAAGCCCCGGTCAGCAACGCCGCTTTCCACGAATTCGCCATCAACCAGATATTGTTCGGCGGAACCTTACACCTCCTGCCCGGCTTCGACCGCCTCAACCAATTCGCCCGCGCCCTCGCCGCCTACGAGGACGCGGTGTGCTTCGCCACGGCGAACATGTGCCGCGCCCTCCTGGCGAGTTGCGACCGGGAGGACGGGCCTTTCCTGCCCAAACTGCGGGCTTTGGTGTCCCTGGGCCTGCCTTTGTCGCCGCCGGAAAAACGGGCCTTGCGGGAACGCGTGACCCCGGAGTTCCATGAAATCTACGGTGCGTCCGGCTTCGGCATGATTTCGGGGCTGCGGCCCGGCGATATCGCCGCCCAGGCCGGGACGGTGGGCCGGGCCGCGCCCGGTGCCGTCCTCGAAGTGGTCGATGCCGCCGGGATGCGGTTGGCGTCCGGGGCCACCGGGCATTTGCGCTGTCGTAGCGCGACCGTGGCCGAGGGTTTCCTGTTGGAGGAAGACGCCGCCTGCGGTCCCGAGGCGTTCCGGGAGGACTGGTATTATCCCGGCGATCTGGCCGCCATCGACGCCGGGGGTTGGGTCCATTTGAAAGGGCGGAAGACCGATTTGATCGTCCGCGCCGGGGTGGAAATCTACCCCTACGAAATCGAGGCCGTGCTGATGGCCTTGCCGGGGATCAAGGAGGCGGCGGTGATCGGCCTGCCCGCCAAGGAAGGGCCGGGCGAGGAGCCCATCGCCGTGGTGGTTGCGGACGAACCCTTGCGCCATGAATTCCTGGCGTCCTATTGCGCCGTGAGCCTGCCGCCCGAACAGCGGCCCCTGGGCTTCCTGGCCGCGCCGTCGATCAAGAAGACGCCGGTGGGGAAGATCGACCGCCCGGCCCTCAGGGCGCAGGTGGAGGCATTGTTGGAGAGCTTACGGCCCGCCGATGGGGAGGATTGAAGCGGCCCGCCCGTGGCCGGGCGGGCGCGGGACCGGGCTTAGTGGAGCTTGCGGCGGCGGGTGCCGACCAGGCCGGCCAAGCCAGCGGTCAGCAGGGCCAGGCTGGCCGGTTCGGGCACGCTGGCGGGGGTGGTCAGCGTCACCACGGCGTCCGTTCCGAATAAGGCGGCGGATACCAAATTAAAAGAACCTCCCGAAGTAGAAATATTCTGGGTGCCACCCACGTCTTCTATTTGATAAATATTTAAACTGCTGTCGATACCGCCGGTAAATGAGAGGGTATCTGTGTAGAAGGCGTTCAGGTCTGATTGAGAGGCCGCCTGCGAGACGAGATAAACATCCATGTTGGTGGGGGTGGCGTCCGTCCTGATGGCAAAAGCGCCGCTGCATGTGCCCAGCGAGAAGTTTGTGCCATCCCAAGAGGTACCGCCACAACTACTGCCGGTATTGTATATGGCGAATGCCTGCCATTGACCGTTAGACGCGGTTGAACTGGCGGTGAAGGTGTTATGGAGATAACCGTCGGTCACGCTGGTGATGTGGTCCCCATCCGGCGAGTAATTTACGTTCAGCGAGATGAAGCCGGCCTGGGCATCCATGCCCCAGAGCGATGCGGCCACCGACAGCGCGGCGCTGGCCGTGTTGAACAAGCTTGGATTTTTCATTTCTGGATGTTTCCTGTGATGAGTGTTGGGTTGCCCCGCGCCAAGAGTTTGGCGGGGAATGCCGATGATACGATAATACTTTCCGCGTATCACCTGGCGATGGGTTTGAATTCTGATGGGACGGCGGGCGAACGGGGATATGCCGTGGACGGGAGCTATAATCTTCAACCTCCGGGGAGGCCCTTGGACTTCCCAAGTTTGTGGCGTATCCACGGGCGGCACTTGCGGGCCAAGCGCATCGAAGACGGGGATAAACTGCTCGCGGTCCAGCGCTACGATTTTGGCAAGTTTATCCGGGCTGTCGCCAAAGTCCGCTCCATACGGGTCGATAGCCTGCTGCGCGAGGTTTTTTTCGAGGGTCATGCCGATCTGGCGCAAGCGGTTTTGGCCCTCGCCCCCTGGCCATGGCTGAATCATATGGGCTTGGAAATCCACCAGCCCTTCGATGTGTTGCTGCACTGTCTCGACGATTGGAGTGATGGTTTGAATCGGATTGTAGGGCGACCCGTACAGGTCGAGCCTATATCGCGCTTCCCGGCCTCTCCGGCTTTGCGGCGGCGGGTCGGTGCCTATACCGAAATCCTGTGTTTAAAACTGTGTTTGGATGGACAAGTATCGATACTGGAATTATTCAATATCGCCCGGCCCGTGGATTGCCTGGAAATCCCGATGTTCGTGGAGGCCGATGCGCTGGATATTGCTTGCCCACGGGTGGCGAGCGCGGTATTCGCGAACGATACCATCCAGCATTATTCTATCGGACTGGAAAACCGGCAGGCCGTGGAATCGATACATCGGCAATTATGGGACTTCGCCAAGCAATGGCCTAAGTATCAATTGGTCTATGACCATCCAGTGGCAAATAGGCATGATGGTTCGTTTCATACCAAGGTAGCCCGTCTGGCATTGGGTATGGAACTGGAGTTTTGCGCCGGGCCGGGACCGGCGGGCGCGGGGAAAATCTAGGGCATTTTCACCTCATGCGTAGGGTGGGGTATGTATTCCGTGTCCACCGGGATCGTCCAAAAGTGGTGGGCTACGGCTACCGCCCAGCGGTTCCGCCGCGTAACTCCACCGATAGCCTACGCTCCCAACCCACGGCTAGAATGTCCCGGCGCGGCGGAATGGTCGCGCTTCCCACCCCCGTAGCTCCCGTTCCACAGGAACCCACCCAATGCCCTTGGAAATCATCATCTTGGCCGCAGGCCAGGGAACCCGTATGCGTTCCGCCCTCCCCAAAGTCCTGCACAAAGTCGGGTCGAAATCCCTGCTCGAACATGTCCACGCCCTGGCGGCGTCCTTGTCCCCCGACCAAATCAGTATCATCTACGGCCATGGCGGCGAACAGGTGCCGCGAACCCTGGCCCGGCTCGACGCCGTTTGGGCCGAACAAAAACAGCAACTCGGCACCGGCCATGCCGTGATGCAAGTGGCCGACGGCATCGGCGACGACGCCACCGTGCTGATCCTCTACGGCGATGTGCCGCTGCTCAAAAAAACCACGGTCGAAAAACTCCTGCCCCTGGTCGGCCCCGACAGCCTGGGCCTGCTCACGGTGGAACTCGACGACCCCCACGGCTATGGCCGCATCGTCCGCGACGAGACGGGCCGGGTGCTGCGTATCGTCGAAGAAAAAGACGCCAACCCCCAAGAACGCGCCATCACCGAAGGCAATACCGGCATCCTCGCGCTCAACGGTCGGCGGCTCAAATCCTGGCTGGGACGGCTCGGCACCGACAACGCCCAGGGCGAATATTACCTGACCGATGTCATCGCCCTGGCCGTGGCCGAAGGTTGTACCGTGGCGACCGCCCAACCCGCCTCGATGGACGAAGTCCTGGGCGTCAACAACCGCCAGCAATTGGCCCATCTGGAACGGGTGTTCCAGGCCGAACAAGCGGAAGCCCTGCTGCTGGCCGGGGCCACGCTGCGCGATCCGGCCCGTTTCGACCTGCGCGGCGAGATCGTCGCGCTGGGCCGAGATGTGGAAATCGATGTCAATGTGATCCTGGAAGGCCGGGTCAAGCTCGGCGACCGGGTGAAGATCGGCCCCAACACCTTGATCCGCGATTGCGAGATCGGCGACGACGTGGAAATTTTCGCCAATTGCGTGCTGGAAGACGCCGTGGTGGGCCGCGCCAGCCGCATCGGACCCTACGCCCGATTGCGCCCGGAAACCCGCCTGGCCGAGGAAGTCCACATCGGCAATTTCGTCGAGATCAAGAAATCCACCATCGCCCAGGGTTCCAAGGCCAACCACCTGAGCTATATCGGCGACACCGACATGGGCGCGGGCGTCAACATCGGCGCGGGCACCATCACCTGCAATTACGACGGGGTCAACAAGCATCGGACCATCATCGAGGATGGCGTTTTCGTCGGCTCGGATTCCTCGCTGGTGGCTCCGGTGCGTATCGGCAAGGACGCCACCATCGGGGCCGGTTCGGTCATCACCAAGGAAGCCCCCCAAGGGCAACTGACCCTGACCCGCGCCAAGCAGGTCACTATCGCGGGCTGGCAACGGCCCACCAAAGCAAGGAGTTGAACCATGTGTGGCATCGTAGGCGCGGTCGCGCACCGCATCGTTACCCCCGTGTTGTTGGAAGGACTGCGCCGCTTGGAATACCGCGGCTACGACTCGGCGGGTATCGCCGTCCTGGACGACTCGGAGCAACTGCAACGGGTCCGCAAGCAGGGCAAGATCAAGGCTTTGGAAACCGCCCTGGAAACCCACTACGCCGAGGGCAAGATCGGCATCGCCCATACCCGCTGGGCCACCCATGGCGTGCCGTCCGAGCGCAACGCCCATCCCCATGTCTGCCGGGACACCGTGGCCGTGGTGCATAACGGCATCATCGAGAACCACGACGCATTGCGCCGCAAACTCATGCTCAAGGGCTATGAATTCGAGTCCGAGACCGATACCGAGGTGATCGTGCATCAGGTCCACGAATTCCTGGAAGCCGGGTTGGATTTGCGCAAGGCGGTGCTGAGGACTTGCGCCATCCTGGAAGGCGCCTATGCCATCGCCGTCATCAGCAGCCGGACGCCGGGCCGCTTGGTTGCCGCCCGCCATGGCAGTCCCTTGGTGGTGGGTTTGGGCGAAAGCGAGAATTTCGTCGCTTCCGATATCTTCGCCCTGGTCGGGGAAACCCAGCGCTTCATCTTCCTGGAAGACGGCGATAACGTCGAACTGACCACCGAGACCGTCCAGGTCTACGACCGCGACCAGCAGCCCGCGCAACGCCCGGTCCACGAGACCAAACTGGTGGTCGATGCCGTGGAACGCGGCGAATACCGCCATTACATGCAGAAGGAAATCCACGAGCAGCCGGTCGCTATCGAGAAAACCCTGGATGGCCGCATCCGCGCCGGGCATGTGCTGGACGCCGCCTTCGGTCCCCTGGCCGAGAAGGCGTTCGACCACATCCGCTCGGTGCAGATCGTGGCTTGCGGCACCAGCTACCACGCCGGGATGGTGGCGCGGTATTGGATGGAGGCCATCGCCGGGCTGCCGTGCAGCGTGGAAGTCGCCAGCGAGTTCCGTTACCGCAAGCACGTGGTGCCGCCCGGCACCTTGTTTGTCAGCATCTCGCAATCGGGCGAAACCGCCGACACCCTGGCCGCGCTCAAGGAAGCCAAGCACCTGGGCTATGTCCACACCCTGGCGATTTGCAACGTGCCGGAAAGCTCCATCGTCCGCGAATCCGAATCCACCCTGATGACCCGCGCCGGTCTCGAAGTCGGCGTGGCCTCGACCAAGGCGTTCACCACCCAGTTGACCGCCTTGCTGTTGCTGGTGGTGGCCCTGGGCAAGCGCAACGCCCTCAGTGCCGGGCAGGAGGCCAAGATCGTCAAGGAACTGGAATCCCTGCCCGAGCAAATCCGCCACGTCCTGCGCCTGGAGGACGAAATTCAAGCCTGGGCCGAGCAATTCGGCGACAAGCAGCACGCGCTGTACCTGGGTCGGGGGGCGCAATATCCGGTGGCGATGGAAGGGGCGCTGAAGCTCAAGGAAATTTCCTACATCCACGCCGAGGCCTATCCGTCCGGCGAGTTGAAGCACGGCCCGCTGGCCTTGATCGACGATCAAATGCCGGTGGTGGCGGTCGCGCCCAACAACGAGCTGCTGGAAAAGCTCAAGTCCAATCTCCAGGAAGTCCACGCCCGCGGCGGACAGCTGTATGTGTTCGCCGATGTCGATGCGCCGATGGAGAACGTGCCGGGGGTGAAACTGCTCAGGGTGGCCGCAACCGACGAGGTGGTCGCGCCCATCGTCTATACCGTGCCCTTGCAGATGCTGGCCTATCACGTCGCCTTGATCAAGGGCACCGATGTCGATCAGCCGCGTAATTTGGCGAAGTCGGTGACGGTGGAGTAGGGCGGGGCGGGGGCGATAGCCACGAAGGCTTGCATGGGTTTTCCTGCAAGCCTTTTTCTTTGCGAAAACCGCCGGATTTTGCAATGCCAAAATTCGATATGGATACCCAGACAATGACCGAATGCCCGTTTTGCAGCTTATCGCCCATACGGATTATCGATAGCGATCCGTTGGCGCTCGCCATCCGGGATGGCTTTCCTATTTCTCCCGGCCATACGCTGATTTTGCCAAGGAGGCATATCGGGTCATTCTTCGAGGCGACCGACGATGAAATGACTAGTTTGCTTGGGTTATTGAAAATGGCACGGGCAAAGCTGCAAGATGAATTCAAACCCGATGGGTTTAATATAGGCATCAATGACGGAGCAGCGGCGGGCCAAACCGTGCCTCATCTGCATATACATTTGATACCCCGCTATTTGAGAGATTGTCAAGACCCTCGCGGTGGAGTGCGGTGGATTATCCCAGAGAAAGCCGACTACTGGACAAACCGATGAAAAGCCTCCAAGAATACTGCACCCAATTTTCCAGCTTGACCCGTGCGCCCGGCAATATATGGGGAGAAGCCACCCATCACCGGGCACCGCATAAGCCTTTCTTATTGCTCGCCATCATGGACTTGGTGAGGCGGGAGGCCATTACCACACGCTTTATCGATATTCAGGGCGACTTGGACGAACTGGACGAGCTTTTCACGGATTATTGGAACCGCATTTTGCCCGGCGGACACAAAAGCAGCATCGCGTTTCCGTTTTTTCGCCTGAAGAACGAGCCGTTTTGGGAGCTTGTCATTAAGCCTGGAAAAGACGCATTGCCAGATATATCGACAGTAAAAAAGCTACGAGAATATGTTTTAGGGGCAAGGCTGGACGATGCGCTTTTTGCCTTTATGCAGTATCCACAATCGCGGGAGGCGTTGGCGCAATGCCTATTTCAATCTTGCTTTTCAGCGAGCGCCCGCCAAGCCTTGGCCGAGGTTTATGTTTTCCATGAACAAGCATTCCAATACAGCACGCTACTGGAAGAAAAAGCCCATGGAAAAAAGATTTCCGATATTTTCTTGTTCGACAAATACAGGGATGCGGCAAGAAACCAGGGATTCCGGCGCATCGTCGTGAAAAGCTATGAACACCGTTGCGCATTATGCGGAGTCAGGATTATTACGCCAGAAGGCAGGAGCGCCGTGGATGCCGCCCATATCGTGCCTTGGAGAGAAAGCCGCAACGATGATATTGGCAACGGCATGGCTCTATGCAAGCTTTGCCATTGGGCTTTCGATGAGGGATTAATGGGTGTGTCAAAATCATTTACGGTGTTATTGTCAGAGCAGCTAGGTCAGTATCCGAACGCGGCGGGTTTGCTTGGAACCTTATCCGGTCGCGGTATTGTTGGCCCATCTGATAAGATGCTTTGGCCGAAGCAGGAAAATTTGCGGTGGCATCGCTCCAAGTGGAGCTTCTAAGAAACACTAATCCGATAATTTCAGCAGCCGGAAGCCTGCCATGGATTACACCCCACTCGACACTCTAAACACCGCCTAAACCAACTCCGCCCCCTGCCTAGCGCCTTATTAAGAACCTCGGCATCGGACCAGCAACCTTATCCCAAAAACGGAGTAACTAATGCAAGTCCAACGGCAAATCCTAGAAGCAACCAGCCGCCGGGTAGTGATCGAACTTCCCGAGTCGTTCATAAACCATCGCGTGGAAATCATCGCCTTGACCTTGGACGAAGCGGGTTCCGCGCCCAGCCTGCCGCGCCGCCGCCCCCATCCCGATATTGCGGGCAAAAGCAAAACCTTGGGAGATATCGTCGCCCCGGTCTGCCTAGCCCACGCGGAATAACGCAGCCTATTCCGTCGAATGTCGAACCGCGCCCCTTGCGGCGAAAAACACCGGGGTATTGGCTATTCCACGGCCTTACCCCTTAAACCACAGGAATCCAAATGCAAACCGCGATCCTTGGCACTGAATCCGAATTACTCATCCCCATCCCCGCGGCCACTTGCGATGAATTGGGCTTGCGGGCCGGGCAACGCTTCACCTTGCTTATCAAAGGTGGCGTCATCGAATTGGTCCCCTTGCGCTCCATCGGCGAGGCTCGGGGCATGTTCAAGGGGGCTGACCCGACCGGATACCGGGACCGCAGTTGAACCGCAGTCCTTACGGCGCTACCCGAACCGCCGAGGCACCCGCCGCCCACCCACCTTCCTCATCTCATAAGCCTCCCCCACAGGCTCCGCCGAATAGCTCACATGGATGGGCCGCTCCTTCCCATAGAAATACAGCCGGTCGAACGGCAGGTTCGCCATGATCCAGCGGGCCACCTCCGCCATATCCTCATCCTCCACGATAAAGTCCACCGCCGCGCCCAGCCTCGGACAGACCGGCTTGCCGCGCCGGTTCAACTCATGGGCGGCGTGTTGGTCCAGTTCCGGCGCGATAAGGATTCGAGCAATTCCCGATGCCGCTGGTATTTCTCCTCGGCCTGGTCGCGACGGGCGGGCTTGGCCTGCCGTTCCGGGCGCGACAGATGGGCGAGGCGCAGCACGTTGCGGCGGTTTTCCTGCCTGCCGCTCAGGAAGCGCTGCTCGGCGTCCTTGTCCTTGAAGACGTAGAAGATGCCCGGCCCCACCGCCACCGGCTCCTCGTCCAGCACCTCGGCCAGATAGGCACGGAGTTCGGGCTGGGTGTGGTATTTCTGGAAGGTGTTGCGCGAGGTCAGGACGCCATCGCCATAGGGCGTGCCCCGCACCGCTTCCGGGTTCGCCAGCATGGCCGAGACCACCAGGAGTTCCCGCGCCAGGGCATAGGCACCCAGCACGGCTTCCCGGCGCTCCCCGCGGTCCTCGATCACGTTGATGACGAAGCCCAGGTTGACGATATGGGCCGGGCGCTTGTCCCGGTCCGGCGCGTAATAGGGGTCCCAGCCCGCCGCCTCGATGCCGTTTTCGAGCAGGCCGCGCAGGTCGTCGCCGCGCCCGCAGCCGTAATCGAACAGGGTTTTGGAGCCGTCCAGGAAGCCGAAGCGGGCCAGGGTCTGGACCGGCGCGGAGTAGCCGTACCGCCTGAGCGCGGTCAGGTGCCGGGCGACCCCGGAGCCTTGTGGTTCACCGGGGCCGCCATCGTCACCAGTCTCGTCGTTACCGACGGGGACCAGGGATTGGCCAACCACCTGGTAGCCCTTTTGCGCGAGTAGCGCGTCCCAGGCCCGTTGGAAACCGATGCGCGTGGTGTCCTCGAACAGGCCGATTTGCTCGGCGGCGGCGGTGAGCGCGGCGAATTCCGCCCAGTGCGGGTCGTCCGGCGCGAGCAATAGTTCCTTGCGGTGCAGGATGGGCGGGTTCAGCGAGCTTTCGTAGGTGCGGAAGTGGGCGGAGCGGGTAGCGAGATCGACGGTCCAGTAACGGCGCAGGATGGGAAACCCCTGCTCGAAAAAGCCGGGATAATCGAGCAAGGTCAACCGGGAAGCGTCCGGGCCGAACTTCACCACATTGAAGTCTTGGGTTTCTTGAATGCCGGCAATGTCGGCGGCGCGGGACACCCGCGCCTGGCTATCGGTTTCGGCTGTGGCCAGGGCGCTGATGTGCAAATAGCTGTGACCAGCGACCTGCTTGCCCGCGAGCCTTGGAGCCCGCTCTGACCTACTTGATGGCCAGGACACGCAAGTTCGTCGAAACCACGGGCAGCCTGGTCGGGTGTCTGTTGCCCAAGAACATCCATTCCATTACTGCGCAGGGCTTCGAATTGAAGGTCGGCTGTTTCGTCATCGCCTGCGCCCTCGGATTTATCGCTTAGATTGGCTGGTTAGCAAGCGGGTTACATAACAGGCACTAGAAACTATGCTCCGGGCCGGGAAACCGGCCTTCCCGCACCTCGGCCACATAGCACCGCACCGCCCCGGCGACGCCATCCGCGCCCGCAAGGAAATCCTTGGAGAATTTGGGGCGGTGGCCAGGCGTAATGCCGAGCATGTCGTAGCAGACCAGGATTTGGCCATCGCAAGCGGGACCGGCCCCGATGCCGATGGTGGGAATCGATAGCGCGGCGGTGATTTCCCCGGCCAGCGCCGCCGGGATGCATTCCAGCACCAACAGATTGGCACCGGCTTCTTGCAGCAGGATGGCGTCTTCGAGCAGGGTCTGGGCCGCACGCTCGTCGCGGCCCTGCACCAGATAGCCGCCCAGCTTATGCACCGACTGCGGCAACAGCCCGAGATGGGCGCAGACCGGAATATCCTCCCCGGCCAGGGCGCGGACGACTTCCAGGCGCTTGCGCCCGCCTTCCAGCTTCACCATCTGCACGCCCGCCTCGCGCACCAGCCGGGCCGCGCTGTCCAGCGCCTGCCCGATGCTGGCATAAGACATGAACGGCAAATCCGCCGCCAACACCGCCCGCCGCACGCCCCGCGCCGCGCAGGCCGCGTGGTACACCATCTGGTCCAGGGTCACGGGCAAGGTGCCGGAATGGCCCTGCACCACCATCCCCAGGGAATCGCCGACCAGGATCAAATCCACCCCCGCCGCGTCCATCACGGCGGCGAACGCGGCGTCGTAGGCGGTGAGGGTGGCAATTTTTTCCCCCCGCGCCTTCATGGCGAGCAGGGCGGGGATAGTCAACGGTTTATCCATGGTGTTCCTCCTCGATCCGGGTCAAACCCCGCAAAGGACAATGCCGCGCCAATTCGGCCAGCGGACCCAAACCCGGAACTTCCAAGCCGGGGGCGATTTCCAGCAAGGGATAGAGGACGAATTCGCGTTCGGCCAAGCCCGGATGGGGCACGGCGAGGCGGTCGCACTCCAAGGCTTGCTGACCATAGAGTAACAGGTCCAAATCCAGGGTCCGCGGCCCCCAGCGCTCGCCGACGCCGCGCACCCGCCCGAACCGGGCCTCCACGGCCTGCAATTCGCGCAGCAACTCCAAGGGGGCCAGGGTCGTGCGGATCGCCATCGCGGCGTTCACGTATTCGGGTTGATCCTGCGGACCCATCGGGGCGCTGTGGTACAGGCTGGAAAACGCCGTCTCGCGCACGCCGGGAATGGCCGCGACCTCGCGCCGCGCCGCCTTCAGGCGTTCGACGGGATCGCCCAGGTTGCCGCCGAAGCCGATATAGGCGAGGACGGGTTCAAGGGGTTGGGGTTGAGGCATCCTGTTTACGCGATTTGGCGCGGTTCCGTCGCTTGCGGGGTTTGGAACGGGCCGAAGCCTGACGGCGGCCGGTGCGGGTCATGGCTTTTTGCTCGGCTTCGGAGGCGGTTTGGAAGCGGGTCCACCAATCGGCGAGATCGGGATCGGCCTCGCCGGTCGCGGCCCGCAACACCAGGAAATCGTAGGCGGCGCGGAAGCGCGGATGGCCGAGCATGCGGAAGGCGCGGCCCGTGGTGTTTTCCAGCCGCGGTTGCAAGGACCACAGTTCGCGGATGGGCAGGGTGAGGGTGCGCGGGATGGCGATGCGCTGGACTTGGCGGGCGATGACTTCGCCGGCAGCGTCCTGATAGGCCAGCAGCGGGTTCTGGCCGCCCGCGATCAGGGATTCGGCCCGCGCCCGCGTCGGCTCCCACAGCAGGGCCGCGAACAGGAAATAGGGCGTGACCGGCTTGCCCGCGCCGATGCGCTGGTCGGTGTTCTCCAGGGATTTCGCCAGGAAGGTCAAGGGGAAGCCTTCCGGCTCCCGCCCCAGGCAACGCTCGGTGTCGGGGAACAGGGCGGCGAATAGCCCGTGCTGGCGCAATTGCTCGAAGGTCTGCACGGCGTAGCCGCCCAGGAACAGCTTGAGCATTTCGTCGTAGAGCCGGGCGGGCGGGATTTCGCCGAGCAGCCGGGCCAGCCGGGGCATGGGTTCGGCGCAATCGGGATGGATGCTGAAGCCCAGCTTGACCGCGAACCGCACCGCCCTCAGCATCCGCACCGGGTCTTCGCGGTAGCGCTGTTCGGGGTCGTCGCCGATCAAGCGCAGGATGGCGGCCTTGTGGTCGTCCATGCCGCCGACATAATCGACCACCGAGAAATCCTCGATGTTGTAATACAGCGCGTTGACGGTGAAATCGCGGCGGAAGGCGTCGTCCTCGATGTTGCCGTAGGCGTTGTCGCGGAGGATGCGGCCATTGGCACGGACATGGGCGCCTTGGGAATCCTCGCCGCTCATGCTGCGGAAGGTCGCCACCTCGACGATCTCGTCGCCGAAATAGACATGGGCCAGCCGGAACCTACGCCCCACCAAGCGGCAATTGCGGAACACCTCGCGCACTTCCTCGGGCCGGGCGTCGGTCACCACGTCGAAATCCTTGGGTTCGCGCCCCAGCAGCAAGTCGCGCACGCAACCGCCCACCAGATAGGCCTGATAGCCGGACTGGCGCAAGCGGCCCAAGACCTTGAGCGCATTGTCGCTGATATGGCTGCGCGAAATGATATGCTCGGGACGCGGATAGACCCTGGGCCAGGTCGGCGCCACGGGCTCGGGTTCCGGCTCGGGTCGCGGCGGTGGCGGGGGGCTGAACAGCTTTTTGACGAAGTCGATGATTGCCAGAGGAGTAACGCGCTGGTGGGAACGGCAGGAAGGCGGCATATTACCCTAGCCCGCCGACCCGCTCAACGCATCTTTGGAGCCAAGGCGGCCACCCCCCGGAGAATCCCGGCCCAGGGGAGGCGCCAAACCTGGACAGACCGCTTCATCTTGGGAGGATAGCGCCATGATCGAAAACGGGTTCGAGCCGATCAACCATTTCCTGCACACCCATCCGCATTGGATCGCGTATTTGGGCCTCTTATTGCGCCTGAAATGCGGGTTGCTCACCGTGCTGATGGGTTATTTCCTCTATCGGGTCTATACCGAACCCGCTCCGGCCCCGCCCCGGCGCGAATCCCGGTCCGATACCCATTTCCTGGCCTGAAAACCGCTTCCCGTCACCGGGAAGCGCTGTTTAGCCGAGGGAAAACCCGTTATGATGAAATTTTAACTTTCAAATCAAGGAATTTCCCATGCGGATCGCGACCCAAAAGGTAGTGCATATCCACTACACCCTGACCAACGACGAGGGCGAAGTCCTCGATTCCTCCCGCGACCACGGCCCCTTGGCCTATCTGCATGGCGCGGGGAACATCATTCCAGGCCTGGAAAACGCCCTGACCGACCGCGTGGTCGGCGATAGCTTCAAGATCACCATCGCGCCCGAGGACGCCTATGGCCTCCGCGACGACGACCTGGTGCAATCGGTGCCGAAGAGCGCCTTCCAGGGCGTCGATGAAATCTTGCCGGGGATGCAGTTCCAAGCCCAATCCCCGGAAGGGCTGCAACTCCTGACCGTCCTGGGCGTGGACGAAGACGAGGTCATCCTGGACGGCAACCACCCCATGGCCGGCATCGCCCTGACCTTCGATGTGGAAATCACCGACATCCGCGATGCCACCGCCGAAGAACTCGACCATGGCCATGTCCATGGTGGCGGTGGTCATCATCACTGAGCCCCGCCGCGCGGACGGTCCTCCGGGCCGTCCGCCGTCCTGTCCTAGCCGTCGAGATGCGCCCACATATCGTGTTCGTCGGCTTCCTCGATCACCACCTCGACGAACTCACCGACCTTGAGCTGGGTCGCGCCATCGATGAACACCTGCCCATCGATTTCCGGGGCGTCGGCCCGGCTGCGGGCGACCGCGCCTTCTTCCACCACTTCGTCGATCAGCACCATTTCCCGGCCTCCGACCCGTGCCTGTAGGCGTTCGGCGCTGATGCGTTCCTGCACTTCCATGAAGCGGGCCAGCCGGTCTTGTTTGACGGCTTCCGGCACCGGGTCGGGCAAGGCGTTGGCGGCGGCCCCCTCCACCGGCGAATAGGCGAAGCAGCCCACCCGGTCGAGTTGGGCTTCCTCCAGGAAATCCAGTAATTCCTCGAATTCCTCCTCGGTCTCGCCGGGAAAGCCGACGATGAAGGTGCTGCGCAAAGTTAGGTCCGGGCACAGGCCGCGCCAGCGTTCGATCCGCATCAGCACATCTTCCGCCGCCGCCGGGCGCTTCATCAGCTTGAGGAGACGCGGGTTGGCGTGCTGGAACGGAATATCCAGATAGGGCAGGATTTTCCCCTCGGCCATCAGCGGAATCACTTCGTCCACATGCGGGTAAGGGTAGACATAATGCAGCCGTACCCACACACCCAATCCGCCCAAAGCCTGGGCCAGATCGCGGAAGCGGGTCTTGAGCGGCTTGCCGCCCCAGAAGTCGGTGCGGTATTTCAGATCGACGCCATAGGCGCTGGTGTCCTGCGACACTACCAGCAATTCCTTCACCCCGGCGGCGACCAGGCGCTCGGCCTCGCCCATCACTTCGCCGATGGGGCGGCTGAGCAGATCGCCGCGCAGCGACGGGATGATGCAGAACGAGCAACGGTGGTTACAGCCCTCCGAAATCTTGAGATAGGCGTAATGGCGCGGGGTGAGTTTGATGCCCTCGGGCGGCACCAGATCGACGAAAGGATCGTGCAAGGGCGGCAAATGCTCATGCACGGTCCCGACCACGGCCTCGTAGGCGTGGGCACCCGTGATGCCGAGGACTTGTGGATGGCGGGCGCGGATTTCGTCGGCGCGTTCGCCCAGGCAGCCGGTGACGATGACCTTGCCGTTCTCGGCCAGGGCTTCGCCGATGGCATCCAAGGATTCCTCGACGGCGGCGTCGATGAAGCCGCAGGTATTGACCACCACCAGGTCGGCATCTTGATAGGTGGGGGAGAGTTCGTAGCCTTCGGCGCGGAGCTGGGTGAGGATGCGTTCGCTATCGACCAGGGCTTTGGGGCAACCGAGGCTGACGAATCCGATGCGGGGTGTTTTCATGGGCGTGGGATACGGAGGGAAAAGGCGGCTATTCTAGCCCGCCGCCCGGACGGAACGCAGGGGAATCCCTGGCGGCTTCCCAAACGGAGCATGGGAAGCCGCGTGCCGCTAGAAATATTTCTTCAGGTCCATCCCGCCATAAAGCGGGGCGACCTGTTCGGCATAGCCATTGAATGGCAAGCTGGGGCGCTTCAAGAACTCGCCGATGCGGCGCTCCTTGGCCTGGCTCCAGCGCGGATGGTCCACCGCCGGGTTGACGTTGGCATAGAACCCATATTCGCCCGGCGCGGCGTCGTTCCAGGTGGTCTGGGGCTGCTGCTCGACCAGCCTGATCCTGACGATGGATTTGGCGCTCTTGAAGCCATATTTCCACGGCACTACGATCCGCACCGGGGCGCCGTTCTGGTTAGGCAGGACTTCGCCGTAGAGCCCCACCGTCAGCAAGGTCAAGGGATGCATGGCCTCGTCCATCCGCAAGCCTTCCCGATACGGCCAATCCAACACGCGGGTGCGCTGCCCCGGCATTTGGGCGGCGTCTTGCAGCGTGGTGAATTCCACGAATTTGGCATTGCCGGTCGGCTCCACCCGCTTGAGCAATTCCGCCAAGGGAAACCCCACCCAGGGCACGACCATCGACCACGCCTCCACGCAGCGCAGCCGGTAGATGCGTTCCTCCAAGGGTGCCATTTTCAGGATATCCTCGATATCGAAAGCCTGGGCCTTGTGGACCTCGCCCTCCACCGCGATGGTCCAGGGCCGGGTTTTCAGGCCACCGGCGTATTGGGCCGGGTCTTCCTTGGCCGTGCCGAATTCGTAGAAATTGTTATAGGTGGTGACGGATTCGTAGGGCGTGGGTTTGTCGTCCACGGTGTACTGGCTCTTCCTGATCCCCGCCAGGGGAAGGCCCGCCGCGAAGACCGGGGGCAGCGCCGCCAGCGCCGTGGCGCCCAGGGTCATTTGCAGGAAACGCCTGCGGTCATGGAACAATTCCGGGGGGGTGATTTCCGAAGAACGGATGTCGGAGGGGCGTTGGATCAGCATAGGGATCGGGCCTCGGGGATGGGGGAAAGGGGCGCTTCAGGACGATTGGGACAACAACCGGGCGGCGTGAGTTTCCCATGGCCGTGGCGGCTCCAGCAAAAGGGCGCGACAAGCCCCGTCCGTAATTTACCGGCCGCCGGGCAAGCACTAGAATTGTCCCGGCGAGCAACCGGCTGATCGGCGTTTCCACGCGGGGCACCGGGTGCGACCGAGACCGCCTCCGGGCGCGAGAACCATCAGCCCCACCCACGCCTTCCGGGATGGGGATATACCGGGAACCCCCATGCTTTCCGCCTATCTACGCCACGGCTTCTTGCCGACGCTGCTGCTATTGCTGGCCGCTTGCGGCCATCAAACCCCCGCGCCCAAACCCAGCCCGGTCGGTATCCTCCACCCCCCCAATCCCTACCGCGCCCTGCCCGACCACACCCGCCATTCCGGCGTCTTTCCCAGGCCCGCCGCGCTGGAAGCCCAGGTGGCGTTCTGGCGCAATGTCTATGCGACCTGGGGCCGTGCGGTGGTGGTCATCCACGACGACCGTTATCTCGACACCATTTACGAAGTCCTGGAATTTCCCGCCGTCGGGGAAAGCCTTACCGCCGACCAGAAAGCCTGGGTCGCCAACCGCCGCAGCTATTGGCAGGACCGCCTGTACGCCCTGGAAACCAAACTGGATACCGGCACAGCCCTGGACGCGGAAGACCGTGCCACCGCCATCCTGCTGACCGGCGGCCAGCGCCGCGACCTCCGCGCCATGGCCCACAACGCCGCCAAGCGCATCCGCTCCCAGCGCGGGATGCGCGAGCGCTTCCGGCGCGGCCTGGAAATCGGCGCCCGCTACGAGGCGCGGTTCCGCAAGATTTTCCGCGACAACGGCCTGCCCGAGGAATTGGCCTACCTGCCTCATGTGGAGTCCTCGTTCCAGGCGGCGGCGCGGTCCTCGGCGGGGGCGGTCGGCATCTGGCAATTCACCAAGGGCGCGGCGGAGAAATTCATGCCCGTGAACGGTGCCGCCGACCCCCGGCTCGACCCCATCGCCTCCACCCAGGGCGCGGCGCGGTACCTGAAATACGCCTATGCCAACATCGGCAACTGGCCGATGGCGATCACCTCCTACAACCACGGCATCAACGGCATGAAACGCGCCCGTGGCCGCTACGGCCATGATTTCATGCGCATGGTGGAAGAATACGACAGCCCCTTGTTCGGCTTCGCTTCGCGCAATTATTACGCCGAATTCCTGGCCGCCCGCGAAATCGCCAGCCAGCCCGAGCGTTATTTCTCGGAATTGGCACCGGGCCTCCAAACCCCGGCGGAAAGCCAGCCCTAGGGTGGATTGGCGAATCCCGCCGCCGCCCGGCTTGGTAAAGCCCCTTATTACTGTGCTTTGTATCGACGATACAAGCCGATACAGAGTGGGTTTGACCGGACCCGGCGCTATACAGGATTATCCTAATCCCACCGTCGTCTGCACCTACGGTGGGTTTAGGCCGGTTCCAGCCCCCCTTTGGAACCGGCTTTTTCATGCCCGTAGCCCCAGGCGGTTTGCCCGCCACGCCCTGGCCAAATCCGGCCCATCTTTCCTATCCTTGCCTGACCCGCGGCTTCCCCAACGATCACCATGCCTGCATCCTCCCTCCGTTGTTTCCTGGTTTTGGCGGCGCTTGCGATCAATACCGCCACCGGAGCCACCCCGTCCAACACTGCCGCCGAAGCCGCCGCCCGGTGGGCTCCACGCGGCCACTACCCCAGATATTTCCTGGGCGAGCAAAGCTATTTCACCGTGGTCGGTGCCGCCGCGGGCGATCGGGAAGGTTTGCTGAACAAGGAAGGGACTTTGGAAGTGGACCGGGCGGCGTTTTCCATCGAGCCGTTTTTATATGCCCAAGGGACTTTGACGACCTGGAACGAGGCCGCGCCCAGCCCCTCCTTGGCGCTGGGCTATCTGCCGGTGCCCTCGGTGGCTTGGCGGGGGCGGAATCTCGTCCTGGATATTACCGCCTACGCGACAGACGGCGCGGAAGCCGCGCTCTACGCCCGCTACCGGGTCGAAAACACCGGCCAGGAGCGGCAACGGGCAAAGCTTTGGTTGGCGCTCCGACCCTTCCAGGTCAATCCGCCCTGGCAATCGCTGAACATGGTCGGCGGCGTGGCTCCGATCCACGCGATCCGGCGGGAAGGGCCGTTGATCCGGGTCGATGGGCGGACCGTGGTGGCGCTGACGCCGCCCGACCGTTTCGGAGCCATGGCCCAGGGGGCGGGTCCGCTGATCCGCGCCCTGGCCCGGAACAAGCCGCCGCGTGGAACCCAAGCCCACGATCCCCAGGGCCAAGCTTCCGCCGTCCTCGCATACGATCTCGACCTAGCGCCCGGCGCGGCGCGGGACGTTTATCTCGCCGTACCGGACCTGGACCCGGCCACCTTCGCCGACACGGCCCAGGCGCGGTCGGGCCGGGGCGGGGATTTCGCCCACGCCGCCCTGCAAGCCAGCCTGGACCATTGGCAGGCCAAGCTCTCCCGCGCCGAATTGCTCGGCCCGCCCGCAGCCCGCGGCCTGCTCGACGCCGTGCGTAGCAACCTGGCCTATATCCTCATCAACCGCGACGGCCCGGCGCTATTCCCCGGCAGCCGCGCCTATGCCCGCAGTTGGGTCCGGGATTCCACCGTGATGGCCTCGGCCCTGCTGGGCATGGGCTACCCGGACACCGTGCGGCGTTTCCTGGCATGGTATGCCGGATTCCAGTACCCGGACGGCAAGATTCCCTGTTGCGTGGACAGCCGTGGCGCGGACCCCACGCCGGAGAACGACAGCCCCGGCGAATTCATCCACGCGGTCTACGAATACCAGCGCTACACCCACGACTTGGGTTTGGTGCGCGACCTGTGGCCCTCGCTGGTCAAAACCGTGGCTTATATCGAAGCCTTGCGCGCCCAGCGCCTGGTCCCGGACTATCGGACGCCCGACCGGCAAGCCTTTTACGGCCTGCTGCCGGAATCCATCAGCCACGAGGGTTATTCGGCCCGTCCGGTGCATTCGTTCTGGGATGATTTCTGGGGCTTGCGCGGACTGGCCGACGCCACCGAACTGGCGCGGCGCTTGGACGCCCCGGAAGCCGCCCGGTTCGCCGCCTTGCGCGATGCTTTCCGGGCCGACGTCTACGCGGCGCTGAAACTCACGATGGAACGGCGCAATATCGGCTACCTGCCGGGTTCGGTGGAACTCGGGGATTTCGATTCCAACGCCACGGCCATGATCGTGAACCTGGGCAGCGAAGTACCGAACCTGCCGCAAGACGCCTTGCGCCAGACCTTCGACGAATATTGGGCCTATTTCCAGAAGCGCCGGGCCGGTCAATTGGACTGGGACGCCTATACCCCCTACGAAGTGCGGACGGTCGAGGCGCTGGTGCGGCTGGGCCGTCGCGAGCAGGCTTTGGCCGTGCTGGATTTCCTTTTGGCCGGCCAGCGTCCGAAGGCATGGAATCAGTGGGCCGAAGTGGTCTGGCGCGACCCTCAAGCGCCAAGTTCATCGGCGACATGCCCCATGCTTGGATCGGCGCGGAATTCGTGAAGGCCGTGCGGAGCTTTTACGCCTACGAACGCGACAGCGACCACGCCTGGTGCTGGCGGCGGGCATCCCCAAGGACTGGCTGGAAAGTGAAAGCGGCGTGGGCGTGCGGCGCTTGCCGACCGGATTCGGCGTCCTCGACTACACCCTCAAGCGCGGCGGCGATGGGACATTGCGCCTCAGCTCGGCGGCGATATGACCGTGCCGCCCGGCAAGTTCGTCATCCGGCCGCCGCTGGACCGGCCCGTGCGGGCGGTGTGGATCAATGGCCGGCCCAGCCCGGCCTTCACGGGCGGACGCGGTGACGGTCGGGGAATGGCCGGCGGAAGTGCGGATCGAAACCGGCGGGCCGTGAAGCGCCGGGATAGCGTCGCGGCGTCGCATTCCGGCCCACCTCCTTGGCTTACACTAGGCCGACCACGGCGGCCCGCTGGATTCCCACATCCAACCGGCCACCGCGTCCGTAAGCTTATCCAAGGAGAACGCACTTGCCGGAACCGCGCCCTGACGCCGAACTCCAAAGCTGGCTGGCGGCCATCGCCCAGGGCGATGAGGCCGCGTTCGCCGCGTTCTACGACGCCACCAGTGGCAAGGTCCACGGCTTGATCCAGCATATCCTGAAAGACGAAGCCCTCGCGGAGGAAACCACCCTGGACACCTATCTGCAAATCTGGCGCGAGGCCGGCAGCTATCGCGCATCGCGGGGTTCGCCCTGGGCCTGGCTCATCCTGCTCGCCCGCAGCCGGGCCCATCGACCGCTTGCGTTCGCACAAGTCCAACACCGCGCTCCTGGACGACGAGCCTTCGGAATCGCTGCCCGATCCCCACCAGTTCCCACCCGAGGAACAAGCCGCCGCCGACCAGCGCCAAGCCCTGGTGCGGAACTGCCTGGAACAATTGCCGCCGGTCCAACGCCAATTACTGGCGCTGGCCTTCTTCCAGGGCTTGAGCCATAGCGAGATCGCCGAATATAGCCGCTTGCCGCTGGGCACGGTCAAAACCCATATCCGCCAAGGGCTGGGCCGGCTGCGCGAACTGCTTGGCGGGCGGGAGGACGGGCTGTTATGAGCGATACCACCGACGATTGGGCCGGTCTGGCCGCGCTGCATGCGCTGGGTTTATTGGACGGGGAGGAGCGCTCGCGCTTCGAATCCCGCTTGCAAGACGACGCCGCCGCCCGCGACGAACTGGTCCGGTTGGCCGAAGCCGCCGCCGCGCTGGGCGGGCTCGCGCCCGAGTCGCCGCCCCGCCACGCCTGAAAAACGGCTGTTGGCGGCCATCCGCGCCGAAGCAGCCCGCCCGCCCAGGTGGCCCTGAGTCCCGGCATCGCCGTGGTTTTCGCCGGGCGCATGGATTGGCAAGAGACCGGCCTGCCCGGCATCCGGGTGAAAACCCTGCATTTCGATCCGGCCCGCAATTACGCCAGCAATCTGGTGAGCATGGCGGCGGGCAGCGTCTACCCCCGCCATTGGCACGCCCAAACCGAGGAGCTTTTGATGTTGTCCGGCAGTATCACCCTGTCCGGGTACCGGCTCGGCCCCGGCGATTATTGCCGCGCCGACCCCGGCACCTTGCACGAGGAAGTCCATGCCGAGACCGACTGCACCTTTCTGGCCTTGGTCGGGTTGGACAACCAGTTCCGGCCCGCGCCCGCGCCAAGCTGAGCATAAGCCCAAACCGAAAATGCCCTAACTTGGGAAGGATAGAAGCTTGAGGTCGAAGCCGCGCTCCACCAGCCATACACCGGCCAACAGCGCGATGGCGGCGGAACCCCAGCGCAGGACGGCGGGTGGATACCAGGGCGAACGGCTCAGGCCATAGGCCAGGGGCAGGAATCCGGCCACCAAGACCAGTTGTCCTGCTTCCACCCCCAGGTTGAACCCCGCCAAACCACCAAGCGCACAGCCGGGGCAGGCCAGGTCCAGCAACACGCTGGCGAACCCCAGCCCATGCACCCAGCCGAACAAGAACGCCAACCGCGTCCGCCGCCCATGCAGCAGCGGGAAGATATTGTTCAAGGCGGCGGCGACCACCGAAGCGGCGATGGCCGCTTCCACCCAACGCGAGGGCAAGGCCAGATACCCCAGCGCCGCGAGGCTCAAGGTCAGGGAATGGGCCAGGGTGAAGGCCGTCACGATCCGCACCGCGTCCCATAGCGCGTCGCGGAACCTGGGCGCGGGTCGCCACGCCCCCGCCTCGCGCACCAGCACGGCGGGCAGCAACAGGCTCAACAAAAACAAGATGTGGTCGTAGCCGGTCCAGATATGCCAAACCCCTTCCGCACATACTGGACGAAGCCCCGCCACGGTGTGGATGCGGGTTCGAACACCTGCCGCGCGCCATGGGCGCGAACACCGCCGTCTGCGTGGTTCCGTCCGCCGTCAGCCGCAGCAAGCCCCGGTGCTGCGGGTCCAGATCGAACAACAGCCGGTATTCCACCGTCAGCCGCTCCGGTCCGGCGGCGCAATGGGCGGCGAAGCCCAGCACGGCATAAGTCCCCGTCGCTGTGGTGGTCCACCCGTATTTTCCCCGGTTCCAACGGGCAAGGCCGGTTCCCGGATTCCAGCTTGAGCCGGCCAGGGCGTAGGACTGGATCGCCGCCGCCCGGCGGCGTAGCTCGCCCAGGTGATCGTGCCATCGTCGTCGCCATCCAAGCCCACCGCCTCGTCCAGGTCGCGCAAAGCGATATCCAGCGTCCCGTAATGCCCGCCGCCGTGGTCTCCAAGCTCAAATAGCTGTCACTGGCCTTATGGGCCAGGGCGGCGGCGGCAACCAGCCAGAGCGCGAATACCCAAACCATAAGCCGGATCATCGGGCACCTCCCGCCAGGGCGGCGACCAGGGGCGCGAGCCGGGCATCCTGGAGTCCGCTGCGGGCCAGGAAATCCAACACGGCCGGGCCGCTTCCGGTTGCCGGGCGGCCTGGGCCGCTTCCAACACCGCCCGCGCATCGCGGGTTCACGCTGGACCGACCAATTGGCCTGGGCCAGCCGCAGCGCCGCGCCGGGATCGTGGCCGATCCGCAGGGCGTAGCGCGATTCCTCGCCCAGATGGCTGGCATCGCCCGCGCTTGGTTGGCGGCATAGCGGGCCGCGAGGTCCGCCGCGTGGCCCGCGAAGCCGAGCGCCCCAGGCGTTGCTCG